>PHBR01000141.1 GCA_002840675.1 Chloroflexi bacterium HGW-Chloroflexi-9
GATCGCGTCACCCTCGAACTCCTCGAACTCGTCGTCTTCGTCTGACCGAACATCCGCGCGCGGACGCGACGGCATCGAGGGGATCATCTCCCGGAAGGCGGCCAGGCCGGCGGTCATCGCCTCGAACGGCGAGGGGCGCGTGCCCTGCTTCGCACGGGGCGAGGCGTCCGCGTTCGCGCGCGACCCGGCGAGCGTGCTGGCGGCGCCGCTGAGCGAGCCGGCCGGGGAAGCGGAGAGCGAGCGGCGACTGGAGGCTTCCGGGCGCTCGGACAACCGGCGCACCTCCTCCGGGTCGTCCACGGTCATGAGGCTGGTGATGCGCTCCGGGGTCGCGCCCACGAGCACCGCGCGGTCGCCGAGGCGCACCAGGTGCAGCGCGCGGTTCGGGCCGAGCGCGTGCGTCTCGATCACCTCGAGCGCCGCGAGTGCCCCGCGGCCGCCCACACCCTGCGTGCGACGGACATACCAGCGCATCGCCGCAACCGCGCCCCAGATCACGCCCAGCACCAGGCCCAGGCGGAGCACCAGCCCCACCCAGTCCCCGAGCCCGAACGATGAGACGCCGCCACCGACCTCCACAACCTCCGTGGCGGCTTCCTGCGCGAAAGCCACGGTGCGGAGCAGGTGCGCGGAGACAACGCCGACCGCGACGGCTGCGGCTCGGCGCGCGGTGCGGACGCGGGGGGAGTGCTGGGCGCGGGACATCGCTACGCCCCCATCGCCTGGACGCGGCGGCGCGGCGAGACGATCTCCGTCACGCGCACGCCGAAGTTCTCGTCCACCACCACCACCTCGCCGCGCGCGATCAACTGCTCGTTGACCAGCACGTCCACCGGCTCGCCGGCGAGTTTGTTCAGTTCCACCACGGAGCCGGGGCCGAGCGACAGCACCTCTTCCAC
Organism: Chloroflexi bacterium HGW-Chloroflexi-9; assembly: GCA_002840675.1. Lineage (GTDB taxonomy): Bacteria > Chloroflexota > Dehalococcoidia > UBA2979 > UBA2979 > W-Chloroflexi-9. The sequence goes on from PHBR01000141.1 coordinate 900, forward strand.
GGTCATGGACGACCGCCCGAGTTCCACCGTCACCCGCATGGAGACATCCATGATCAGGTCGAAGGCGCGCGGCGAGTGCAGCGGCGCCGGACGGCCCTCCGGGAGCGGCGGGAAGCGCACCGGGTGCACATCCACATCATCGGACGGTGTGGCTGCGCCACCGCCGGCCGGGCGAAGCGGGGAGATGTTACTGACGGGCGCGTCCTCCTGAGCCATGGAGCCGGCGTCCCGCCCGATCCCGGCGAACGCCGGAGACGGCAGCGTTGCGGCGACATCGCCAATCAGGACATCCAGGAGTGCCGCAGGCGCCACGACGACCACATGCGATGAAGCGCCGTTCGCCTGGAACTCCAGGTCCACGCGGACCAGCGACAGCCCATCCGCGGCGCCGGCCAGCAACTCCGCCGTCTCCTGCGCGGCGCCCACCCGCTGGCTCGCGAGTGAGACCTCCACGCCGGCGAGCGCGTCACCGCCGAGCGCCACCGACACCAGGTCGAGGAATTCACGCATCGCCGACGCGACGATGTCGGCGTGCTCCGCTGCGACCGCCGGGTCGGCCAGGTCGCCGTCGCCGGTGTCCATCGGGAGGAGCGCGCCCAGGTCGGCCAGGGAGATGAGGATCGCTGCGGGAAGTGAGACGCCGGGGGCGAGCGCCAGGCGGACCTCGAAGCCCATGTGCTCCAGCGCGGAGAACTCGGACTCGATCGCCGCGGGGTCGGTGACCCCCAGCGACACGCCCTGGAGCACCATGCGCTGCCCGGCAAGGCTCTCGATGCCCACCAGCGCGGTTTCCCGCAACTGGGTGCCGAGGTCCGCGAGACCGGCCCCGCGGGCCGTCAGGAGTTCGGCGACCTCGGGCGGCACGCCTTCAGCGAACGGTGGGAAGTCCTGGGCCACGATGGTCCTCCGTCAGTGCGGTCTGAGCGCGAACTACGCGTCGCCGGCGGCATCGCCGGCGGACGTGGTGAGTGGCTGGATCAGCGGTGAGATGGTCACCACGGGGGTACCCGGCGGGGACGGCAGGTTCATCGGCTTGCGGCCGAGGAACCCGAATGTCTCCTCCTGGACGACTTCGGACACCTGCACCCCGACGTGGTTTCCGACGACGCCCGGCAGGCCGAGGAAGCGGACGTGCTCGCCAACGAGCACCTCCAGTGGGCGTCCGAGGCGGGCGTCCAGGATGAACGTGTCGCCCTCCGCAATGCCGACGATCGAGCGCGCGGGCAGGTCGACACCGCCGAGGCGAACGCTGACGTCCAACCGGCTGCGGCCGATCAGGTGCTCCATGGTGTGGCGCTCTTCGTCCGTCAGCGCCTGGCGGTGCGAGGACGCGATCCACACCTGCGCGGACAGCGCCGGGGCGATCGGTTCAATCACTGTGTAGGGGACGCAGATCGACATGGCGCCCATATGGCCGGCCACGCTGACCTCGAAGAACGCGGTCAGCACCACGTCGGTGGGGGCGGCGACCTGGATCAGGCTGGCGTCCTGGCCCAGATCCTGGAGCGTGGGCTCCATTGGACGGACGTTCGCCCACATCTCCTGCAGCGCGTTGCTGATGTTGCGGGAGAAGGTGCGCAACAGCCCCACCTCCACCTCACCCAGTTCGCGCGAGCGGTCAAGCAGGGTGCCCGTGCCGCCCAGCAGCCGGTCGACCACCTCCGCGGCGATGTCCAGGTTCAGTTCGACCACGATGTTGCCGGAGAGCGGCGCCAGCGACAGGACGTAGCAGACCGTCGGGTTCGGGACCTGGCTCTGCCACTCCTCGTACAGCCCCTGGTCGATGCTCGAAAGTCGGATCGTGACGAGCGTGCGCAGGCGCGACGAGAAGGAGGCGCCGAGCATGCGGGCGAAATGCTCGTGCATCGCCTGCAGCGTTGCCCACTGCTCCTTGGAGAACTTGTCGGGGCGACGGAAGTCGTACGCCTTGATGACGCGGGTCAGCGACCGCTCGGGCGCGGAGGGCTGAGCGCTGTCCGCGGGCTCCACGGCCTCCTCAGCCGGAATGCCCTTGAGCAGCGCCTCGATCTCCCACCGGGACAACGCACCCTGTTCTGCCATGGCCGTATCTCCGACCGCCCGATGTCACGGGCGGCGTCTCAGTCCTACTGGGTGATGAAGTTCAGGAAGAGCACGCGCGTGGGGCTGGGCTCACCGTGGAAGATCTCCTCGGCGGCGTGCAGGATCTCTGCCTTCAACGCCTCCTTGCCCTCGGTGGTCGCCAGTTCGGCCGGCGTATGGGCGGTGACGATGGTGGTGATCGCGTCCTCCAGCAGTTGCCGGCCGGTCCCGATCTGCTTCTCGAACTCGGCGAGGAGGTGCTTCTGCTCCGCCACGCACGGGTCCTCTGCGGCGCCCGCCTCCACCGCCCGGCGCGGGCCCTGCCCGCCGGGGACGGAGGACACCATCAGGTCGCCCCCCGAGCGGAGGTCGGCGCCATGGGGAGCGGACGCGCCGCAGCCCGTCAGTACGTGCGCCCAGGCCGCATCCTTCGTCTCGAACTCGATGGCCGTCTGGAGCTTCAGGTAGATCTGCGAGCCGCCATCGGTGCGGAGGTTGAAGACGCGATCCGCGAGCGTGATGTGTGGCCCCAGCTTCCCGGGGACGCTCACGACCGTGGGCTCCGCCACCGGGGCGGCTTCTCCCGACCCGCCGAGGACGAACGTGAAGAGTGCAAACGCGACGGCGACACCGGCGACGGCACCACCAACGGCGAGGATGATCGGCTTGCTCATTCAGCGGCTCCCACCGGCTGCACCCGCGCCCTGGATCCGGACGGGCGGGTAAAGGATCACAATGTCGGCGCGCCGGTTGAGTGCGCGCCCTTCCGGCGTCCGGTTTTCGGCGATCGGCCGGAACTCGCCGTAGCCGGCTGCGAAGACGCGGCCGGGCGACACGCCCAGGTCCTCCGTGAGCAGCCGCAGCACGGCAGTCGCGCGGGCTGACGAGAGTTCCCAGTTGGACGGGTACTTGTCTGTGATGAGCGGGATGTTGTCCGTGTGGCCTTCCACGCGGACCTCGTTCCCCGTGCTGTTCAGCGCCTTCGCGACGATCGCCAGGAGCGCACGTGCTTCCGGGCGGATGTCGGCGCTGGCGGACGGAAACACCAGGTTGTCCGCCAGCCGGATGACGATGCTGTCGTCCTCCCGCGAGACCTTGATCTGCCCCTGCAGGCCGGCCCGGGCAGACTCCTCCTGGATAAGGCGCTGCACCAGGTCCAGGTCGAGTTCCAGCGAACCGACATCGGACTGGCCGGGGACAATCCCGGTGCCGTCTTCGAAGATCGAGCCGCCGACGGACCCATCCTTCACGCTGACGTTGAAAGCGTCAGAGAGTCCGCGCGCGAGGGCCTCCATCTTGACCTCGTTCGCGTCGGCGGTGGCGTACAGGATGATGAAGAAGCCGAAGAGCAGCGTGACCAGGTCCGCGTAGGAGATGACCCAGCGTTCGTCCGGATGTTCTTCGTGAGGGCCAGACTTCCGGCTCATGCGGCCTGCCGGGCGGCGATGGTGGCAGAGCCGCCCTCGTCCTCTTCCGCAGTGCGGAGTTCCGGCGCCAGGTAAGACTGGAGCTTCTCGCGGACGATGCGCGGGTTGTCGCCCGCCTGGATGGAGAGGACACCCTCCAGGATCATCTCCCGGACGATGCGCTCTTCGCCGGCAATCGCCTTCAGCTTCATCGCCATCGGCAGCAGGATGACGTTCGCGACACCCACGCCGTAGAACGTGGCGACGAACGCGACGGCGATACCGTGGCCCAGCGCGGCAACGTCGCCACCGAGGCCACCGAGCACCGTGATCAGGCCCATGACCGCGCCCAGCACGCCCAGGGTGGGGGCGAAGCCGGAGCCGGCCTTGAAGACCTCCGCCTTCTCCGCCTCACGGGCGACCGCGCCGTCGATCTCGATCTCCAGGATCGACTTCAGCGCCTCGGCGTCGGTGCCATCGATCATCAGCATCAGGCCCTTCTTCGCGAAGTCGTCGCCCACGTTCTGGGCGTCCTCCTCCAGCGAAAGCAAGCCTTCGCGGCGGGCCTTGTCGGCCATGTGGACCAGGCGTTCCGCCATCTCCGCCGGCTCAGCACCGCCGCCGCCCTTCAGGGCGCGCAGGTACGAGGTGGGGATGCTCTTTACCAGCGACGGCGGGAAGGAGGCGACGGTGGCGCCCAGCGTGCCGACCACCACGATCATGAAACCGGGGAGGTTGATCAGCGACGAAATCGAACCACCCTCGATGACGTAGCCACCGAGGATGCCGATAGCGGCAATCACCAGTCCTGCGATCGTCGTCGCGCCCATGTGCTACTCCGCCTCGCTCTGGACCAGGACCATCGGTGGGCGCGAGACACCGCCGCCATACGCGGCTCGCCGGTAGGAAAGGATGGCGTCCACGATCTCCGTGTCCGTCTCGCGCACCACGTAGGAGTGACCGTTCATCAGCACGACGTGGGTGTCCGGGGTGCTTTCAACGCTCTGGACGAGCTCTGCGTTCAGGTAGAACTGGCTGCGGTCCAGGCGGGTCACACGGATCATGGAAGGCCTCCACGGCGGTGCGCGGGTGCGCGGGGCGCCGGAGACCATTGTTCGGCGGGGGACGCGGCTTCCGTATTGGGGACTACCCCACCCTCTCCCTGAGGGAACCCCGAGGTTCGCGGGGCGCGCTCGGTGGGCCGAACGGACGCACCTCAGCGCGCGGGGG
>PHBR01000142.1 GCA_002840675.1 Chloroflexi bacterium HGW-Chloroflexi-9
GCGCCCGCCAGTCGTCCGGTGAGATCGGCCTGACCCCGCGCGCCAAGAAGGTCATCGAACTCGCCGTGGACGAGGCGCGCCGCCTCCAGCACTCCTACATCGGCACGGAGCACCTGCTCCTGGGCCTGGTGCGGGAGGGCGAAGGCATTGCCGCCGGCGTCCTGGAGAGCCTGGGCGTGAACCTGGAGCGGGTGCGGGCGGAGACGCAGCGCATCCTGGCCCAGTCGCAGCCGCAGGGCGGCGCCGCTGGCAGCGGCACCGGCGGCAGCGCCGCCGCGGCTGGCCAGCGCTCCGTGCGCACCCCCACGCTGGACCAGCTGGGCGTCGACCTGACGGCCATGGCCCGCAGCGGGCAACTCGACCCGATCGTCGGACGCGAGCGCGAGATCGAGCGCGTCGTGCAGATCCTGTCGCGCCGTACCAAGAACAACCCGGTGCTCATCGGTGAGCCCGGCGTCGGTAAGACCGCCGTCGCCGAGGGCCTCGCGCACCGCATCGTGTCTGGCGACGTGCCGGACACGCTGCTGGGCAAGCGCATGCTCACCCTGGACATCGGCCTGCTGGTCGCGGGCACGAAGTACCGCGGCGAGTTCGAAGAGCGCCTTAAGAAGGTGATCGAGGAGATCAAGTCCGCCAGCAACTGCGTGCTCTTCATTGACGAGCTGCACATGCTGGTGGGCGCCGGTGCGGCGGAGGGCGCGGTGGATGCCGCGAACATCCTGAAGCCGGCCCTGGCCCGTGGCGAGATCCAGGCGATCGGCGCGACCACCCTCGATGAGTACCGCAAGCACATCGAGCGGGACGCGGCGCTGGAGCGCCGCTTCCAGCCCGTGCGCGTGGACGAGCCGACGGTGGAGGAGACCATCCAGATCCTGGAGGGTGTCCGGCCGCCGTACGAGGAGCACCACAAGCTGAAGATCTCGGACGAGGCGATCCGCGCGGCAGCCGAGCTGTCCTCGCGCTACGTCTCCGACCGGTTCCTGCCGGACAAGGCGATCGACCTCATCGACGAGGCGTCCGCCCGCGTCCGCATCCGCCGGCACGCCACCCCGCCCTCGGTCCGCGAGATCCAGAGCGGCCTGGAGGCGATCCGGCGCGAGAAGGACCAGTCGATCGCCAGCCAGCAGTACGAGTACGCCGCCGAACTGCGCGAGCGAGAGGTGCGCCTGCAGGCGCAGCTCGAAGAGCTCGAGCAGCAGGTGGAGGAACAGCGCGGCACGGATCAGCCGATCGTCACCGAGGACGACATCCGTGACGTTATCTCCCAGTGGACCGGCGTCCCGCTGTCGCGCATCGCGGCAGAGGAGTCGAAGCGGCTGCTGGAGATGGAGCAGTACCTCAAGGAGAAGGTGATCGGGCAGACCGAGGCCGTGGAGGCCGTCGCCCGAGCCGTTCGTCGCGCCAGCGCCGGCCTGAAGGACCCGAAGCGCCCGATCGGCGTGTTCATGTTCCTCGGGCCCACCGGTGTCGGTAAGACGTACATGGCCGAGATGCTGGGCGAGTTCATGTTCGGCTCGCGCGACAACATCGTGCGGATCGACATGTCGGAGTTCATGGAGAAGCACACGGTGTCGCGCCTGGTCGGCTCGCCTCCGGGCTACGTGGGCTACGACGACGGCGGCCAGCTGACGGACCTGGTGCGGCGCAAGTCGTACTGCCTGATCCTGCTCGACGAGATCGAGAAGGCTCACCCGGATGTCTTCAACATGCTCCTGCAGATCTTTGACGACGGGCACCTGTCCGACGCCAAGGGCCGCAAGGTGGACTTCCGCAATACCATCATCATCATGACCTCCAACGTGGGGTCGGACTTGATCCGGAAGGACTCCCGCGTGGGGTTCCAGACGGCGACGGACGACGTCAAGACGGCGGAAGACGCGTACAAGCGCATGCGCCTGCGTGTCGAGGATGAGATGAAGCGGGTGTTCCGCCCGGAGTTCCTGAACCGCATCGACCAGTCGGTCGTGTTCCGCTCGCTGCAGCCGGAGCACATCCGCGAGATCGTGAACCTGGAACTGAACGACCTGCGCGACAACCTCAAGACCAAGGGGATGTCGATGACGGTCACGGACGCCGTGCTCGACTACCTCGGGCAGGAGGGCTTCGACGCCGTGTTCGGTGCCCGGCCGTTGCGCCGCGTCATCCAGAACCAGGTGGAGGATCCGCTGTCCGACGCGATGCTGCAGGGCACGTACGAGGAAGGCGATGTCATCCGCATCGACCGTGTCGATGGCGAGTTCGTTTTCGCCCGCGAGGCCACCAGCACGGCCCCTGCGGAGGAAGCCGCGGTCGCCACGCCGTAGCCCTCGAGACTTCGAGATACCAGAAGGGCCGCCCGCGAGGGCGGCCCTTCTGCATGACTCAGCGCGCCTCGAGAGGCAGCGCGGCGGCTAGCTCCAGCGCTCGTCCCAGGCGCCGCGCGTCGCGGTCGGGGCGCGGTGCGCGGCGACGGCCTGCAGGAGGCCGGCCGCGATGAACACGGCGACGAGGGCGGAGCCGCCCTGGGAGATGAACGGCAGCGGGATGCCGGTTGCCGGGAAGAGGCGCGTGTTCACGGCCACGTGCATCGCCGCCTGCAGCACGATCGTGGAGGTGAGGCCCACCGCGAGCAGGCGGGCGAACCGGTCGGGGGCGCCCCCCGCGACCTGGAAGCCGCGCCACGCGATCAATGCGAAGCATCCGAGCACCACGAGCGCGCCGAGGAGACCGGTGATCTCGCTGACCTGGGCGAACGCAAAGTCGGAGGAGCGTGGCGCCACGCCCAGCAGCGCCGACTCCTCGCCCGAGAAGCCCCGGCCGGTCACACCTCCGGCCGCGAAGGCGACCTCCACCTGTCGCAGCGTGAAGCCGGAGCCGAGCGGGTCGCGTCCGGGGTCCAGGAACACGGCCAGCCGCTCTCGCTGGTAGTCCGGCACGGCGACGGCGAACGCGATCGGCAGGACGGCAAGCCCCAGGGCGGCGAAGCCGCCGAGGATGCGCCAGGAGACGCCCCACGCCGCCAGCACAGCCACGCACGACGCGAGCAGCACCAGCGATGTCCCCAGGTCAGGCTCGGCCAGCACCAGGGCCACCGGCACCGCCGCGATCGCGAGGGCGGTCAGGACGGTGCGGAGCGTGGGCTCACGGTCGGCGGCGTACGCCGCGAGCGCGAGGCTCCCGGCGATCTTCGCGAACTCGGATGGCTGGACCGTGAAGGCGCTGCCGACGGCGATCCACCGGCGCGCGCCGTACTCGGACGACCCGATGCCCAGCACGACCACCAGCGTCACCAGCGAACCGACGTAGAGCAGCGGGGCGAGCCGCCTCAGCCAGCCCAGGTCGAGCCGCGCCGTCACCAGCATCGCCGCGATGCCGACGGAGGCGTAGACGAGTTGCTTCACCCACTCGGCCGGAAGCGGCGAGACGGGGACGTAGACCGTGCGGATCATCAGCGACCCCGTGGTGACGAGGGCCGCGACCGCGAGCAGCAGCCACGGGTCCGGCGTGAGCCGCTGGAGGATCGCGCGCGCGATCACTGCGCCTCCACCTGTTCCGGCGCGGGCGGCGCGGTTGCGGCGTTGAAGTACGCCTCCAGGATCGACTTCGCCACGGGGCCGGCGTGCGTGGAGCCGACGCCGTACTCCAGGTAGACCACCACGGCGACCTCCGGGTCCTCGTAGGGGCCAAAGCCGATGTACCAGCCGTGCGTGTCGTACTGGCCGTCAGGGTACGGCACGCCGAACTCCGCCGTGCCCGTCTTCCCGCCGATGCGGACACCGGCGGGCACGCCCGTGTACGCGGTGCCCGCGGGCTGCGCCGCCGCCAGCATCGCCTCACGGATCACCTCGAAGTGCTCGGCGGAGGCGTCCAGCGTGCCGGTGGTGCGCGGGGTGTTCGTGGCGAAGCGTCCGTCGATGGTGGTGCCGTGGAGGATCGTCGGCTGCAGCAACCGGCCGCCGGTCGCGAGGGCGGCGGTGAGCACGGCCATCTGGAGCGGGGTGGTGGTGAGGTAGCCCTGCCCGATGCCGAACGTGTAGGAGTCGCCGAGCAGCCACGGCTCCCCGATCTCGCGTTCCTTCCACGCGCTGTCCGGCACAAGCCCCACCGCCTCGCCCGGCAGGTCGATGCCGGTGGCCTTGCCGAAGCCGGCGCGCCGAGCCCAGGCGGCGAGCACGTCCGCGCCCATCCCCTCGAACGGCGCCTGGCTGCCCCACGCGGCGTCGTAGCCGCCGGTGAGCAGGTAGAAGTAGACGTCCGAGGAGCGAGCGATAGCGGCGGTCATGTCCACGTTCCCGTGCGCGGCCCAGTCCCGGAAGACGTACACCACGTTTGGGTTGAACTGGTCGCGGACGGTGATCGCGCCGGTGCTGAGGATACGCGTGTCCCTTGTCGCGATGCCCTCCTCGAGCGCGGCGAGGGCGACGAGCGGCTTGAAAACGGAGCCGGGCGAGCGCAGCTCCATGTACGTCCGGTCGACCAGGGGCCGCGCCGGGTCGGCGAGCACCTTCGCGACCTCATCCGGCGTGCCCGTGCTGAACAGGTTTGGGTCGTAGGAGGGCAACGAGACGGACGCGAGCAACTCACCGGTGCGGACATCCATCAGGATCGCCGCGCCACCGGACACCGCGACGGGGCGTCCGGCACTCCCCGGACGGTTGAGGATGGAGCGCCCCCGCTCGATGCCCTCGGCGAGCGCGGTCGCGGCGGTGCGCTGGAGGCGCATGTCGATGGAGAGCGCCAGGTCGGCGCCCGGCGTGGCGGCGGCCTCGCCGAGCAGGTCGACCTCCCGGCCCTGCGGGTCGGCAAGCACGAGGCGGCGGCCGGGCTGGCCTCGGAGGGTCGTCTCGTACTGTCCCTCCACGCCGGTCAGGCCGATCACGCCATCGACGTGGTAGCCGGCCGCGACGAGGTCGGCCGCCTCCTCCGGCGGGAGCGCGCCGATGCTGCCCAGGATGTGCGCGAGCGACGGTTCCGAGGCGTAGGCGCGGGCGGGGTTCGCCTGCACGGCCACGCCGGCCTGTCCGGCCAGCCGGGCACGCAGCATCACGGCCGTGTCGCGATCCAGGTCGTCCTGCACAGCGACGGGCGCGTACGGGTCGAGTGCGGCCAGCGTGCTCGATGAGGCGGCCTCCAGCGTGGCGAAGGGGATCGCCGTCAGGTCCTCGATCCGGGCGAGCGCGAGGCGTCGCGGTTCCGGCTCGGACGCGAGTTCACCCGGGATCAGCACCACACGGAAGGTGGCGGTGTTGTGCGCCAGCACGAGGCCGTTGCGATCCGTGATCAAACCCCGTGGCGGCTCGACCGCGACGTTGCGCGGGAACGTGCCGGTCGCGTAGTCGGCGGAGACCGCCGGGTCCAGCCACTGCAGCCGCGCCACCTGCACGGCCAGCAGGAGGAACAGCGCGCACACGGCGACCTGCATCAGGCGCAGCCGCAGTCCCGC
>PHBR01000143.1 GCA_002840675.1 Chloroflexi bacterium HGW-Chloroflexi-9
CTTGGGGTGGCGGTGACGGCGGCCTGGGAGGCTGCCGTCCGCGCCGGTGGCCGCGAGCCGCTCTACAGCACCTCCTGGGAGAACGAGGCGTCGCGCGGGGCCGCCCGCCGCCTCGGGCTGCTGCTGCGCGGCGAGGACTGGCACCTCGGCTGAAGCGCTCGCGGCCAAGCGCTGGGCTGTGCGAACATCGAGCCAGCGGCGAGGGGCGATTAGCTCAGTGGTAGAGCGCCCGGTTTACACCCGGTAGGTCAGAGGTTCGAACCCTCTATCGCCCACCACCCGGCGGCCACGCGGCACCGGGTGCGTGTTGCCCGTGCTTCCGGGCGCTGCCTACACTCGCGCGACGTAACGACCGATGGACTTCCGGGGGCAGGTGCACGTTGAGCAACAGCAAGCAGGACTGGCTGGACGGCACGTGGGCGAAGGCCACCGGCCGGAATCCTCAGCGCCGCCCGCGCTTCGAGTCCTCCTCCGGCGCCGAGGTCGACCCGATCTACGGCCCGGAAGACCTGGCCGAGTGGAACTACCACGAGAAGCTGGGCTACCCGGGCGAGTTCCCCTTCACGCGCGGCGTGCAGCCGACGATGTACCGCGGCCGCCTCTGGACCATGCGCCAGTACGCCGGCTTCGCTGACGCGGAGGAGTCCAACCGCCGCTACAAGTTCCTGCTCGCGCAGGGCCAGACCGGCCTGTCGGTTGCCTTCGACCTGCCCACGCAGATCGGCTACGACTCCGACTCGCCGGAGGCGGAGGGTGAGGTCGGCAAGGTCGGCGTGGCGATCTCCTCGCTCGCGGACATGGAGACGCTGACTGACGGCATCCCGCTCGAGAAGATCACGACCTCGATGACGATCAACGCGACCGCGCCGATCCTCCTGGCGCTGTACGTGGCCGCCGCGAAGAAGCAGGGCGCTGACCTCGCGAAGATCGGCGGCACGATCCAGAACGACATCCTGAAGGAGTACATCGCGCGCGGGACGTACATCTTCCCGCCGCGCCCCTCGCTCCGGCTGATCACGGACGTCTTTGCCTGGTGCAAGGACTCGCTGCCGGAGTGGAACACGATCTCCATCTCCGGCTACCACATGCGCGAGGCGGGCTGCACCGCCGCGCAGGAGCTCGCCTTCACCTTCGCCGACGCGATCGAGTACGTGGACGCGGCCCTGAACGCCGGCCTCCAGTTCGACGAGTTCGGCGGGCGCCTCGCGTTCTTCTGGGCGTGCCACTCCAACTTCCTGGAGGAGATCGCGAAGTTCCGCGCCAGCCGCCGCATCTGGGCGAAGATCGCGACGGAGCGGTACGGCTCCAAGGACCCGCGCGCGCAGATGCTGCGCTTCCACACGCAGACCGGCGGCGCCACGCTCACCGCGCAGCAGCCGCTGAACAACATCATCCGCACGACGCTGCAGGCGATGTCTGCCGTGCTCGGCGGGACGCAGTCGCTGCACACGAACTCCTACGACGAGGCGCTCGCGCTGCCGACGGAGAAGTCGGTCGAGGTCGCGCTGCGCACGCAGCAGATCATCGGCTACGAGAGTGGTGCGGCGGACGTCATCGACCCGCTCGCCGGCTCGTACTACATCGAGGCGCTCACCGACCGCGTCGAGGCGGAGGCGTGGGCCTACCTGAGCCGCATCGAGGACCTCGGCGGCGCGCTCCAGGGGATCGAGCAGGGCTTCCAGCAGCGCGAGATCCAGGAGAGCGCGTTCCGCCTCCAGCGCATGGCGGAGACGAAGGAGCGCATCGTCGTTGGCGTGAACGACTACGTCACCGAGGAGGAGATCGACCCCGACCTGATGCGCGTGGACACCGCGCTCGGGAAGCGGCGCCAGCAGTCGCTGGCCGACCTCCGCGCGAAGCGCGACAACGCGGCGGTGCAGGCCGCACTGAAGAAGATCCGTGCGGCTGCCCGCACGAACGAGAACATGATGCCGCTGCTCATTGAGGCAGTGGAGGCGTACACGACCGTCGGCGAGATCTGCGGTGTGCTCCGCGAAGAGTGGGGCGAGTACCGCGAGGTCATGACGATCTAGACGGATCGTCGGCAGCGCGCCGCCCCCGGGTGGGCGCGTGCCTGTGACACGACGGACAGGGGAGGGGACACCTTGATCGACCGGATTCACCACGTGGGCATCGTGGTCCACAGCGCGGACGACGCGCTCGGCTTCTTCCGCGACACGCTGGGCCTGCACGTCACCGAGGACCGGGTGATCGACGAGCAGGGAGTCCGAGGCGTGCTGCTGGCCTGCGGGGAGAACGAGATCGAACTGCTGGAGCCCACCCGGGACGACACCGGCGTGGCGCGCTTCCTCCAGAGCCGCGGCCAGACCCTCCACCACATCTGCTTCAACACGGACGACGTCAACGCCGAACTGGCGCGCCTGAAGGCGATGGGCGTGCAGTTGATCGACGAGGAGCCGCGAGACGGCCTCGCCGGCCGCATCGCGTTCATCCACCCGAAGGCGATGCACGGCGTCCTGGTGGAACTCGCGACGCCGCCCGACCGCGGGCACGTCTCGACGGAGAAGGGCTTCGACCACCTCGCAGTGAGCGTGGCCGACTACGTCGCGGCGCAGGAGTCCTGGAAGCACATCGTGGGGCTCGAGGTGGTGAACGAGATCCACCCGGAGGGCCGCGGCATGGTCATCGGCCAGATGCCGTGCGGCCAGGTGATGGTCGAACTGCTCGCGGCCACCACGCCCGACTCACCGCTGGCGCAGCGCCTCATGGAGCAGGGAGAGCGCGCCTCCTCGATGGTCGCGATCGAGGTCAAGGACCTGGACGCCGAGGTGGCGAAGTACCGCGCGAAGGGGCTGACGCTCCCCGACCCAGCGGTGGGTGTGCTGCCGAACAGTCGCACCAGCACGATCTCGGCGGAGCAGGCCTTCGGCCTCGCGATCCAGCTGATCGAGTTCAAGCGTTAGCGACGCCCCCGGGCGCCGGGACTGGCGGGTTGCCGGTTCCTCGAAGAGACTCGCGATACGGCGCACCACGGGGCGCCGGCAGGTGGAGACAGGGGAGAGACGCCATGGCTGACGAACGGCCCATCCGCGTGCTGATCGCCAAGCCCGGCCTCGACGGTCACGACCGTGGGGCGAAGGTGGTGGCGCGCGCGCTGCGTGACGCCGGCATGGAGGTCATCTACACCGGCATCCGCCAGACACCGCAGATGATCGCGGAGGCGGCGCTGCAGGAGGACGTGCAGGTCGTGGGCCTGTCCATCCTCTCCGGTGCACACCTGGAACTCTTCCCGCGCGTGGTGGAAGAACTGAAGAGCCGCGGCGTGGACGACGTGCTTCTCTTCGCCGGCGGCATCATCCCGAAGGACGACATCACCGCCATCGAGGCGATGGGGTTCAAGGGCGTTTTCGGCCCGGGCACGGACACTAACGACATCATCTCGTTCGTGAAGTCCAACGCCCCGCAGCGCGTGTAGCCCACTTGAACGCATCCGATCTCATCAACGGCATCCTCGCCGGCGAGCGGCGCGCGCTATCGCGAGCCATCTCACATGTGGAGGCTGACTCGCCCACCGGCCGCGAGGTGCTGGAGGCGCTCTACCCCCGCACGGGCCACGCGCAGGTGGTCGGCATCACCGGCTCCGCCGGCGCCGGCAAGTCCACGCTGGTGGGCGCGATCGCGCGCGAGGAGCGCAAGCGCGGCCGTACCGTCGGCATCGTCGCGGTCGACCCCTCGTCGCCGTTTTCGCACGGGGCAATCCTCGGCGACCGCATCCGCATGCAGGACCTGACCGGGGACGGCGGCGTCTTCCTCCGCTCGATGGCGAGCCGGGGCAACCTCGGCGGCCTCTCGGAGACGGCCACCGGCGTCGCGGACGTCATGGACGCCGCCGGGTTCGACGTGGTGCTGATCGAGACCGTGGGCGCAGGCCAGGACGAGGTGGAGGTCGCGAACGCGGCCGGCACCACCGTCCTCGTCGCGAACCCGGGCGGCGGCGACGACGTGCAGTCGATGAAGGCCGGCCTGATGGAGGTCGCCCAGGTCATGGTCGTGAACAAGGCCGACCTGGCGGGCGCGGACACCGCCGTCACGCAACTGCGTGGTCTGCTCGCGATCGCCGACCTCGGGCCGTGGGAGCCGCCGATCCTGAAGGCGATCGCCCGCACCGCCGAGGGTGTCCCGGAACTCGTCGATGCCATCGACCGCCACCAGGCGTTCTTCCGCGAGTCGGAGCACGCCGAGGGCGAGCGTCGCCGCCACGCGGAGCGGCAGGTGCTCGCGATCACGCGCGCCATCCTCCACCGCGAGGCGCTTGCTACGGCCCGTGCGAGCGGCGCCCTGGCCGACCTCGTGTCGCAGGTGGCTGCGCGCAGCCGCGACCCTCGCAACGCCGCTGAGGAGCTGCTGGAGGCCGTGCGCCGGGAGTGGGCCGCCGGCTGATCTCCGCCCTGTAGAATCCCCGCATGGCCACCAGCGAAGCGACCACCGTCCGCGAGTACCTCGCCGAACTTCCTCCGGAGCGCCGCGAGGCGATCGAGGTGGTGCGAAGGGCCGTCCTGCGCGCCCTCCCGAAGGGCTACCAGGAGCAGATGGGACACGGGATGATCGAGTACGTCGTCCCGTTCACCCGCCTCCCGAAGACCTACAACACGCAGCCGCTGCAGCTGGCGGCGCTGGCCTCGCAGAAGAACTACATGGCCCTGTACCTGAACAACGTCTACATGGACGAGGCGCTGGGGAAGTGGTTTGAGGAGGCATACCGGGCCACCGGGAAGCGCTTCGACATGGGCAAGTCCTGCGTCCGCTTCAAGCGGCTGGAAGACCTCCCGCTGGACGTGGTGGCAGAGGCCATCGGCCGGACGTCCGTCGAGGAGTTCGTGGCCCACTACGAGCGCGTGCGGGCGCAGGCTGCGCAGCGGTGACGACCCGCCTCTACCTGGTCAGGCACGCCGAGACCGACTCCAATGCCGAGGGACGCAGCCAGGGCCGGCGTGACGTGCCCCTGAATGGGCGTGGCCGCGCCCAGGCCGCGGTGCTGGCGGAGGCGTTCCGCGACCGGCCGCTGGTCGCCATCTACGCGAGCGACGCCGGCCGCGCGCAGGACACCGCGCGCGCGATTGCCGCCCCGCACGGCCTCGAAGTGCAGGTGGACGTGCGCCTGCGGGAGATGGACCAGGGCGTCCTGGACGGCCTCACCGGGACGGAGCTGCGCGAGCAACACGGCGCGTTCCTGCAGCGCTGGCGGGAGGAAGACCCGAGTGACCTGCGCATGCCGGAGGGCGAGACGCTGCGCGAAGTGCGCGACCGGATGGTCGCTGCCATCGAAGCGATGGCAGCGGCGCACCCGGAGGCGG
>PHBR01000144.1 GCA_002840675.1 Chloroflexi bacterium HGW-Chloroflexi-9
CGCCGGCGCAGACGCCGGCGATCATTCGGTTGTCCAGGTCGCGCATGAGGCGCGTGGTGGTGTGCATCTTCGACTCCTTCTCGCCTTTCAAGGCGGGTCGGATCCATCGTACCCCGTCGCCGGAAGAGTTCCCCGGGACGAGCGTCAGGCCACGCGGGGGCCGTCCGTCACCCCTCGGTCACCTTTCGCCCGCCGGCGGTCAGCCTTCGGTGCGCTCGGTGGCGGCTTCCTGCTCGGTGAGGTGGGTGAAGGCCATGCGGTAGAGGTCGGCGTAGGTGCCGTTCTGGGCGACGAGTTCCTCGTGGTTGCCGATCTCGGCGATCTGGCCGTCGCGCATGACGACGATGCGGTCGGCGCTGCGGATGGTGGAGAGGCGGTGGGCGATGACGAAGGAGGTGCGCCCCTTCAGCATCGTGTCCAGCGCGCGCTGGATCAGTTTCTCCGTGTGGGTGTCCACGTTCGCCGTCGCCTCGTCCAGGATGAGGATGCGCGGGTCGGCGACGATCGCGCGTGCGAACGAGATCAACTGGCGCTGGCCCACGGACAGGTTCTGGCCGCGCTCGTGGAGGACGGTGTCGTAGCCGTGGTCGAGCCGGTCGATGAACTCGTCCGCGCCCACGGCGGTGGCGGCGGCACGGATCTCCTCGTCGGTCGCGTCGAGGCGGCCGTAGCGGATGTTGTCGGCGATGGTGCCGGAGAACAGGTACGGCTCCTGCAGCACGATGCTGATGTTCCGCGTGAGCGAGGCGAGTTTGATCTTGCGGATGTCCACGCCATCGATCAGCAGTTCGCCGCCGTTGATGTCGTAGAACCTCGGGATCAGCGCTGTCACGGAGGTCTTGCCCGCGCCGGTGTGGCCGACGAGGGCGATGGTCTCGCCGGGGCGGACGTGCAGGTCGAACTGACGGAGGACCGGCACGCCGGGGACGTACTCGAAGTCGACGTGGTTGAAGTCCACCTGGCCACGCACCTCGGCCAGTTCGATGGCATCCGGGGCGTCCGCGATCTCCGGGTCGGTGTCGAGCAGTTCGAAGATGCGGTGGGCGCCGGCCATCGCGCGCTGCAACTGCGTGTATTGCAGCACGATGTCGCGGACCGGGTTGAAGAAGCGCTGGATGTAGAGCAGGAACGCGGTCGCGAAGCCGAGCGCGGCGGAGGCCTCGATGTCGCCGTTGAAGGTGCGGATGCCGATGACGATGAGCACGAGGAGCGTGGCGACGCTGGAGAGAATCTCGACGAGCGGCATCACCGCCGCCTGCAACCGCGCGGCGTAGAGGTTGGAGTCCAGGTTGTTGGTGTTGAGGCGATCGAAGCGGCGGAGGTTCTCCGCCTCGCGGCCCATCGACTGCACGACGCGCACGCCGGAGACGTTCTCGTTGATGTTGGAGTTCACGGTGGCGATCGCCATGCGCGTGCGGATGAAGGCGCGCGCGGCGTACGCCTGCCAGAACCACATGAACAGCATGAGCGGCGGGATCACGGCGAGCGACACCAGCGCCAGTTGCACATCGTGCGCGAACAGGAAGCCGATGATCAGCGCGAGGCCGATGAAGTCCGCGAGCACGTTCAGCGCGCCGCTGGTGAGCAGTTCCTGCAGTGTGACCACGTCCGAGGTCACGCGCGACATCACGCGCCCGACTTCCTCGTTGTCGTAGAAGCGCATGGAGAGGCGGTTGAGGTGCGCGAACATCATCCCGCGCATCTCGCGCAGCAGGCGGTGGCCGATGAAGCCGGTCATGCGGCGCTGCGTATACATCGCGATGAACGAAATCACGGCGAGCAGCACGAGCAGTTGCCCGAAGTTGCGAATGTCCGCGGAGACGGACTCGCCCGCGCCGATCCTGTCCACGATGTGCTCGATGGCGCGGCCCATGATGTACGGCTGCGCGTACTGCGACAGCGACACGATGACCATCGAGATCAGCGCGAAGATGCTGTGCCAGCGGTACGGCGTGACGAACGGGATCATGCGCCGGATCAGGTGCGCGTCGTAGACCTTGCCCAGGTCGTCGTAGTTCCAGCCGTCGATGCGCCCGGCCGCGCCGCGGCGCTGGCCCATGCCCTCGCCCGGCCCGCTCCAGCCACCCGCGCCGCCGCCGCCCCAGTACGCCATTAGTCGCGCACCTCCGGCAGGATCGCCGGCTCGGTGGCCGCGGCGGCCTCCTCCTGGTCGCGGAGTTCGAGGTCGTAGATGCGCCGGTAGAAGCCGTCCCGGCTCAGGAGTTCCTCGTGCGTGCCGCGCTCGACGACGGCGCCGTCCTGCATCACGAGGATCTGGTGCGCTTCCTTCACGGTGCGCAGCCGCTGGGCGATCACGAAGGTGGTGCGGCCGGTCATCAGGTTGCGGAGCGCCTCCTGGATCAGGAACTCCGTGCGCATGTCCACGGCGGCCGTGGAGTCATCGAAGATCAGGATGCGCGGGTTCAGGAGGAGCGTCCGGGCGATGGCGACGCGCTGGCGCTGGCCGCCGGACAGCGTCGCGCCGCGCTCGCCGACCCAGGTGTCGTAGCCGTCCGGCTGCGACAGGATGAAGTCGTGGATGCGCGCGGCCTTCGCAGCCTCCTCGATCTCCTCCTGCGTCGCGTCCGCCTTCCCGTAGGCGATGTTCTCGCGGATGGTCGCGGAGAAGAGGAATACGTCCTGCTGCACGATGCCGATGGCGTCGCGCAGCGACTTCAACTGCACGTCGCGCACGTCCTGGCCGTCCACGGTGATGCGGCCGGTGGTCACGTCGTAGAAGCGCGGGAGCAGATTCACGATCGTCGTCTTGCCGGAGCCGGTGGGCCCGAGGAGCGCGACGGTCTGGCCGGGCAGGGCCTCGATGTCCACGTCCCGCACCACCGGGCGCTTCGGGTCGTAGCCGAAGGAGACGCGCTCGAAGCGCACGTGCCCGGAGCCGGGGGCGAGGGGCGGCGCGCCCGCCTTCTCCTGCACGGGCGACTCTGCGTCGAGGACCTCGAAGAGCCGCGTCCCGGCGGAGTGGGCGCGGGCGAAGATGTTGACGACGAAGCCGATGGAGCGGACGGGGACCTGCAACAGCGTCAGGTAGAGCTGGAAGGCGACCAGTTCGCCGGGGAGCATGCGCCCCGCCTCGATCTCCGCGGTGCCGGCCCAGAAGACCACGCCGCTGGAGAGCAGCCAGACGGCGAGCAGGAACGGCTCGTTGAACGCCTGGAACTTCGCGGTGCGGTAGGAGTGCGTGAAGAGGTCGTCCGTCTTCGCCTCGAACTTCTGCTGCTCGAAGTCCTGGCGGGAGAACGCCTTCACGACGCGCTGCCCGGTGAGGTTTTCCTGGAGGATCGTGGACATCTCGCCCTGGATCGACTGCACCTTCAGCCAGATCGGGCGCATGCGCAGCGCCATCCAGGAGGACTGCACCGCGATCAGCGGCACGAACGCGAGGGCGATGAGGCCGACCTTCAGGTTCGTCGCGATCATCAGGCCGTAGGAGACGGAGATGAGCACGAAGATGTAGACGAAGCGGATCACGCCCATGCTCACGAACATGCGGACGCCCTCCACGTCCTGCGTGGCGCGCGACATGATCTCGCCGACCTCCGCGGTGTCGTGGTACGCGAAGGAGAGGCGCTGGAGGCGGTCGTAGAGCATGTTGCGGAGGTCGTAGGCGACGCGCTGGGAGACCGATTCCGCGAGGTACGTCTGGGCGTAGACGAAGACGCCTCGGGCGAGCGCGGCGACGAGGACGAGCGCGGAGGCGAGGAGCAGCGTGGACATGCTGCCCTGCGCGACCTGCGTGTCGGCGCCGGTGATGTCTCGGACGGTCTGGATGTCGAGGCCGGTGTCGATCGCGAAGCCGACGAGGGCGGGGGTGGCGATGGTGAGCAGGCTGGCGCCCGCGAGCACGAACAGGGAGAGGGCGATCTGCCCTCGGTACTGCAACGCCTGGCCGATCAGCCGGAACTGGATCGGCATCCGTGAGGGCACACGCGCTCCCTTGTTCTCGTCCGAGGCGGCCAGCGTACGACACTCTCACGCATGCGTGAAGGTGCGCGGCGTCCCCGGTGATCGGTAGGCGGGAAGCGTAGCGCGGCGGAGCAAGATCGCTCGGTCGCTCGCCGCGACGGGCGGGGGCCGCCGCCGGTGCTGCGGGCCGCCTTGGACGATGCGCGGGGCGGCCCCTCCCCGCATTCTGGCACTTCGGCTACGCCGAGGGCTGCCCCCTCCCCTGCGCGGGGAGGGGATGAGATTCGATGGGGGGTTCCACCCCCATCGAGGGTTTCGCCCCCGGTCAGAGACGGTGCACGGGGCTGCGGTATCTGCGATGGCACCTGCTTCCGATCTGTTCGTCCTGAGATGTCGAAGGCGAGGACGGCCACGCTCGCATGAACCCGTGCGCGATGACGCCTCGTGCGCCACCCCGTCCGAGGGCGCATCGGTGGGTGGCGGGACTGACGGTGCGCTTCGACAGGCTCAGCGCGAGCGGAGATGAGGGATCTTCGCTACCCGCCTGCCGCCGTCGCCTGTTGGAGGGCGGCGAAGGGGGAGGCCCATTCGATGGCGGTCTCGACGGCCTCGAAGCGGCGGCCGAGGTGGTGGGCGGCGACGGTGAGGATGAGGTGGTCACGTCGGCGGAGGGCGGCGGTGCGGATCAGGCGCTTGCGCTCGATGCGGCGGAGCAGCGGGTCCAGTTCCATCTGCAGTGCGATGCCGGAGCGTTCCACGCGGCCGTCGCCGAAGGCGATGCGCGGGATCTCCGCGAGGTCGTGCAGCGCGCGGTAGAGCAGGTCGATGTAGTCGACGTGGAGGCGGACGCCGCCGCCCTGCAACAGGTCCAGGAGGTAGGCCCGCGCCTGCTCCGGGACCTCCCACACCGCGCCGGGCTGCACTGCGATGTCGCGCGCTTCCTCGATGTTCTCGAGGACGGCGATGGGGTTGCCGGAGAGTTCCAGGATGCGGCTCAACTGCGTGTAGGCGCGGTTGATCTCCTCGAGCGGCTCGCGCAGCGGCTCGATGTCGGAGATGCCCCAGAACTCCTTTGGCCTCGGGACGTTGGGGAAGAGGACGAAGGGGATGGCGCCGTACGGATTGGCGCGCACCTCCACCAGGTCCTCGCCTGCCCACAGTTCGAAGCGGTCCGCCGTCCACGCCTCGACCACCTCGACGGTGTCGGGGCGGACGCCGCCGACCGCGCGCGGGGCGTGGCGGTGGCGGGCGACGAACGCCTCCGTGTCGAGCGTGTAGCGCGAGGCGACCCGCCAGACGCGGCGCACGTCGTCGCCGGCCCACCACGCGAACAGGCCCTGCACGTCCGGCGCGGAGACCACGG
>PHBR01000145.1 GCA_002840675.1 Chloroflexi bacterium HGW-Chloroflexi-9
GCGAACGCCGCCTCGCGCACGTCCGGCCCGGGGCCGCGGCCGGCGCGCCCGGGGCGGAGCAGCGGCCACGGCAGCGCCTCCGCGGACACCCGGCCGAGCAGCCAGAGCGCGGTCAGGGTCGCCTCCTCCAGGTCGTCCGGTGCGGCGGCGACCCGGTAGGGACGTGGCTCCTCCCCGAGCCGGCGCGCGGTCACCGGGCGGCCTCGGGCGGTGCGTCGCCGGCGACCGGCGCGTCCACGGTGTAGAAGCCACTTTCCTCGGCGACCAGGTGGAGGAGGCGGCGGGACATCCGGCGCGGAGTGCTCGCGCCGGTCTCCCACTCGGAGACGGTCTGCTGGCGCGTGCCCAGGCGGTCGGCGAGGCCCGCCTGCGTCTCGCCGAGGTGCGTGCGGAGCCGCCGGACGCCCTCGGCGTCCCACGGTTCGGCGTCGGCCGGCGGGCGTGGCTCGCTCATGGGCGCATCTTACACGGTTTCGTGTATACGGGCCGCGGCTGAGGGCGCCCGCAGAAAAACGCGCCGCGGCACTCTGGCACTCTCATTGGGTGAGTGCTAACATCCCGCCCTGCAAGCAATGAGGGGCTGAGTCCCCGTCCCGGGGCCCGCGGCGGGCCTCTGGTGACCACCGACAGCCCGGATCTCACGACCGGACCTCAGAAGGAGACTGGCCTTGGCAACGAAGGTTGTCCCGCTGACTGACCACATCATCCTCAAGCCCGTGAAGCAGGAGGAGATCACCACCTCCGGCCTGGTGATCCCGGACTCCGCCAAGGAAGCCCCGCAGCACGGCCTCGTCGTGTCGGTGGGCCCCGGCAAGCGGAACGAAAAGGGTGACCTGGACGCCATTGAACTGAAGGATGGCGACCGCATCCTGTACCAGAAGTACACCGGCCAGGAAGTGAACGTGGACTCCACGGACTACATCGTCATTCGCTTCCAGGACGTCCTCGCCCGCCTGGACGACGAGGCGGCTCCGGCCAAGAAGGGCAAGAAGTAACCCTTCTTCGCTCGTCGGCAAGCAAGACGGCGGGCCCGGTGGCCCGCCCGATGAGGATGTGACCCATGACCGCGAAGAGGCTTCGCTTCGACGACGACGCTCGGCGTGAACTCCGCCACGGCGTCGACATTCTCGCGAACGCCGTCCGGGTGACGCTGGGCCCCCGCGGCCGCAACGTCGTCCTGGACAAGTCCTACGGCCCGGCCGTGATCACCAAGGACGGCGTCACCGTCGCCAAGGAGATCGACCTCCGCGACCGCTTCCACAACATGGGCGCACAGCTCGTGAAGCAGGTCGCGATCCGGACCAACGACATTGCCGGCGACGGCACCACCACCGCCACCGTGCTCGCGCAGGCGCTCTTCCACGAGGGCCTCAAGAACATCGCCGCCGGCGCCAACGCCATGTATCTGCGCAAGGGCATGGAGCAGGCCGGCCGCGTCCTGCAGACGGCGCTGCGCGAGATGGCCGTGCCCGTGGAGGACAAGGAGACCATCGCCGCCGTGGCCGGCATCTCCGCGAACGAGCGCCGCATCGGCGAATTGATCGCGGACGTGATGGAGCAGGTCGGCAAGGACGGCGTCATCACCATTGAAGACGGCCGCGGGATGGACGACGAGATCGAGGTCGTGGACGGCCTGCAGATCCCGCACGGCTACATCTCCCCGTACTTCGTCACCAACCCGGACCGGATGGAGACGGCGCTCGACGACCCGTACATCCTGATCACGGACGCCACCATCTCCTCCGTGTCCCAGATCCTTCCCCTGCTGGAGAAGGTGCTGCAGGTCACGAAGTCGTTCATGGTCATCTGCGAGGACCTCACCGACGAGGCGCTCTCCACGATGGTCGTGAACAAGATGCGCGGCACGTTCACCCCGCTGTTCGTGAAGGCCCCCTCCTTCGGCGACCGCCGCAAGGCGATCCTGGAGGACCTGGCGATCCTCACGGGCGGCACCTTCATCACGAAGGACATGGGCCGCAAGCTCGAAGAGACGCAGCTCGCCGACCTCGGCCACGCCCACCGCGTGGTCGCGGACGCGAGCGAGACGACGATCATCGAGGGCGCCGGTTCCGACGAGGCGATCCAGACGCGCATCCGCCAGATCCGCGCCCAGGTCCAGGACGCGACCTCCGACTTTGACCGCGAGAAGCTGCAGGAACGGCTGGCGAAGCTCGCCGGCGGCATCGCGGTGATCAAGGCCGGCGGCGCCACGGAGATCGAGGTCCGCGAGAAGAAGTTCCGCCTGGAGGACGCCCTCTCCGCCACCCGCGCGGCGGTGGAAGAAGGCGTGGTCCCCGGCGGCGGGGTGGCGTACATCCGCGTGCAGAAGTCGCTGGACGGCCTGCTCGCGACGCTTACCGGCGACGAGCGCACCGGCGTGATGCTGGTCCGTCTCGCGCTGGAGTCCCCGCTCAAGCAGATCGTCGACAACGCCGGCGGTGAGCCGGCCGTGGTCGCCGAGGCGGTGCGGGACGCGAAGGACAAGAACACCGGCTACGACGCTGATGCCGACCGCTACGGCGATATGTTCAAGCTTGGCATCATCGACCCGGTGAAGGTGACCCGCGTCGCCCTCGAGAACGCCATCTCCGTCGCCGGCCTGATGCTGACGACCGAGGCGGCGGTGGGCGAACTGCCCGAGCCCAAGGGCGCGACCATCCCGGACACGGGTGGCATGGGTATGGACTTCTAACCGGCCTCCCTTCCCTCCCTCCGACGAGGGGCCGGTTCGAGACTCACGTGACGGGCCGCCGAAAGGCGGCCCGTTTCCTCGCTCGGCGCGAGGGCCAATGGCTGCCGCCGGTGACTGCGAGGCCTGGATAGCACGGGACGCCGCTGACTCCGTTCGCGGTGAGCCTGTCGAACCGCCACCGCCGTCCACCCACCTCTCGATGAGCCCCGGGCCCGGTCGCACCTCGTTCCGTGCGAGGGTTCACCGGGCCGTGACCCACACCGCAATGCCGCCCCGTCCTTCGACAGGCTCAGGACGAACGGAAACGGGAGGGCCCCCGCACCTCGTGCCGTGCGAGGGCTCACCGAGGGTGTGGCCGCACCGCGCGAGACCGTCGCGCCCTTCGACAGGCTCAGGACGAACGGAAACGGGAGGGCTCTCGCACCTCGTGCCGTGCGAGGGCTCACCGAGGGTGTGGCCTCACACCGCAATGCCGTCCCGTCCTTCGACGAACAGAATGGGAGCAGGGGGCGCGATTGACGTGGCATGCCCGCGAGGCTCCCGAGCGACCGGCCCAGCCGTGTCGCGATCTGCACCGGGGGCGAAGAGCCTAATGGGGGTTCCACCCCCATTAGATTCCATCCCCTCGCCCCGGGGCGAGGGGCACCACGCGGCGTAGCCGGGATACCCGGCTGGCGGAGTGGGGCGGGCGCGGAGCGCCCGCTACAGCGCATCGAGGATCGAAGGGGCCTCCGCCGAACGACGCGCGCCGGGCCTCGGGCGCTACTCCGCGGAGGGGGAGTCCGCGAAGAGCGCCAGCGCATCCGCCAGCACCCAGCGTTCGAGGTCGGTCGCGAGCGCCAAGTCTGCTGCGGCGGGGGAGAGCGCCTCGACCCCGGCGAGCAGCGGGTCGGCGTGGGGCTCGCCGGACACGTCGACGGCGATCGCGCGCAGCCAGCCGGTGCCGTCCGCACCGCGCCGGGGCTGGCCCATGCGTGCCGGGCGGCGCGCCTCCGCGACGCGGAGTGCGCCCACGACCTGCACGTCCAGGCGGGAGCGCAGGATCCGCGTCACCGCCTCGGTCAGCCCTTCGTCCGCGTGCGGGGGCTCGGTGGAGAGGAGGCCGGGGGCGTGGCCGGCGTCGCGACGCACGAGCAGCAGCGTGCCGTCTTCCACGCGACGCGGCAGGATCATCAGGCGCTCCGGCTCCCCGGTGGGGTCGAGCGGGGCGCGGTAGACGGTGGGGGTCTCGTCGGACATCGGCGGGCTAGCAGCCCAGCTGCAGGACGTCCGCGAACGCGGCCGCCTCGAGCGGGCCGACGACGGCGAGTTGCAGCCGGTCCTGCGTGATCACGCGCCGCGCGACGCGCTCCACATCCGCGAGCGTGACGGCGGCAGAGCGGGCCAGCGTCTCCTCCGGCGTGCGCATCGGCAGGCCGAGGATCGCCTGGGAGCCGTACAGCGCGGAGACGGCGCGGGTGTCCTCCAGCCGCAGTTGCGTGCGCGAGCGCGCCACGGCCTTCGCGCGCGACAGTTCGCCCTCGCTCACCGGCGCCAGCGCGCGGCCGAGTTCGTGGCCGATCTCGCGCACCGCCTCGACGGCGTTCGAGGGGTCAACGCCCGCATAGACGCCAAACATGCCGGTATCGAGCAGCGTCGCCATGTAGGAGTGGATGTCGTAGCAGAGGCCGAGTTCCTCGCGCAGCCGGGCGAACAGACGCGAGGACATCCCCTCGCCGACGATGATCGAGAGCAGGTCGAGGACGTAACGGTCGTCGTCGGACGCATCCACGCCGCGCATGCCGATCGCCAGGTGCACCTGTTCCGTGTCCTTCTGCAGGACGGAGAGCCGGGAGCCCATCACGCCGGGCCGGTCTGGCACCCATCCGCTCGGCGTGCCGGGCGCCCAGGCGCCGAAGGCGGCGCGCACCATCTCCACCGCCTCCGCGGGGTCGACGGCGCCGGCGAGCGAAACAACGGTGCCGTTCGGCACGTACTGGCGGTGGTAGTACTCCCGGATCGCCTCGGCCGGCATCGCCTCAACGGAGGCGTCCGTGCCGGCGATGTCGCGGCCGTGCGGTTGGTCCGGCCACAGCGCGTCGTCCAGCAGCACGCCGACGTGCTCCGGCGGGGAGTCCTCCACCGCGGCGAGTTCTTCCAGGATCACGCCGCGCTCGCGCTCGATCTCCTCGTCGACGAGGAGCGAGTCGGAGAGCAGGTCGCCGATGATGTCGATGGTGTGGCCCAGGTACTCGGGCGTGACCTTGCCGTAGTAGACGGTCAGTTCGCGGTTGGTCGCGGCGTTCAGGTTGCCACCGACCGCGTCGATCTCCATGGAGATGTCCAGCGCGCGCGGGCGGCGGGTGGTGCCCTTGAAGCAGAGGTGCTCGAGGAAGTGGGAGAGGCCCGCCTCGGCCGGGGTGGGCTCGTAGCGGGAGCCGGCGGCGACGTAGACGGAGACGGCGACCGAGCGCGCGTACGGCATGGGGGTGACCAGCAACCGCAGGCCGTTCTCGAACCGGGTCTCGATCGGCGGGTTGAGGGCGGGCGGCTGCAGGCCGGTGGAGGTGGGGGGCCGCGCCGTGCGGCCGGAACCTCCATGCTACGCGCCGGGAGGATGTCGTCAATCATTCGTGCGCGCCGTCACGAATGGCCCCGCGGGGCTTCGGGGCGGCCTACGACTCCAGCCAGAGGACGTCCCCGGCGAGGTCGGGGGCGTGCGGCTTGCTCGCGAAGACGGCGTACTCCTCCTGCGAGCGGGCGATCGTCGTCGTGTCGCCGTGCCCGGGGAGCACCAGCGTCTCGGGTGGCAGCACGTACAGCCGCGAGGTGATCGAGTGGATCTCCTGGATCAGCGACTGCGGGTCGCGCGTGCGCCCGGGGCCGCCGGGAAAGAGCGTGTCGCCAGTCAGCAGCGCCCCGTCCACCAGCAGGCAGATCGAGCCCGGGGTGTGGCCGGGGGTGTGGATCACCCGCACGGTGGCGGCACCGACCTCGAACGTCTGCTCGTGCGGCAGGCCTTCGATCTTGCGGGAGACGTCCAGGTTCGTCTCCTCCGCGCCGGCGTAGACCGGGGCCGGCGTCGCGGCGCGGACCACGTCGAAGCCGGCCCAGTGGTCGCCGTGCGAGTGCGTGACGACGATCCGCTCGACCGGCGTGTCGCCGAGCGCGGCGACGACCGCCTCCACCCCCTCCGGCACGTCCACGACCGTCACCGGCCCACCCCCCGCCGGGCGGAGGACGTAGGTGTTGTTCGCGAATCGCCCGAGGCCGGTAAAGGCCTCGATGGTCAAATGTTCGTTGGCGTAGACCTGCGGCATATCGGCGTCCTTCTCTGCATCTCCAGCCTACCGGCTCCCGCATCCCCGAGGCGCGCCGCTCACGACGGCGGCAGCCCCCGGCCGTCGCGCCGAGCGACCCGAGCGACCCCGAGGTGCCAGCGGCCATCCTCGGCGGCCCACGCGAGCCCCTCGGTGGCGAGGGCGTCGAGGA
>PHBR01000004.1 GCA_002840675.1 Chloroflexi bacterium HGW-Chloroflexi-9
TGGGGCGCAGGCCGCGCCGTTCGCAGCTCGCGGCGCTGGCGCTGTCGAGCGCCGGCTGCGTCCTTACGCTGTGGACCCGAGGCTCGTATCCTCTCGTCGGCTACGCCTTCGGGCTCGCGGTGGCCGTCAGCTACGCGGGCTACCTGGTCGCCGGCGAGCGCTCCCGGCGCCGGGCGCTGGTCATCTGGATCGGCCTGCTGGTGGCCGGCGTCGCCGTCGGCCTGGCCGCGTGGGCGTACCAGCTCGCCAACGGCCTGGCGGCCACCAACATGCGCAACCCCATGATGTGGGGCCTCTACATCACCATGTTCATGTACTTCGTCGGGCTCTCGGCCGGCGGCCTGATCGTCGCCTACGGCACGCCCGAGGAGGTCGCCCGCAACGAGTCCTCCGTCACCGGCCGCTTCCTGCAGGAGGTCCTCGACAGGCACGCCCCCGTCGCCCCGCCTCCCGCGAAACCGAAGCGCACCGCGAAGCCCTCGAACGGCGCCACCCCCGAGGCCTCCCCGAAGCAGGTCAAGGCCGCGAAAGCCGCCGCCCGCCAGACCCGCGCCGCCGCCGGGAGAAAGTAGGAATGTCAATGCGTGCAAACAGATGGATGGATGTTAGAATTAAGCCCCCCAGAGAAGTTGGATACTCCGCCCGCTACTCAACCATTCCTCTTTGAACTTCCTGAACCCAAGCGGGGCCGCTTCCGCGTCTACCATGACGAGTCACTTCCGGAGCGAGGCGTCCGGCCTCTGACCGGACACGGCCTCTTGTACGTCCCGGAATCCGCAGTAAGTAGCATCGCCAGCACACTTCGTGCCGAACGCCGCGGGTATTCCGGAGAAGTCCATTTCTCCGAGATCCGAGGCGACACCGGTCAGCAGGAACGATTCGCCGTCGCGAGCCGCTGGGTCGCTAAGTTCTTCAGTGACCTCATTGATGAAGCCCCCTTCAAAGCGACGTTCGCGATTCACGACGGGCCACGCCCCATCCCGTACCCAGATCAGCGCATCGCTTACCTGAAGCACATGCTTGCGGGCACGCGCATGACCTTCGTGGGACTCACTCGATTCGCGCTGCGCGGCTGGGACACGATCCATGTGGATCCGATCTTCGATGCGACCGGGAATGACGCGATCAGGCGCGCGTACGAAAGGTCTGTAGAACACTTCGCACATCGAGCAAACCAACGCCGAGTTGACGGCGACCAGCGGTATCCGTTCGTGAAATACTCGCCGGCGCGGTTCCTCGCTAGCGACTCACGGCAGGTGGCCCCGGACGACCAGGACGACGCTGAGCTCCTTCAGCTCACCGACATCTTGCTCGGAGCCGCGCAGCACGCCCTCGAATTCCGGCACACGTCGAAGCACTCCGGTAGGCTCCAACTCGCGCGGGATGTGGCTTCGGGGATGGCCGCGCACTGGGGTGGCTCCCAACTTCGGTATGCGAGACGCGCGAGGAACTTCACGGTGACCCTCTGGCCCGACAAGTTCGGGTTCGCATATCCAGCACTGCCCTCTCGCCGCCCCGCGGCGGACCTCCCTCGGAGCCCTTTACCTGGCAGCGGTGCGTGGCTTCTGCGCCCGTTAGACTCCTCCCACACCTGACCCACCGAGGAGTCCGCGCGACGCCGTGACCATCCCCCTGATCGTCCTCGGCGTGGTCGTGGGGCTGATCGCGGTGCGGCAGGTGGGGAGCGTGCGCCTGCAGATCTGGCAGGTGATGGCGGGCGGCGCCGCCGCCATGCTGCTCTCCGGCTCCATCTCCCCCGCGCACGCCCTCGACGCCATCGACGTCGACGTGATGCTGTTCTTGTTCGGCATGTTCGTGCTGGGACGCGCGCTGGAGGAGTCGGGTGCGCTGACGGCGCTCTCCTACCGGCTGTTCTCGCGCGCCGGGAGCGTGGACGCGCTGGTGCTGTGCATCCTCTTCGGCGCCGGCCTGGGCTCCGCCGTGCTGATGAACGACACCCTCGCGATCGTCGGCGTCCCCGTCGCGGTCGGCCTCGCACGCGCGCATCGAGTCACGCCGCGGCTGACCCTGATCGCGCTGGCGCTGGCGGTGACGGCCGGCAGCGTCGTCAGCCCGATCGGCAACCCGCAGAACCTGCTCATCGCCCTCCAGGGCGCGGAGGTCGGCAACCCCTTCGTCACCTTCGCGCGCTGGCTCGCGCTGCCGACGCTGGGCGCGCTGCTGCTGTCCTACCTCGCGCTACGCATCGCCTACCGGCGCGAGTTCCACGGCGAGGCGCTCGTCCACGTGCGCGTCCAACTGGTCGACGAACGCCTCGCACGGCTCGCGATGCTGGCGCTGGGCGCGCTGCTGGCGCTCATTGCGGTACGCATCGCGCTGGTGAGCGCGGGCGCGACGTTCGACCTCCGCCTGACGGTGATCGCACTGGTCCCCGCCGCCGTCCTGCTGCTCGGCAGCCGTCGACGCGTCGCGCTCGCGCGCGGCATCGACTGGCCGACGCTCGCGTTCTTCGCGGCGCTGTTCATCGTGGTGGAGTCCGTGCACGAGGCCGGCGTCACCGAGGAGGTCGTGAGCCGCCTCGGCGGGCGCATCGCCTCGACGCCGTGGATCCTGGGCGTGAGCGCGGCCGTGTCGCAGGTCGTGTCGAACGTGCCGCTGGTGGCGCTGGCGCTGCCGGCGATCCAGCAGGCCGGCGGGGGGCAGGAGGCGCTGATGGCGCTCGCCGCGGGCAGCACGCTCGCGGGCAACCTCACGCTGATGGGGGCGGCCTCCAACGTCATCATCGTCGACAACGCGGAACGACGGTTCGGCGAGCGCGTCTCCTTCTGGGAGTTCGCTCGCATCGGCCTCCCGCTCGGCCTCGCCCAACTCGCGCTGACGTGGGCGCTGCTCGCGCTGCCCTGACCGAGGGCGGCGAGGGGCCGCGTGTGTATGCGGGGGGCGGCCCCTCCCCTGCCCCTCCCCGGCGCGGGGAGGGGATGAGATGTGATGGGGTTCCACCCCATCACGGCCTGCGCCCCGGTCGCTGCCGCGACGGGCCGGAGGTTCCAACGGTCGCGCCGTTCCGGTTCCGTTCGCGGTGAGGGGCCCTGGTCGAGTTTGGCCCTCGTCCGAGCGAGCGGCTGGCCGCCTCGTTCTCAACGCGGGGGCGAAGAGCGTGATGGGGGTTGCACCCCCATCACTTGATTCCCCCTCCCCGCGCAGGGGAGGGGGCAGGGGGAGGGGCGCCCCACGCAGGCAACGCAGCCCCCTCGCGGCGAGCGAGTTAGCCGGCGTGCTCCATGTACTCCAGGTGCTCTGCGTAGTGCCCCCAGGCATTGCCCGCGTACAGCGAGACGAGGCGTGCGGTCCACTGTGGGATGGCGATGCCGCGCATCTGCGCCATGAACGCCTCCCGCGCGACGAACGAGCGGCGTCGCGCCGCCTCGAAGGTCACACCGGCATCCTCGGCGAGCCAGCGGGCGTTGAGGTCGTCCGCGGAGGCCTCCAGTTCCGGCACCACGCCGGTCGCGAGGCCTGCCTCGGCGCGCGGGATGTTCACCGTCATCCACCGCTCCACGTGCGCGTAGATGTCAGCCGCGCGCCACGGGCGGCCGTCGTCGCCGGTGTGCAGCACCTCGGACGGGCGTGCGTCGAGGGCGGCCGTCAGCCGTGCCCACGAGGCGGCCTCGTCTGACAGCATCCCGGCGACCATGTAGCCGAAGTGCGTGTCGAAGTGCCCGACGAGCCCACTGCGGACGGCCGCCGCGACGCGCTCGTTCCGGCGTTCTTCCGGCAGTCCGCGGATCAGGTCGATGTAGTCCTGGCGGATCGAGGTGCACCGGCGGCGCGCCTCCTCCTCGGTTAGCGCGCGGTCCTCGGCGGCCCAGGCGTCGTTCTGCGCATCCTCATCCGCGATCGGCGCCGGTGGTGGGCCGCCCTGGAGGCGCGACCGCGCCCCCGCGAGGGCGTACTCCAGCCAGTGGGCGAAGTGCGCGTACTCGTCCCGCGCCAGCCAGTCCGTTTCGGTGCCGCGGATGCGGTAGTCCGGCGACCAGTCCAGCACTTCCGTGTGGCGTCGCCAGCGCGCCTCCGCCTCGTCCCACAACACCGCGAACACGTCGTCTGCCATCACGCCCCTCCGAGCGCGGAGCGTAGCGCCCAGGGCGCGTCGCCGGTGATCTCGGAGCGCCGGCGCGGTGGCCGGGGTACCCTCGAAAGCATGACGCTGCTCCAGTTCCGCAACGAAGACGCCCGCATCGTGTACCTCGCGACCGTGTACCACCTCGGCCGGCCAGGCGCGGAGTCGCGCGCCGTCGCGACGGACGCCGGCGGGCAGGGCCTCCAGGCGATCTACGACGAGGTGCTGCCCCGCCTCAACCAGGCGGTGATCGAGGTCGAAGCCTCACCGCAGCAGATCCTGCGTCTGAACGACGCCCTCCTGGGTGTGGCGAACGAACTGAAGCAGTTCGGCATCGCCAACGGCCGGACGATGGTGCCTCGCTTCGCGGAAACCCTCCACGACCTCTTCCCCGACACCGTGGACGAGCCCGGCGTCGCCCTGGACCTGGTCCAGCACCCGGTCATGCTCCGCAACCGCCTCGCGTACGCCATCGAGCAGGCGCGCCGCGAGGTGGAGTCGGCCGAACTGGACGCGGAGATCGAGCGGCGTGCGGCGAAGAAGTGGTGGCAGGTCTGGCGCCGCGAGTAGCGTCCTGCATCGGACTTTGCTTGCCGATGGTTATGTCGAGCGTGACGGGTTCCTCGATCGCGGTCGTGCTTGTCCCAACGCTCACCATCCGCATATAGTCGGCATGCGCATCCGGCAGCGGGCGCGCGTCCTCATGCGGAAACCGGAAGGGACACGGGATGACCTACGTCATCACCACGCCGTGCATCGACACCACTGACCAGTCCTGTGTGGACGTGTGTCCGGTCGACTGCATCCACTTCGAAGAGGGCGTCGACAAGATGCTCTACATCGATCCCGACGAGTGCATCGACTGCGGTGCCTGCGAGCCGGCCTGCCCGGTGTCCGCGATCTTCGCCGAGGACGATGTCCCGGCGGACCAGCAGCGGTTCACCGAGATCAACCGCCTGTGGTTCCAGGACAAAGACGCGGCGCGAGCCAAGGTCTAGCCCGTCCCACCGACCCAGACATGCAGACGGCCGCCTTCGGGCGGCCGTCCTGTTTCCGTGAGTAACGGGCGCTCGGTCTAGCGGGCGGCGGCAACGGCGCTGGAGTCCGCCGGCAGGCTGAGCTCCACCGCCACCCCTCGGTGGTCGGAGCCGGTCAGCGAGAAGACGCGCTCGCCGGCGATCCCGAGGCTGCGCACGAGCACGTGGTCGATGCGTACCCCGAGGCGCCCGTAGGCGAAGTAGGTCGGCTCAATCGAGCGGCTCTCGGCGGCGATGCGCAGGTCCGTCCCGATGAGCAGTTGCGCGAACGTTGGCGAGAGCGTCGTCGCGTTGAAGTCGCCCAGCACGACCAGCGGGCCCTGCACGCGGTCCGACTCCGCCTCCAGCAGCGCGCGCTGCTGCGCGTTGATGCGGTACGCCTCGCCGTTCAGCGGGGGCATGAGGTGCACCGCGATCACCGTGACGCGCTGCCCGTCCACCTCCACGGCGGCGGTCAGCAGGTCCCGGCCACGGTCGTCCGCCTCGATCGCCAGCACCCGCGCGCCCTCCAGCGGGAACCGCGAGGCGAGCGTTACCCACGGCGTGTCCGTGGAGATGCGGTAGGGGTAGGCGGCCGCGAGCGCGGGCGAGAAGTCGTCGATGTCCTGGGTGAGTTCCTGGAAGACGACCACGTCCGGCGCCTCGGCCAGCACTTCCGCGGCCAGGGTGTCCAGATTCTCGTTGCTCATCAGGACGTTCGCCGTGACCACGCGGAGCGTCGGTGCGCCGGCGGGGGCATCCTCGGCCAGCGTCAGAAAGAACTGCGGCGTGGCCAGTACGAACAGCCAGGCGATGAAGGGCACCACCGCCACGGCGACCAGCGCCCGGCGGCGCATCAAGATGGACGCGGGCAGGAACAGCAGCAGCGGGAAGCCTGCGTAGGGGAGGAAGTTCGCCAGGCCGTCAATCGCCCACACGGGCTACTCTCTTGTCCGCCGCCATGCGGCGCAGGATGACCAGCATCCGACGCCGATGCGGACGCCGGCGTCGCGGGCCTCGTGCGGGACGTAGTCGAGGGAGGGCCGACGCCAGTGGCCGACCAGATCTCTCCCTTCCATAATCTCACAGCCGCCGGGAGATTCGAGCGGATTCCCCCGCCGCTGCGGAACCCCGCCTGATGGCCATGCCCCGAGGCACCCTCCCCCGCCGCTACCGGGCGTGGCGCCCGAAGCGCTCGCAGTTCCCACGGGGGTTCCGCGCCTGGGCGCTGGTCGCCACCCGGTTCACGCTCGTCATCATGCTGCTGATCGTCGGCGACCGGATCGCGGCCGGCCTCACGAGCCAGGGCTGGCGGATGGACCAGGGCGCGGTGGTCGTGGTGCGCGTGCTGACGGCGCTCCCCACCCTGCGCTTCCCGCTGGAGGGCTTCCTGCTGGCGCTGGAGGTCGACAAGTGGGACTGGTACTGGCTGGACGCCGGGAGCCGGTCGAAGGAATACCAGGCGATCTACCAGCAGTGGGACAAGGTCCTGGACCTGTTCGCGCTGGGCGTGGCCGCGTTCGTCGCACTGCGCTGGCGAGACCGCACCATGCGGACGATGGCGCTGGCGACGTTCCTCCTGCGCGCGGGTGGCGTGGGCGCATTCCTGCTCACCGAGGAGCGGTGGCTGCTCGTCGCGTTCCCGAACGTCTTCGAGACCCTTTTCCTCATGTACGTCGTCTTCCAGGTGATCGCGCCGCGCGAGCCGATGCTCACGGGATCCGCCTCCGCCGTGATCGTCTTCCTAGCCGCGCTCCTGCCGAAACTGGCGGCGGAGTACTACCTCCACATACTCGAACGGCGCCCATGGGACTCGCTGGACCTGCCGATCCCGGACATGCTGGAGCCCCAGTTCTGGCTGGCCCTCGTCTATCTCCCGGCCGCGGTGGTGGTCGGGCTGCTCGTAAGGCGGGGACGCCGGCTGGCGGTCGAGCACGGCCGTGACCCCGGCGCGACGGCGTAGCCGGCGCGCTCAGCGCGCTGTGGCGCCGCGATACCGCAGATTCGGGACGACCGCCTCGGCACCGCCGCCTCGGAACAGGTGCGGCTCGACGGTGCCGTCATGGCCCCAGCCCATCGCCTCGTAGAACCCGCGAGCGCGCGCGTTCGGCCCGTACACCCACAGCACGGCCTCCGCGAAACCCTGCGCTGCGAGGCGTTCGAGGGCGACCTCGAAGAGCGCCCGCCCGAGGCCGCGACCGATCGCCTCCGGCGCCAGGTGGATGTGGTGCAGGAAGCCGCACTCCGGCGGGACTACCTCGTCCGGGGCGGGTGCCGCGAGCGGCGGAGTGATGTTCACGAACCCCAGCACCGCGCCGTCCGCCTCCGCCACCCAGGTCACCAGGCCCGGCACGGCCGTCCCGAAAAGCGTCTGCCAGTAGACACGGCCGCCCTCCGCCGTGGCGGGGGCATCGAGGTATGCGTCCGGAGCGAAGCCGCGGTAGGCCGTGCGCCAGGAGCGGACATGGACGTCTGCGATCGCCGCCGCGTCTGCGGCGTCGGCCTCGCGGATGCGAGGGGTGGACGACCCGGCCACGGGGCTACAGCCCCTCGAGGTGCGGGAGGGCCTCGTGCGGGATCGCCTCGCCCTCACCCAGCGGGACACCGGTGAGGCGCACGGAGCCGTCTTCCCGCAGGTCCACGACCAGCGCGTGGCCGCCGACGGTGCTCGGCGCGCCCGCCGCCGCAGAAAGGCCCTCCGGGGCGCCGGAGTAGGCGGCGATCGTGCGGTCCCCCGCCGCGACGCGCGTCATCACCTCCCAGTGCCCCAGCGCCACGTAGTCGCGCTCAGAAGCGGCGAGGTGCTCCCGGCGGATGTGGAACGAGTGGTGCAGCAGCGCCCGGGGGTGAATGAAATGCCCGTGACCGATAGCGACCTGCCATGCGGCATCGCCCCGTGGCGGCATTCCCTGGAACGGGCTGAAATCCGGCACCTGCTCCGTGTGCGGGCGGCCCCACACCTCTACCTCAAGCCCGTCGAGGGCGACCGACTCGCCGGCGTGGTCGCGGATGATGTGCAGGTTCGGCGCGAGCGCGATCAGGTCGATGCGGTCGTAGACGGAGCCGGGCCCCACATGGTCGTGGTTGCCGGGACCGATCACCACCGGGCGTCCGAAGCGGGCGATCTCCGCCGCCGCGAACTCCAGCGTCTCCACCCGCACGCGGGCGTTGTCGAAGAAGTCGCCCGCGATCAGCATGCCGTCCACGCCCTCACGGATCGCAGCGTCGATCACGGCGCTGAAGCCGGCCTCCAGCGCGCGCGATGCATCGGTCGCTCCCCGCGAGGAATCGTGCGCACCGAGATGGACGTCCGAGGTATGCAGCAGGCGCAGCCTCGGACGTGCGGCCATCACTAGACCGAGATCTCGTCGATATCGGGCACGACGGGGGCGAGCGCGTCCAGGCGTTCGCGGAGCGCCGCCACCAGGCCGCTGATCGGGACGCGCGTCTGCTCCATGGAGTCACGCTCGCGGATCGTCACCGCGTCGTCGTCGATGGTCTCGAAGTCCACGGTCACGCAGAGCGGCGTCCCCACCTCGTCCTGACGGCGGTACCGCCGGCCGATCGACTGCGCGTCGTCCCACTGCGTGCGGAAGTGCGGGCGCAGGATGGAGTGCACACGGCGCGCAGTCGGGTCCAACTTCTCGTTGCGGGACAGCGGCAGGATGGCGACCGTGACCGGCGCGACAGACGGCGCCAGCCGCAGCACGACGCGCTTCTCGCCCTTCACTTCCTCCTCGGCGTAGGCGTCCAGGAGGAGCGTGAGCAGGATGCGGTCGACGCCCGCGGCCGGTTCCACCACATGCGGCACCACGTGCTCGTTCGTGTCCGGGTCGAAGTAGGTCAGACGCTTGCCGGAGTGGTTGGAGTGCTGCGTGAGGTCGAAGTCACCGCGGTGCGCGATGCCCTCCATCTCGCCCCAGCCCCACGGGAAGTGGACCTCGATGTCGGAGGTCGCCTTCGAGTAGTGCGACAACTCGTCGGCGCGGTGGTCGCGGAGCCGCAGGTGCTGCGGGCGGATGCCAAGCGAGTAGTACCAGCGGAGGCGTTCCTTCTTCCAGTAGGTGTGCCACTCGAGTGAGGAGTCCGGGTGGCAGAAGAACTCCATCTCCATCTGCTCGAACTCGCGCGTCCGGAAGATGAACTGCTTGACCGTGATCTCGTTGCGGAACGACTTGCCGACCTGCGCGATGCCGAAGGGGAGCCGGCGGCGCATGGTGGTCTGGACGTTCTCGAAGTTCACGAACATGCCCTGCGCGGTCTCAGGGCGCAGGAAGGCGCGGCCGCTCTCGTCCGCGACCGGCCCCACGATTGTGGAGAGCATCATGTTGAACCGGCGCGGCTGGGAGAGCGTGCCCGTGTTCCCACAGGTCGGGCAGCGGCCGTCCTCGATGTGGTCGGCGCGGAACCGGCCCTGGCAGGAGGAGCACTCCACGAGGGGGTCCGTGAACTCGGAGACGTGGCCGGACGCGACCCAGACGTTCGGGTTGGTGATGATCGCCGCTTCGATGCCGACGACGTCGTCGCGCTCCTGCACCATGGAGCGCCACCAGGACTCTCGGATGTTGCGCTTCATCTCCACGCCCAGCGG
Organism: Chloroflexi bacterium HGW-Chloroflexi-9; assembly: GCA_002840675.1. GTDB lineage: Bacteria > Chloroflexota > Dehalococcoidia > UBA2979 > UBA2979 > W-Chloroflexi-9. The sequence goes on from PHBR01000004.1 coordinate 9,689, forward strand.
GCCGTAGTCGTACGCCGCGGCGAAGCCGCCGTAGATCTCGGCGGACGGGAAGATGAACCCCCGGCGCTTGGCGAGCGAGGTGATCGTCTCAAGATCAGCCGTCATCTCAGAGGGCGGCTGCGCGGCGTCGTCGGTCAAGTCACGGTCTCCCGGCTGGCGGTCGGGTTCCCTCGGATCGGAACCGCGGAGGGGTGGAACCGCGAGCGTAACAGCGGCCCCGGGCACCCTCAACCACTCGCCGGATGCTCCCGGGGTTGGAGCCGCTGGAGGGGCGTGCCTAAGATGGGGTGAACATGGAGCGCCGCACGGAGGACGCATGCGGAAGTTCACCGCCCTGGCAATCGGACTCACCGCCGGCATCGCCGTCGCGGCCGTTGCTGCCGCGAGCGAACTGATGCGGCCCTCAGATGTGGCCACGAGCACGGAAGAGGGGTAATCGATGGCGGACCGCACGGAGCGCCCCAACCCGACCAAGCTGGTGATGATGGTCGTGTCCGACACGGATGCCGACACGCTGATGAGCGCGCTGATCGAGCGTGGCTACCCCGTCACAAAGATCGGCTCCACCGGCGGATTTCTCCGCCGCGGCAACGTCACGATCTTCTCAGGCGTGGCTGACGAGGAAGTCGACACGGTCGTGGACCTGGTGAACGAGACCTGTCACGCCCGCAAGGAGTTCGTCCCCGTCCAGACCCTGCCGTTCATCGGCGAGGGCACGTTCGCGGCCGAGCCGATCGAGGTCCGCGTCGGCGGCGCGATCGTCTTCGTCCTGGACATCGAGAGGTTCCAGCGCATCTAGCGCCGCCGTCGGCCGGCTAACCCGCCGCGCGCGCGTCCTGCTCGATCTCTTCGAGCGCCGCGACCGCGGCCGGGAGCACCGCCACCACCTCCGCATCGAACTGGCGACCGGCGCCGGCCTCCAGCGTGGCCATGGCATCCTCGTGCGAGAACGCCTGGCGGTACGGTCGATGCGCACGCAGCGCCCAGTAGGCGTCCGCGACGCAGAGGATGCGCGGCGGCAGCGGCAACTCCTCCAGCGTCAGCATCTCCGGGTAGCCCCGGCCGTCCGGGCGCTCGTGATGCTGCTCCACCCACGTCGCGATCTCGTCGAAGCCGGGCGCACCCGCCAGCAGCCGCGCGCCGAGGCCGGGGTGGCGGCGCATCTGCTCCATCTCGTCCACGGTCAGGATCGACGGCTTCTCCGTCACCGCGCGCGGCACGCCGAGTTGCCCGAGGTCGAGCAGGTAGCCGGCCACCTCGATCGCGTCACAGAAGCCCTCCGGCATGCCCAGGCGGGATGCCAGCAGGTGGGAGAGCGCCGCGACGCGCTCCGAGCGGCCCGGCTCGCGGACGGCGGCGTCCACCACGTCACCGATGGCGGCGACGACCTCCAGCACCTTCCGGCGGGAGGGCTTCCCCTCCCCCGCGCCCAGCACGCCAATGACGGCAGGCAGGTCATCGTCCCAGAGCGCCAGCCACGTCGCGTCGTGGCGGAGCACGGTCACAAGCGCCGCCCCCACCTCCGGCCCGGCGACCGGAGTCACCTCCGCCGTGTCGACACGCTGGAGGGCCGCACGGGCGCGGAGCGGGTGACTGGCACGCTCGGCGAACTCGGCTGCCCAGTGGGCGGCGGCAACGCAGAGCGCTTCCAGCGGGACGTGCACGCCGGACAGGCCCAGCGGACCACCCCGGCCGTCCCAGCGCTCCTCCACGGCCCGCGCTGACTCCGCAACCTGTGCGTCCAGTTGCAGCCGCTCCGCCACCAGAGCAGCAGACTCACCCGCGTCCGTCGTGCGCATGGCAGCGCCGGTCGCGTGGAGCAGGCCCAGGTGCATGATGCGGCGGCGCTCCTCGGAGCCCAGGCTCAACGCCTCCGCCACCCGGTACCCCAGGTAGGCAACGCGGGCGGCATGCCCGGTCGGCTGCGCCTCGGCGAGGTCGAAAGCGCCCGAGAGGTAGGCGAGGATCTCAACCCGCCGGGCCGGACGGAGGCGCACCTCCCGGACGAACCGGTAGGAGGAAGCGAGCGCGAGCGCGCCGTCAGTCTGTGCGGCCCCCACGCGGTCGTCCATCACGCCCACCCATCTATGCGGTCTTGCCTCTACATCTTCGGCAGCCCGGAGGCTGCTCTGGAGGGGCCGCTTGCCGGGTGTGGATACATCCCGTCAGAATCCCCATCGAGGTACGCCGATGATTCTGCAGACGATCCCGGTCGGACGGCTCCAGGCCAACTGTTATGTCGTGGGCGACGAGGACACGCGCGAAGTCGTGGTGATCGACCCCGGCGACCAGGCCGCAGCGCTGGTCCAGCACCTCCGCGGCGAGTCCGTGGTGGTTCGGTACGTCTTTGTCACTCACGCCCACCTGGACCACTCCGGGGGCGCCCACGACCTGCTGGAGGCGTTTTCGGACGCACGGTTCGTGATGCACGCACTCGATCACCCCTCCATCGCCCTGCAGGCCCCGAGCGCTGCCTCCTGGTACGGCCACGCGGTCACGCCGCCTCGGGCACCGGACGTGCCGGCGGAGCACGGCGGCACGCTGGAGGTGGGACGGCACCGCTTCACCCTCCTCCACACCCCCGGCCACACCCCGGGCTCCGTCTGCCTGGCCGGCGAGGGCGGCGTATTCACCGGCGACGTCCTGTTCCAGGGCTCGATCGGCCGGCACGACTTCCCCGGGTCCAGTGGCCCGGACCTCCTGCGCTCGATTAAGCACCATCTGCTGACGCTGCCGCCGGAGACCCGCGTCTACCCCGGCCACGGCCCCGCCACGACGATCGAGGAGGAGCGGCGCTACAACCCGTTCCTCGTGAACCCGCGCGCCACCCTGGGCTTCGACGTGGACTGAGGCGTCCTGCACCGCCCGAGGACGCAGAAGGGGCCCCGCTCGCGCGGGGCCCCTTCGTATGTGCGTCAGAGACGCCCTGCGGAACGCCTCGGCTACCCCAGGAAGAGGGGGCCGAACACCACGGCCACAATGGCCATGAGCTTCAGCAGGATGTTGAGCGCCGGGCCGGAGGTGTCCTTGAACGGGTCACCCACGGTGTCACCGACCACTGCAGCCTTGTGGGCGTCAGAGCCCTTCCCGCCGTACTTGCCAGTCTCGATGTACTTCTTGGCGTTGTCCCAGGCACCGCCCGCGTTCGCCATCATCAGGGCGAGCAGCGAGCCCGCACCGATGGAGCCAACAAGCAGGCCACCCAGGGCCTCCGGGCCGGCCAGGGCGCCGACCGCAATCGGGACCGCCACGGCCAGGGCGCCCGGGATGATCATCTCCCGGATGGCGCCGCTGGTGGCGATCGCCACGGCCTGCGCCGGGTCCGGCTGCTCGGAGCCGTCCATGATGCCCGGCTTCTCGCGGAACTGGCGACGGACCTCGTTCACCATCGCCATGGCCGCGCGACCCACGGCGCCCATCGTGAGAGCACCGAAGATGAACGGCATCAGGGCGCCGATGAGGAGGCCGACGAGGACGTTGACCTCCACGAGGTTGAAGACCTCGATCTTGGTGACCTGGGAGTAGGTCACCATCAGGGCCAGGGAGGTCAGCACCGCGGAGCCGATGGCGAAGCCCTTGCCGGTCGCCGCGGTGGTGTTGCCCAGGGAGTCCAGGGCGTCCGTGCGCTCGCGCACCTCGGCCGGCAGATGCGCCTGCTCGGCGATACCGCCGGCGTTGTCCGCCACGGGGCCGTAGGCGTCCGAGGCGAGCGTCACACCGAGCGTGGAGAGCATGCCGACCGCCGAGAGGGCGATGCCGTACAGGCCGGCGAGTTCGTACGTGGTCCAGATCGCGGCACAGATGACGAGCAGCGGGATCGCCGTCGACAGCATGCCCAGGCCGAGGCCACCGATGATCAGGGTGCCGGCGCCGGTCTGCGCCTGCGCGGCCAGGGCCTGCGTCGGCTTGTACTCGTATGCCGTGTAGTACTCGGTTGCGGTACCGATGATCTGGCCGGCGACGAGGCCGACGACCACGGCGAAGAAGATGCCCCAGTCGAGGTCGAGCATGACGACCGCCGCGGCGGTCGCCGCGAGCACGCCACCACCGGCCACGAAGACGCCCGTGCGCAGCGCCCACAGCAACTGCGACATGTTCGCGTTCTCGTTCGTCCGCACCATGAAGGTGCCGATGAGCGAGGCGAAGATGCCGAGGCCGGCGATGAGCAGCGGCAGCGTGTAGACCGTGTCCTGGTAGTCCGTCAGGTCCACCGACGCAGCCTCGAAGATGCCGTGCGCCGAGACGCCCGTGCCCTGGGAGATGACGGCCACGGCCGCCAGCGACATGGTCGCGACGATGGAGCCCGAGTAGGACTCGAAGAGGTCGGCGCCCATGCCCGCCACGTCACCCACGTTGTCGCCCACGTTGTCGGCGATGGTCGCCGGGTTGCGCGGGTCGTCCTCCGGGATGCCAGCCTCAACCTTACCGACGATGTCGGCGCCGACGTCCGCGGCCTTCGTGTAGATACCGCCGCCCACGCGCGCGAAGAGCGCGATGGAGGAGGCGCCGAAGGCGAAGCCGGTCAGCGGCTGGTAGTGCTGGAAGAGCAGGTACAGGATGGCGATGCAGAGAAGGCTCAGGCCCACCACGGTCATGCCCATGACGGAGCCGGAGGAGAACGCGACGCGGAGCGCCGGGTTCAGCCCAACGCGCGCCTTCGCCGCCGTGCGGACGTTTGCGCGGACCGCTACGAACATACCGATGTAGCCGGCCGAGGCGGAGGCGATGGCACCGACGAGGTAGGCGATCGCCGTGCGCGGCAGGTCGACCAACTCACCCGACTGCTCACCGAACCGGTCGAGCACGTCGAAGTCGACGAAGACCGCGAGGATCACGGTCATCACGGCGACGAAGCCGGCCAAGAACGTGTATTCCTGCTTCAGGAACGCAGCGGCACCCTGCTGGATCAGGAGGGCGATGCTGCGCATCTCCGGGGTCCCCTGGTCCTCTTTGAGGATGCGCTGCGTCGTTACGACGGCGAAGAGCAGCGCGATGACGGCCGCTCCTAGCGCGATGTACAGACTCTCCATGTAGTGGTTGCCTCCCGGCGTGAGCGCTAACGACGTCTCCCCAGGGCTGATCCCTCCCCCTCCCGAGGCAGGACCCTGACGGCGTACGTACGCGGCGCGGACTTCCGGCCCGCCCTCCCGAGGTGGGCCGCGCGGAACGGTACCATTGCCCGCGCCTAGGGGCATGTCCATTCCGCGACGGAATTATACACGCGCCTACACACATACACGAGCGTTATGAACAGTTGTCCACACGTTTTCCACGATCTTGGATAACGCGTCGCGTAGTTTCTCGGCGAAGTAAGGAACGCCGCTAGCAGCGGCCCGACATCGCGGGCGCTGGGGGCGCGCCAGGAACGCGCTAGGAGCGGAGGCGCCCCGCGGCGGCCAGGACGATCTCTTCCGTCTCCGACCAGCCAATGCAGGGGTCGGTGATGGAGACGCCCCGCGCGAGTTCGGACGGGTCGGCACCCAGCGACTGGCTGCCCGGGTTCAGGTGGCTCTCCAGCATCACGCCCACGACGCCACGGTTCCCGGCCACGCGCTGGCCAAGGACGTCGCGGAAGACGTTGCCCTCGTTGCGGTGGTCCTTGGCGGCGTTCATGTGGGAGCAGTCCACGATCAGGCGCGGCGGCAGGCCCGCCTTCTCCAGGACCGCCTGGGCAGAGGCCACAGCGGCCGCATCGTAGTTCGGACCGTCCTCGCCGCCCCGGAGCACCAGGTGGCCATCCGGGTTGCCGGTCGTGTAGACCTCCGCCGCCGCGCCCTCATGGTCGATCCCCAGGAAGCCCTGCGGCGCGCGCGCGGCCTGGATGGCGTCCGCAGCGATCTTGATGCTGCCGGCGGTGGTGTTCTTGAAGCCCACCGGCATGCTCAGGCCGCTCGCCATCTGGCGGTGCGTCTGGCTCTCGGTGGTGCGGGCGCCAATCGCTGCCCACGTCACGAGGTCGGCGAGGTACTGCGGGACGATCGGGTCCAGGAACTCCGTCGCGGCGGGCAGGCCGCGCTCGTTCACCTGCAGCAACAGCCGGCGGGCGCGCTCCAGGCCTTCCTCGATCGCGAAGGAGCCGTCCAGGTGCGGGTCGTAGATCAGGCCCTTCCACCCCAGCACGGTGCGCGGCTTCTCGAAGTAGACACGCATCACCAGCAGGATGTCGTCCCGGACCCGGTCCGCCAGGGCGCGGAGGCGGTCCGCGTACTCCAGCGCAGCATCCTCGTCGTGGATGGAGCACGGGCCGGCGATCACCAGGAAGCGCCCGTCCTCCCCGCGGAGGACGTCACGCACCTCCCGGCGGTAGCGGAGGACGGTCTCAAGCGCGGCCCCGGAAAGCGGCCAGCGCGCCGCCAGGGCGTCGGGCGAGCTGAGACGGACGGTCCGCGCAACGTTAAGGTCGCTGGTGCTGCTGGATACCTGGGTCATGGGTGGGGATCCCATTCCTGCTGAGGCGTGCTACTAGTGAATGTGCCAGCCGGCTCTGGCTCGGTGAGCGATCAGTCTGTCACGGATGATCGCATGCGCATGTTATGTCCCGCGCATGATTTGGCAATCTGGGGGCCGGGCTAGAGGCCCAGCTCCTTCGGGAGGTCACCCTCCCGGGCCGCGTCGATCATCGCGCGGGTCTCTTCCGGGACATCCATCCCGTACTCCTCGAACCGCTGCTCCACCCAGGAGCCGATCTGACGCGGATCGCGGTACTCCCCCGGGTTGCCGGTGCCGTGCTCCGCGACCACGTCCGCAGTACTGCGGGTCCGCGCGACGCGGGAGATCACCCGCGCCATCGCCTCCGTGGAACCGCAGTGCTCGCAGGCCGGCGCCACCTGCGCGCGCGCGGAGCGCACGAAGACGCTGGAGAGGCGCCGGCACTTCCCGCAGCGGTACTCGTAGATCGGCATGTCAGTGGCCCTGGTGCACGTCCCCGGCGGAGGTGTCGGGGGCGAGCTTCTCCTTGGCGCGGCGGACCTTGTTCTTGATCGTGAACGCGGGGTCCACGCGGTCAGACGGGTCTTCGCCGGCGAAGGTGCGCTCCGCGAGCTGGCTGAAGTCCGTGCCCAGCGCGCCGTCGTACTGCTCGCCCAGGCGCTGCGCCCAGCGCGCGAAACCGCGCTCGTCGCCGGACTCGAGGCGGCCCAGCTCCTGCTCGAAATCGATCGAATCGATCGCCTCAACGTCCGTGCGGCCTCGGGCGATGCGGGAGACGGCGCGCTTCATCTTCGTGCTGCCACACTCGGGGCACGCAGGGTGATCCACCACCGCCTTGATGGAGCGGAAGAAGACGTCCACGCGCCGCCGGCAGCCGGAGCAGTCGTACTGGTAGATCGGCATGTCTGGAGCATACCGCGCGAGGGCGTCCGGATCAGCCCCCGCGGCGACCCAGGCCCCGGCGGTTACGCCTCGATGGCGCTCTGGATGTGGTTCAACTGGCCGACATCGCCGCCGACCGTGAGCTCAATCGCGATCAGGTCGATGCGGAGGTTCTCCGGGAGTTCCGGGTGCTCCGCCGCGTAGGCCTCGGCTAGCGCCGTGAGGCGCGCGCCCTTCGCGGAGGAGATCTGCTGGACCGCCGCACCCATACGACGGGAGGTCCGGAGCTTCACCTCCACGAACGCCGTCACGTCGTCCTTGATCGCCACAAGGTCGATCTCGCCCTCAGCGCGCCGGACGTTGCGGTCGACAATCTCGTAGCCATGCTTCTCAAGGAACTGGGTGGCGATGCGTTCGCCCGCCTGGCCCAGCATCTGCGAACGTTCCGTCACGAGCACGCCCTCGTCCCGACTGCCTGCCGCACGGGTGCAAATGACACCCGGTGGATGCTGGTGTATCCCAGCCGCGCCAGCGCCTCGCGATGGTCGCGAGTCGCATAGCCCTTGTTCACCGCGAGCCCGTAGCCGGGAAACCGGCCATCGAGCTCACGCATGGTTCGGTCTCGATCGACCTTCGCGATGATGGAGGCCGCCGCAATCGAGACGCAGAGCGCGTCCCCATCCACGATCGCCCGCTGAGGCAGGCCGCCCTCCACCACTTCGCGTCCATCAATGATCAGGGCATCCGGGCGCGCAGGCAAGGCATCAACCGCTCGACGCATCGCAAGGCGGGTCGCCTGCAGGATGTTGATCTGGTCCACGACCTGCGGGGAGACCCCCGCGACCGCCCAGATGCAGTCCCGGCGGATGGCCTCCGCCAGCCGTTCCCGCGCTGGCGCGCTCAGTTGCTTAGAGTCGCGGAGCTCGCCGATCCAGGCCAGCCGGCTGGGGCTGCCGGCGCGAGACCGGGGCAGGATGACCGCCCCGGCGACCACCGGGCCGGCCAGCGGGCCCCGTCCAACCTCGTCCACCCCGGCCACCAAGGCGTAGCCCTCGCGCCAGAGGGCGCGCTCGGCTTTCCAGCCGGGGCGAGAGACGATGGAGGGAGCGACCATGCCCGTATTCTACGCAGGGCTATATCGCGTAGACAAGTGAGCAGTTTACGCATTCGAGGAGCGTCGCGCCCGCCGGGGCCGACTTCTGACTATGATGCCTCCCGGATCACGGCCGACACGCTCTGGGGGAGTCACACATGCCCATCGTCCGCATCGAGATGCTGCCCGGCCGCTCGCTCGCTCAGAAGCGCGAGCTGGTGCGCCTGATCACGGACGCCGTCTGCAACGTGGCGCACACCGACCCGAAGTCGACCCACGTCATCTTCGTGGAGCACGGCGTCGAGGACTGGGCCTGGGACGGCAAGTTGTACGTGGACCAGGACGACGACGACGAGGACTAGCCGGGGCCCAGGCGTGCCCGCCGCCCGGCTGACCACACCCCTCGCTCACCGGGCCCCACGGGCGCCGGTGCTACACTGGTCATGTCCCACCCCGATGCTGCGCGTCCGGGCTGCCGGTGCGGCGGTGTCGCATTCCCCTCGATGGCGGGCCCGCGGCTGGAACCCGGATCCCCTGCCCCCGGAAGCGAGCGACCATGAATTCCCGCTCGATGCGCAACGTCTTCGTGTACCTGTTGATCCTTGTTGCGCTCGTCCTCGTCGTGGTGATGGTGTTCCGTCCGTCCTCCACGGCCGGCGACCAGCCGATCTCGTTCGTGATCGCGGAGGCGAAGGCCGGCCGCGTCGAGTCGATCCTGGTTCAGGGCGACAACCTCACGGTCCGCCTGAAGGGTCAGGCCGAGCCGATCCGTTCCCGCAAGGAGAACGCTTCATCCGTGGAGGAGATCCTCCGCGACAACGGCGTGACGCAGGGCGTGGAGATCACGGTGAAGGGGCCCAGTTCCTTCGGCAGCGTCTTCGGGCTGATGCTGAACTTCCTGCCCCTGATCATCTTCGGGGCAATCCTGTTCTTCATGATGCGGCAGGCCGGCGGCGCCAATAACCAGGCGATGTCGTTCGGCAAGAGCCGCGCGCGCATGTGGACCACGCAGAAGCCGACCGTCACGTTTATGGACGTCGCCGGCCAGGAAGAAGCGAAGCAAGAGCTCGCCGAGGTCGTGGAGTTTCTGAAGTACCCGGAGAAATTCTCCGCCCTGGGCGCGCGCATCCCGCACGGCGTCCTCCTGATCGGCCCTCCCGGCACCGGCAAGACGATGATCGCCCGCGCGGTCGCCGGCGAGGCTGGCGTGCCGTTCTTCCACCTCTCGGGCTCGGAGTTCGTAGAGATGTTCGTGGGCGTCGGCGCCAGCCGCGTGCGTGACCTGTTCGACCAGGCCAAGCGCAACGCACCGGCGATCGTGTTCATCGACGAGATCGACGCCGTCGGCCGCCAGCGCGGCGCCGGCCTTGGCGGCTCGCACGACGAGCGCGAGCAGACGCTGAACCAGATCCTCGTGGAGATGGACGGCTTCGACTCCAACCAGAACGTCATCGTGATCGCGGCGACGAACCGCCCGGACGTGCTGGACCCCGCCCTGCTCCGCCCGGGCCGCTTCGACCGCCAGGTCACGCTGGACCTGCCGGACGTGAAGGGCCGCCGCGCGGTGCTGGACGTCCACGTGAAGGGCAAGCCGCTGGAGGGCGATGTCTCCCTGGAGACCATCGCCAAACAGACGCCCGGCTTCTCCGGCGCGGACCTGGCCAACCTTGTCAACGAGGCGGCGATCCTGGCCGCTCGACGGAACAAGAAGCGCATCTCCATGGCGGAGATGAACGAGGCCGTGGACCGCGTGATCGCGGGCCCGGAGCGGAAGTCCCGCGTGATCACGCCGATCGAGAAGAAGATCGTCGCGTACCACGAGGCGGGCCACACGGTGGCCGGCTACTTCCTGCCGAAGGCCGACATCCCCTACAAGGTCACGATCGTCGCGCGAGGCATGGCCGGCGGGTTCACCCGCTCGCTGCCCTCGGACGACCGCCGCCTGCAGGACCGCTCCTACTACGAGGCGATGATGGCGATGGCGCTGGGTGGGCACGTCGCCGAAGAGATGATCTTCGGCGAGATGACGACCGGCGCGCACGACGACATCGGCAAGGTCACGCAGATCGCCCGCAACATGGTCACCCAGTGGGGCATGTCCAGCCGCATGGGGCCGCGCACCTTCGGGCGCCGGCAGTCCATGGTCTTCCTGGGCCGCGACATCTCCGAGGAGCGTGACTACTCAGAGCGCACCGCGCAGGAGATCGACGACGAGGTCCGCCGCATCATCGACGAGGCGCACGCGCGTTGCCGCGCCGTCCTCGGCGAGCACCGCGACAAGCTGGCTGAACTCGCCGAACTGCTCGTGGAGTCCGAGACCGTCGAAGGCGACGACCTGCTCCGCGTGCTTGGCCCGACCGAGGGCCGCCCGCTCCCGGGCACGCAGGACCACTGGGACCGCAGCGGCACCGGTGGCGGCACCACGGAGTCGACCCCGACCGCCACGGCCGAGGCGACGCCTGAGGCTGACGCAGACGAGACGCCGCAGGGCCGCCCGGGCCTGGCCTGGGGCCGGCAGAACGCCGCCTCCGACTAAGAGGCGCACCCGCAGGCACCAGCCGACATACGAAGACGGGGCCCTCGCGGGCCCCGTCTCTGTGTCTACCTGGACTGCCTCGGTGCGACCGTGCCTCAGCCCGCCCGGTCGTGCGCCGTAGCGTTCGCGGCGGCTTCCTTCGCCCGCAGCACCTTCATCTGGCGCTCGTAGGTGTGCTGCACCACCAGGAACCAGGCGAACGCGATCGCGGCGAGGCCGATGCGGAGCGCCGGGTGCTGGATCAGTTTGCCCTCGTCCGTCAGCACCGCCGTGCCCAGCACGTAGCCGGTGCCAACCCAGACCGAGTTGGAGACGACGGCGCCGAGCAGGTCCAGCGGCGCCCACACGGGGAACGGCATGCGCAGGGCGCCCGCACCGAACGGCCCCACGGCACGAGTGATGCTGTGGAGGTGGTAGAAGGGGATCAGCCACCTCGCGCGGCCGTCCATCATCTGCGCGCCCATGCGGAGCGACGGCCCCAGGCGCGTCCGGAGCAGACGCTCCCCGCCCCACCGCCCCGCCGCGTAGGAGACGAGGTCGCCGATGACCGTCCCGGCCACCGCCAGCGGGAAGATCATCCAGAGGTCAGTGGCGCCCTTCGAGGCCGCCGCCCCGCCCAGGAACATCAGCACCGTGCCCGGGAAGATCACCCCCAGGCCCACGGTCGCCTCCGCCAGCGCGGACACAAAGACGATCGGTGCTCCAACCCGCTCGAACAGGCGGTACAGGGTGACGAACACGATGTCCGTCAGCCAGTTGAAGGCGTCGTAGGGCGCGGTGAGCAGATCGAAGGGGTCCAGGGGACGACTCCAGCCGGGGTGGGATGCCCTTTGGGGCCATCCTGTGCCATAATGACAGGCCGGTGCACTGAAAGCACCCTCGGGCTGCCGCGCATTGATCGTGCCTGCGGTGGTTCCTAGACTTGTCTCTTCGACCCGCAACCTGGGAGTAACGGCATGTACGCGATCATCCGCACCGGCGGCAAGCAATACCGCGTCCGCCAGGGCGACCGGATTACCATCGAGCGCCTCGAGGCGACCGAGGGTGACACCCTGACCCTGGACGACGTGCTGCTGGTCAGCGATGACAGCGGCCTGAAGGTCGGCGCTCCGACAGTCGCCGGCGCCTCGGTCACCGCGCTGGTGGAAGCGCAGTCCCGGGCGCCGAAGGTGACGTACTACGACTTCAAGAACAAGACGCGCCGCGAGCGCATGGTGGGCCACAAGCACCACCAGACCGAGCTGCTCATCACCGCGATCACCGCGGGCTAACAGCAGCGCAGGAGGTACCCCATGGCCCACAAGAAGTCTGGTGGATCGACCAAGAACGGTCGTGAGTCCGCCTCTCAGCGCCTCGGCGTGAAGGAGCACGATGGCCATGTGGTCACCGCCGGCTCCATCCTCGTCCGCCAGCGCGGCACCCGCATGCACCCCGGCCTGAACGTCGGCGTCGGCAAGGACCACACCCTCTGGGCGAAGGTCCCCGGCACCGTCCGCTTCAGCCCGTACGCCAAGGGCCGCCGCAAGCAGGTTTCGATCGACCCGATCGCGGTCGAGGCGTAACCCCGAAAGGCTTCCTCCCATGAAGACCGGGCTTCACCCCGAGTACACCGAATCCAAGATCGTCTGCTCCTGCGGCAACGAGTGGGTCACCCGCTCTACCCAGGCCGCGATCAAGGTGGACGTCTGCAACATGTGCCACCCGTTCTTCACGGGTGAGCAGCGCATCATCGACACCGCGGGCCGCGTGGAGCGGTTCCGGCGCCGCTACAACAAGCCCGCCGAGTAACCTCGGCGTCCGCGAGACACACAGCGAGGGGCGGCCTGACGGCCGCCCCTCGTCGTTGCCCGGTGCAGTCACGTACGCTGGGCAGGTGAGCGCACCTCCCTCCTCCACCTACGGCGGCCAGGCAGTCATGGAGGGCGTCATGATCCGGGGCGCCCGGGCCATGGCGGTGGCCGTGCGCACGCCGGAGGGCGAGGTCGCCTGCCACCGCGAACGCCTCGGGGGGATCTTCACCGGCCCCCTGCGCCGCATCCCGCTGGTCCGCGGCGTCGTCATCCTGTTCGAGACACTCGCCCTGGGCTTCCGCGCCCTCACCTGGTCGGCCGCGGTCGCCGCCGGCGAGCCGACGAAGGACGGCCGAGCGCGTGCGATGGACGGCGCGGACTGGCTCTTCCTGGCCGTCACCATGTCGATCGCGATGGGGGTGTTCTTCGGCGGCCCCGTCGCCGCCACCGCGTGGCTGGACGCCTACCTGCCCGTGCCGGTCGTACTCGCGCTGGAGGGTGCGCTCCGGATCGCGCTGCTCCTCGTCTACATCACCGGCATCGGCCGTGGCCGGGACGTCCAGCGCGTCTTCCAGTACCACGGCGCTGAGCACATGACGATCGCCGCGTACGAGGATGGCCGCGACCTGACGGTCCCCGCAATCCGCCGCTACGCGAAGGAGCACCCGCGCTGCGGCACCTCCTTCCTCCTGACCGTCGCCCTCGTATCCGTCGTCGTCTTCAGCCTCGCCGGCGCCGACCCGCTCTGGTGGCGCCTCGGCTCCCGCATCATCCTCATCCCCGTCGTCGCGGGGGTGTCCTACGAGGCGATCCGCTTCGCCGGCTTCCACCAGGAGTGGCCCCTGATCCGCTGGCTCTTCGCCGGGAACATCGCCCTCCAGAAACTGACGACCCGCGTCCCGGACGACGAGCAGATCCGCGTGGCGATCGTCGCGCTGGATGCGGTACGTGCGGAAGAAGCGCGGATCGACCACGTCGGGTAGCCTCGGCGCGGACGAATAGGGGCACGCGTGGCGCGGCTGGTGGTCTACGGCAGTTCGATCCCATGCCCGGACATGGCCCGCCTCAAGGGCTGGCTCCTCCGCAACGAGGTCGAGGGGATGGTCGTGATCGACATCCACCGCGACGAGGAGGCGTACGAGCGTGTGGTCGGCTGGACCGGGCACGCCTCCGTCCCCACGCTCGTGATCGCGGAGGACGACGGCCTGGAACCCCTCGCGCCCCCGGAGCCGCTCGCCGGCCGCCGCGCCCGTGCCTTTGACCGCGGCACGATGCTGACCGAGCCGAACCCCGGCCAGATCGAGGTACTACTGGAGCGCCACGGCATCCCGGTGCGCCCGCGGGCCTGACTCCCCGTTGACAGTTGGGCCGCTGACAGTTGGCCGCCTCGGCGCTATCATTGTTGAGTAACTTGCTCGTGATTGTGGGAGTCTCCGCCATGGCCGCCTCGCCCTATCGCGTCGACCGCAACACCCTCCGCACGAACCAGGCATTCATCGTCGGCCTCACGGTCGCCGCCTTCGTGCTCGGCGTGGAGGTTGGCCGCTGGCTGGTGCTGTTCACAGGCCTCGTGATGGCGCTCGGCACCTTCCACCCGGCGTTTGCCCTGTTCAAGCAGGTACACCAGCGCATCCTGAAGCCGGCCGGCCTGCTGAAGGCGGATGTCCACGCCGAGGACCCGATGCCGCACCAGTTCGCGCAGGCGATGGGATCGATCTTCCTGCTGGCCGCAGCCGCCGCCCTCTTCAACGGCGCGACCACCGTCGGCTGGCTGCTTGACTGGATCGTGGCTGGCCTCGCCTTCGTCAACCTCACCGTCCAGTTCTGCGCCGGCTGCTTCGTCTACTTCCAGCTCGACCGCTTCGGCCTGCTGCCGCGCTCCATCGCGAGCAGCCGCGGCGCGGTGCGATAGCCGCGAGGTATGACGGAGCGCACCCTCATCGCACTGGCGGTCGTCGCCGGCTTCGCGCTCGCGGTCGCCCTCGGGCGGCGCTGGTACGAGTGGCGGAACGCGCGCATCGAGGCGCGCCTACGCGCCGTGACATCCGCGGCACCCGCATCCGGACAGCCGCGCGTGGTCTACTTCACCACGAAGACGTGCGTGATCTGCAAGGTGCAGCAGGAGCCGGCGCTCACCGCGCTCGCCGAGCGGATCCCTGACCTGCGCATCGACCGTCATGATGCCGTCGCGGCGACCGACCTGGCGAAGGAGTACGGCGTCCTGTCCGTCCCCACCACCGCCGTCTACGACCGCGCGGGCGCGCTGGTCACCATCAACCGCGGCTTCACCCCCGCCGCCATCCTTCTCGCGCAGATCGAGGGCCGCACACCGGACCTCGAAGGTGGCGCGGAGATGGGCTCCGAGTTCGTCGCCTGACCGCAGGCCCCGCCCGCACACGCTAGGATCGCGCCCGTGAACATCACCGTCCTAGCGGGGGGCATTGGCGCGGCGCGCTTCCTGGCGGGGCTCGCCTCGGTCGTGCCGTCCGAGTCGATCACCGCCGTCTGCAACGTCGGCGACGACCTGACGTGGCACGGCCTCCACGTCTCCCCCGACATCGATTCCGTCATCTACACGCTCGCCGGTCTCGAGGGCGAGCACGGATGGGGCGTCCGAGGCGACACCACGGCGACGCTCGACGGCCTGCGCGCGCTCGGCATCGACGAGTGGTTCGGCATCGGTGACCGCGACCTCGCCACCCACCTCCTGCGCACCGACCGGCTGAGGGCCGGCGCGACGCTCTCGGAGGCGACGGCAGCGGTCGCGACGGCGCGCGGGCTGCGCGTGCGCGTGCTGCCGGTGACCGACGACCCGCATCCCACCGTGGTCCGCACGGCGGAGGGCGACCTGGCCTTCCAGGAGTACTTCGTGCACCGGCGCGCGGCCGTGCCCGTGCAGGGCTTCGTCTTCCCCGGCGCAACCGCCGCGCGTCCCGCGCCCGGCGTGGTCGAAGCGATCCGCGACGCGGACGTGCTGGTGATCGCGCCGAGCAACCCGTTCGTCTCGATCGGCCCGCTGCTGGAAGTGGCGGGCGTGCGGGACGCCCTCGTCGCATCGCGCGCCCGAAGACTCGCGGTTTCACCGATCATCGGCGGTGCCGCCGTAAAGGGCCCTGCCGCGGAGATGATGCAAGCGCTCGGACACGAGGTCTCAGCGCTCGGCGTGGCGCGGCTCTACACCGGCCTCATCGACACGTTCATCCTCGACACCGTCGACGCGGCGCTGCTGCCGGACGTGCGCGCCCTCGGTCTCGAAGCCGTCGCGTTCGACACGATGATGACCGGTGATGAGGGGCGCGCCCGCGTCGCCCGCGCGGTGATCGCGGCCGCCTCGTGATGCCGCGCGCGGAGACGACGGTGGTGATCGCCGTGCAGGACGCCGGGCGCGCGAAGAGTCGCCTCGGTCCCGACCTGGACCCGGGGATGCGCCGCACGCTGGTGATCGCCATGCTCGATGACCTGCTCACGGCGCTCCGCGAGGTCCACGCCGGGCCCGTCACGGTGGTGAGCGCGGACGCGGTGTACGACGCGATCGCGCGCGAGCACGGCGCCCAGACGGTGCGCGACGCCGGCATCGGCTACAACGCCGCCGTACTCCTCGCCCTCCAGACGGTGACCCCCGGTATGGCCGTGCTCATCCTGCCGGGGGATCTGCCGCAGGCGACCGCCGGCGACCTCGCGACACTCCTCGATGCCATCGCCACACCCGGGGTGGTCGTCGCGCCCTCGGCGGACGGCGGCACCTGCGCGCTGGGCCTGCACCCCGTTCACGCGATCACGCCCGCGTTCGGGCCAGACTCGGCGCGGCTGCATCGCGAGGCGGCAGTCGCAGCGGGCGCGGCGCTCACCGTCCTCGCGCTGCAGTCGCTCAGCACCGATGTCGACACGCTCGATGACCTCGCCGACGTCTGGGACCGCGTGGGCGAGGCGACGACCGCGCTCCTGGAGCACCTGCCACTGCCGGCGAAGGGAACGCACCGTGACTGACCCTGCCTCCGCCGACCAGATCGAGGCGGCGATCCGCGCCCGGCGCTCCATCCGCGGCCTGGAGGGCCCGCCGCTCACCGCGCAGGTGGTCGACGACCTCGTGAGCCTCGCCTGTACCGCCCCCGCCCCGCACCACACGCAGCCGTGGCGCTTCGTCGAGGTCAGCCCGGCGCGACGCACGGCCCTCGCGACCGCCATGGCGGAGGCGTGGCGCGCGGACATGATGGTGGACGGCGTGCCGGAGCGGCAGCAGGAGCGCGCCTTGGCGCGGTCAGGCCGCCAGGTGGAGGAAGCGCCCACGCTGCTCCTCGGCTGCCTCGTGCATGACGGGCTGCGGGACTACGCGGACGACCGACGCGCGCGCGCCGAGTGGGGGCTCGCCCAGCACTCGTTCGGGGCGGCACTCCAGAACATCCTGCTGGCCGCCGCCGCCCGCGGCCTGGGCGCGTTCTGGATCTCCGCACCGCTATACGCGCAGGAGGCCGTGCGTTCCGCGCTCGCCCTCGACGCCGGCTGGGAGCCGCAGGCCTTCGTCGCGCTGGGGCACCCGAGTGCGGATTACCGGCCGTTCGACCGGCCGCTCCCGGACCTCGCGAAGCACCTCGTGCGCCGCTAGACGCGCTCCAGCAGTCCCGGCAGCTCGCGAAGCGACCGGATCGCGTGCACGTCCGGGTCGCTGACCCGCCCGGCGCGGTCGAGCAGGATCCCCGCCATGCCGGCCGCCACGGCCGGAGCGACGTCGTTGTCGATGCGGTCGCCCACCATCACGGAGGTCTCCGGACGCGCGACCGCCTTCGCCATCGCGCCGAGAAAGAAGCGAGGATCGGGCTTCGCGACCCCGGCATCGACCGCAAGGTACGTGTGGTCGATGAAGCGTGCGAACGGCAGGGATGACAGATCAACGTCGCCGTTCGTCGCGGCCACGAGGACGAAACCGCGCTCGTGCAGTTCCCCCAGGGGCTGGTCGACGTCCTCGTATGCCCTGAGCGCGGCGTTCCGTGCCGCCACATACGCCGCCACGCACTCACCTACCGCGTCCTCGCGGCCACCGGACGCGAGGATGCGCCGCATCGCCTCCGCGCGGTGATCGACGGCGGGCCGCCCTCGGAACGCGGGCTCGACGGTGATCGCCTCGCGGACGGTAGCGAAGTGGCCGGGCGTGACCAGCGTTCCGAGAATGCTCGACAGGCGCTCCGCGGCTGCTTCGGTCCCCGCGCGGAACGCCGCGCGCAGGTCGACCAGCGTCCCGTCTACGTCCAGGAAGACGTGCGAGACGCGATACGGGCCACGAGGTGGCACGCCTCGACCGCTACGACTTCAGCGCGACGACCTGCGGGGTGACGTCGTCCTTGTCGACGAAGCAGGAGTGCGCACCGGTGTGGCAGATGCCGCCACCGAGGAGCTCGACCTGCAGCAGCACCACGTCGCGGTCGCAGTCGGTCGTGAGGCCATAGACCTTCACAAAATCGCCGGAGGTCTTGCCCTTGTGCCAGATCTCCTGCCGGGAGCGGGACCAGAACACCGCCTGCCCGATCTCCAGCGTGGTGCGGAGCGTCGCCTCATTCATGTAGCCGAGCATGATCACCTCGTGCGTCTGGTGATCCTGCAGCACGGCGGGGATCAGCCCCTTCTCGTCGTACTTGAGTTCCGAGGGGTCGAAGTTGATCTCGGGCATCATGCGCCTCCCTGTCCGGGGTCGCCGGACGGATCCACCGGACGCATCGGCACGCCGCGCTCCGACAGGTACTGCTTGAGAAACGGGATGTCATACATCCCAAAGTGGAAGATCGAGGCGGCCAGCACCGCCGCCGCCCCACCCTCCGTAAACGCTTCGTACAGGTGGTGAGGCGTCCCCGCACCGCCTGAGGCGATCACGGGGACCTCCACGGCGTCCGAGATCGAGCGCAGCAGCGGCAGGTCGTAGCCGGACTGGTGGCCGTCCGTGTCCATGGAGGTCACCAGCAGCTCGCCCGCACCGCGCTCCACGGCCTCCCGCGCCCACTCGACGCCGTCACGCCCGGTCGGCGTGCGGCCGCCGTGCGTGTAGACCTCCCACCGCTCGGGGGTGACGCGCTTCACGTCCACCGCCACCACGATGCACTGGGAGCCGAAGCCCTTCGCGCCTTCCTCGATCAACTCGGGGCGCTGCACCGCGGCGGTGTTCATCGACACCTTGTCGGCGCCGGACTCCAGCATCAGCCGCACGTCCGAGGCGGACCGGACGCCGCCACCCACCGTCAGCGGGATGAACACCTGGTCGGCCGTGCGCCGGATCATGTCGTACACGCTCGTGCGCGCGTCCGAGGAGGCGGTGATGTCCAGGAACACGAGCTCGTCGGCGCCCTGCAGGTCGTAGCGCGCCGCGAGTTCCACGGGGTCGCCCGCATCGACCAGGTCGACGAACGAGACGCCCTTCACGACGCGCCCGTTGTCCACGTCAAAGCAGGGGATGATGCGCTTCGTCAGCATCAGGCGCCCACCGCCTGCAGCGCCTCGGGCAGCCGCACGTCACCGGTGTAGATTGCGCGTCCCACGATGGCGCCCTCGATCCCACATCCGGCGAGGTGGCGCAGGTCGTCGACGCTGGTCACGCCGCCGGCGGAGATGATGCGCACCGAGGTCTGCGCGACCAGCCGTTGGTACATCTCCAGGTTCGGCCCGTCCGTCACACCGTCCCGCAGGATGTCGGTGTAGACCACCCGCACCACGCCCTGCGCGGCTAACTGCTGCACGAACGCGAGCGAGTCCAAATCGGTCGCCTCCGTCCACCCCTCAAGGGCGACGCGGCCTTCGCGCGCGTCGACGGAGACGATGAGCCGGTCGCCCGCGTACGCAATCGCCTCCGCCAGGAACGCCGGGTCCTTCACGGCCGCGGTGCCCAGCACCACGCGGTCGAGGCCGGCGTCCAGCATCGAGCGGAGCGCGTCCATCGAGCGCATGCCACCGCCGGTCTGCACCGGCACGGACACGCCTCGCGCGATCGCCTGCACGATCGGGGCGTTGGAGGCGACACCCGAGCGGGCGCCGTCCAGGTCAACCACGTGGATGCGCGTCGCGCCCTGCGCGGCCCACTGGCGCGCCATCGCGAGCGGGTCGTCGCCGAACACGGTCTCGCGTGCGTAGTCGCCCTGCGCGAGGCGTACGCACTTGCCGTCTCTGATGTCGACAGCGGGGATGATCTCCACGGAGGACTCGTCTTTCGTGATCGCTGGGAGGATGCGGGCGTCGCGACCGAGCGCGTCCGGTAGGCCCGGGCTAGGTCGCGGCCGTATGCGCCGGCGCGATCGAGCCGTGCTCCAGCGACAGCCGCAGGAAGTTCTCGTACAGCCGCAGGCCCCAGCGGCCGGACTTCTCCGGGTGGAACTGCGTCGCGACCACGTTGTCGCGTCCCACCACCGATGGGAACACGATCCCCTCGTACTCCGTCTCGCCCAGCACCGTGGCGTCCGAGGTCGGACGCGGGTGGTAGGAGTGCACGAAGTAGAAGTAGGAGCCCTGCGGGATGCCCTCGAAGACCGGGTGCGGCGCGCGCAGATTCACGGTGTTCCAGCCCATGTGCGGCACGGTCATGCCGTGCGGGAAGCGCACGATGCGCCCACCGAGGACGCCCAGGCATTCGTGCTCGCCGCCCTCCTCGGACACCTCGAACAGCGCCTGCATACCCATGCAGACGCCCAGGAACGGGCGCCCGGAGGCGATGTAGTCGCGGATCGGCCCATCGAGGCCCGCCGCGCGCAGGTTCGCCATGGTGTCTTCGGCGGCGCCGACACCCGGCACTATCAGGGCGCGGGCGCCCTCCACCTCGTGCGGGTCGGCGGTGACGTGGGGCTCGACCCCGGCATGGGCGACAGCGCGCGCGACGCTACGCAGATTACCTGCGCCGTAGTCGACGATGACGACGTCCATGCTCGTACTCCCCGGTGGATGCTGCGCTTCCAGTGTACTGCCGCCCTCCCCTTGCGGCCGTCTGAAGCACGCGCGGACGGTGACGCCGCCTGCGGGCCGACACGGCTTCCGCGGCTATACTTTGGCCCCATGACCTCGATCCACGGCGCACCGGCCGAGCAGCGCGACCTGGAGGCCGCACGCGAGCGCGTGGAGGCGCTCCGGACCGAGATCCGCGCGCACGACTACGCCTACTACATCGAAGCGCAGCCGGTCATCGGCGACTCGCAGTACGACGCGCTGATGCAGGAACTGCGCGCGCTCGAAGCGGAGCACCCCGAACTGATCACGCCGGAGTCGCCGACGCAGCGCGTTGCCGGGGCGCCGGCGGCGGCCTTCCCGGTGGTCGAACACCGCGAGCCTCTGCTCTCACTCTCCAACGTCTTCAACCGCGACGAACTCGCCGCCTGGCAGCAGCGGATCGTCCGCCTGCTCGAACGCGACCCATCGCGTTATGTCTGCGAACCGAAGATCGATGGCCTCGCCATCTCGCTCGTGTACGAGCGCGGCCGCTTCGTCCGAGGCGCGACGCGGGGCGACGGGATGCAGGGCGAGGAGATCACCGCCAACCTGCGCACGATCCGCTCGATCCCCCTCGTGCTGAACGCCGACCCCGACAGCCTGCCGCCGGCCTTCGAGGTGCGCGGCGAGGTCTACATGTCCAAGGCGGAGTTCCAGCGACTCAACGCCGAGCGTGCCGAGGCCGGCGAGCAGCTGTACATGAACCCGCGCAACACCGCTGCCGGGTCGCTCCGGCAGCTGGACGCCCGCATCACCGCCGCGCGCCGGCTGGACCTCTTCGCCTACCAGCTGGGCTGGGTGGAGGGCGAACGCCCGCTGGCGAGCCACCACGACGCCATCCGCTGGCTGCGCGACCTGGGCTTCCCCACCAATCCGCACACCGAGGCGTTCGACTCGATCGATGCCGTCGCGGAGTTCTGCGAGGCGTGGGTGGAGCGCCGCGGCGCGCTGGACTACGACATCGACGGGGTCGTGGTGAAGGTGGACGACTTCGCGACGCAGCGCGCGCTCGGCGTCGTCGGCCGCGAGCCCCGCTGGGCGACGGCGTGGAAGTTCCCCGCCGAGCAGGCGGTGACGAGGCTGCGCGAGATCCAGGTGTCGGTGGGGCGCACGGGCGTCCTCACACCGTTCGCCGCGCTGGAGCCGGTCTTCGTGGGCGGCGCGACCGTGAGCATGGCCACGCTCCACAACGCCGACCATGTGCGCGAACTGGACATCCGCGCCGGTGACTACGTGATCGTGCAGCGCGCCGGCGACGTCATCCCGCAGGTGGTGGGCCCCGTGCTCGCGCGACGCGAGCCGGGCCTGGCTTCGTTCGAGATGCCTGCGGCCTGCCCGGTCTGCGCCACGCCCGTCTACAAAGACCCGGACGAGGCGGCCTACTACTGCCCCAACCGGACGTGCCCCACGAAACTCGCGCGACAACTGGAGCACTTTGCCTCCCGCGGGGCGATGGACCTCGAAGGCTTCGGCGAGGAGCGCTGCGCGATGCTCGTCGGCCGCGGCTTCGTGCGGTCGGTCGCCGACCTGTACCGGCTGCCGGAGCGCGAGGCCGAACTGCTGGAGGTCGACAAGATCGGCGCGAAGACCCTCGAAGGGCTCTTCGCCGGGCTCCAGGCGAGCAAGACCCGCCCGCTCCACCGGCTGCTGATCGCGCTCGGCATCCGGCACGTCGGCGGCGAGACGGCGCGCGCCCTCGCCCGGCACTTCGGGAGCATGGAGGCGCTTCAGAACGCGACGCTGGAGGAGATCCAGGCGGTCGACGGCATCGGTCCGATCGTCGCGGAGGCGGTCCGCGCCTACTTCGACGACCCCGAGTACCGCGCGCTCGTCGGAGACCTCGCCGCCCTCGGCCTGCGCATGGACGAGGAGGTGGCCGCGCGCGGCGGCCCGCTGGAGGGGCTGTCGATCGTCGTGACCGGCAGCCTCGAGCGGTGGTCACGGAACCAGGTGGAGGACCTGATCAAGGGCCTCGGCGGGAAAGTGTCCGGCGCGGTCACGAAGAAGACCTCGTTCGTCGTCGCGGGCGAGGGCGGTGGCAGCAAGCGCGACAAGGCGGAGACGCTGGGTGTCGAGCTCCTCGACCAGGACGGCTTCATCCAGCGCCTGCGCGATCTCGGGTGGAGCGAGGCCGAATAGGCGGGCTTTGCAGATGCTGGGCGCACGCGTGCGTGCGTACTGTCGCGCGGAGGCGGCAGAGGTGCCTACCCTCCACGGACGCCATCATCCGCCCGCCCTCGGAGTTCCCATGCCCAGTGACATCAGCCGCGCCGATGTGAAGAAGTACCGCTCGTTCCTGGCCGAGGAGGTGGACGGGCTCTACATCTACTACCGCCTCGCGGAGATCGAGGAAGACGAGTCGCTCCGCGACGTCTACCAGCAACTCGCGAAGGCGGAGGAGAAGCACCTCGCGCTCTGGCGAGAGCAACTGCGACTCGCAGGCGAAGACGACACGCCGCCGAAGCCGTCCCTCCGCGCGCGCGTCCTCATGGGCATCGCCCGCCGCTGGGGCACCGACCTGGTGCTGCCGATCATCAAGTCCTTCGAGACAGACGCCACCACGATGTATGTGGGCGTCCCCGTCGCCGAGGCCGCCGGGCTCCCCCAGGATGAGCACACCCACGCCCGCGTGTTTGAGGCGCTCAGCCAGCGCTCACAGCAGGGCGTGTCCGGGTCGGTGATCGGACGGATCGAGAGCCGCCACCGTGCGCTCGGCGGCGGCAACGCGCTCCGCGCATCCGTGCTCGGCGCGAACGACGGCCTCGTCTCCAACCTCGCACTCGTCGCCGGCTTCGCCGGCGCGAACCCGGGGCAGGCCTCGATCATCCTCGCCGGCCTCGCCGGCCTGCTCGCGGGCGCGTTCTCGATGGCCCTCGGTGAGTGGATCTCCGTCACCTCCTCGCGCGAGGCGGCGGAGGCGCAACTGGCGGTGGAGCGGGAGGAACTGGAACTGGACCCCGAGTCCGAGCAAGAGGAGCTCGCGCTCATCTACCAGGCAAAGGGGCTTCCGAAAGCGGAGGCCGAACGCCTCGCCGCGACCCTGATGGCCGACAAGGAACACGCCCTTGCCACGCTGGCACGCGAGGAACTCGGGATCGTCCCGGAAGAACTCGGCTCTCCGTGGGCCGCCGCCATCGCCTCGTTCATCCTGTTCGCCATCGGCGCGGTGATCCCGGTGATCCCGTTCTTCTTCGGCGACGGCCTCGGCTTCATCCTCGCGGGCGCGCTCTTCTCCGGCATCGGCCTGTTCATCCTGGGTGCCAGCATCACGTTGCTGACCGGCCGGCACTGGCTGTTCGGCGGCATGCGCCAGGTCATCCTTGGGCTTGCCGCCGCGGTGGTGACCTACTTCGTCGGCGGCGTCATTGGCGGCGTCGCCGGTGTCTGACGTCGACCGGCCGGCGAACGATGAGGGCCCGCCGGAGACGCCCGAATACCTCCGGGACGCGGTGTTCGGGGCGATCGACGGCGCGGTGACCACCTTCGCGGTGGTCGCGGGGGCGGTGGGCGCCTCGCTCCCCAGCGCCGTGGTGATCATCCTGGGTCTCGCCAACCTGTTCGCGGACGGGCTGAGCATGGCCGTGAGCAACTACCTGGGCACGCGCGCCGACCACCAGCGCCGGCGCCAGCGACGCCGTGCCGAGGAACGCCGGATGGAGGCGGACCCGGCCGGCGCCCGGGCCCGCCTCGCGACGCTCTTCCGCGAGGCGGGCGTGCCGGACGGCCCCATGGATACCGTGCTGGACGGCGTCACCGCCAACCGCCGTCGCTCCGCGGACATCCTGCTCGGGGAACTGGGAGGAGAGCCGGAAGGCGACGGCGAAGCGCGGCAGGCCGCCCTCGCCACCTTCATCGCATTCCTGGTCGTCGGTGCGATTCCCCTGCTGGCGTTCATCGCCGAGGCAGTGGGCGTTGACCTCGGGGGACGGGGCTTCCTCATCTCCACCGGGCTCACCGCGGTCGCGTTCTTCCTGGTTGGCGCAGCCAAGGGTGTCGTCGTCGACCGCTCGTGGCTGCGCGACGGCATCGAGACCCTCGCGCTCGGCGGCGCCGCTGCCACCGTGGCATTCACCGTGGGCTGGTTGCTGCGCGGCCTCGCCGAGTCCGTCTAGGGCACGCAGCGCTCGCGCCCGGCGGGGCATCGACGCCACCGGCCGGTGGGCTTGGCCGCGACCGATGACCTGACATCGTGGTAGACGCCCAGTGTGCCTAGCATGCAACTTACGAGTAGGCACTGGCTTGCACCCTACGGTAAGTTCGCATCGCACCAGTCTGCTCGCGATCCCGCTGGCAGCGCGGCTGGTGTTCGGCTTCGGTGAGTTTCAGTGGCCGAGCGCTAGTGGAGTTGTGATCAATGGCAGGCAAGGAAGCGTTGGTCCGCGCAAACCGGGCCAAGAACGACGAGTTCTATACCCAGTTGGTCGACATCGAGGCGGAGCTACGGCACTACCGAGACCAGTTCCGTGGCAAGGTCGTGTTCTGCAACTGCGACGACCCGTTTGAGTCCAATTTCTTCAAGTTCTTTGCCATGAACTTCAACCATCTCGGCCTGAAGAAGCTCATCACCACCTCCTACGCCGGAAGTCCTATCACCGGCCAACAGCTCTCCCTGCTCGATGTGAAAGTGCTGCCCAAGGCCGCCCGAGAGAAGCCTGCCTACCGGATCGAGATCACCGAAGTGCCCGACGCGAATAACGACGGCGCCATCGACCTGTCCGATGTCGAGTACCTGCTAAAGAACGAACGTAACGTCCTCACACCCCTGGCCGGTGACGGCGATTTCCGCTCAGCCGAATGCATCGCCCTGCTGGAGGAGGCCGACATCGTCGTCACCAACCCGCCGTTCTCGCTCTTCCGGGAATACACGGCGGGGCTCGTCGAGCATGGGAAGCAGTTCCTCATCCTCGGCAACCAGAACGCCATCACCTACAGCGAAATCTTCAAGCTCATCAAGGAGAATCGGCTCTGGCTCGGGTACGACAACGGCGGCGAGAAATGGTTTCGAGTCCCAAACGACTACGACCACACCACCACCGGGGCACGCATCAAGGTCGAGGATGGCGTTAGGTACCTATCCATGGGCAACGTCGCCTGGTTTACGAACCTCGACACGACCAAGCGACACGACACCATCACCCTGTACAAGCAATACAGCCCCGAGGAGTACTCGCGCTACGACAACTACGACGCGATCGAGGTCGGCCGGTACACCGACATTCCTTATGACTTCGACGGCGCCATGGGTGTTCCGATTACCTTCCTCGACAAGTACAACCCCGACCAGTTCGAGATTCTCGGCTGGACCCGCGGCAGGAACGAGTTCGAGGCATGGCCCACGAAGCGCTACATGAACGCCCGCCAGATTAAGCCTGACGGAACCGAATCCAGCGGTGGCAAGGTGAACACCGGCCCCACCCTGCTCTTGGCCCGGCGGCCAGCGAAGGGCACCGTGTACGTGGCCGACGGCGTAGACGGCTTCCTGATGCAAACCTACATGCGCATCATCGTCCGCAATCGGACCCCAGGGAGAGTGCCCGCGTGAAAATCGAGCTGAAAGAGATCACCGTGCGTGAGGTCGCCAACGGCTACCGCGACAGCGCCGAGGAGGGCGTCGTCGGCTACGGTGGTCTGCTCGACATCCGCCCCAAGTACCAGCGCGAGTTCATCTACGACGAGAAGAAGAGGGACGCCGTCCTAGACACGATTCGTAAGGAGTTCCCGCTGAACGTGATGTACTGGGTGGTCACCGACCAAGGGACCTATGAGGTTATGGACGGCCAGCAGCGCACCATCTCCTTCTGCCAGTACGTAGTCGGCGACTTCTCCATCCCGATCGACGGCCATCCGATGGCGTTCCACAATCTGCCGCAGACGCTGCGGGACCAGATTCTCGACTACAAACTGATGGTCTATTTCTGCACGGGCACCGACAAAGAGAAGCTGGACTGGTTCCGGATTATCAACATCGCCGGGGTACAGCTCACGGACCAGGAACTAAGGAATGCCGTTTACACGGGACCATGGCTCACCCATGCCAAGACGATCTTTTCTAGAACGAACTGCGCCGCCTACCTACTCGCTCACAAGTATGTGAACGGGACCCCGATTCGTCAGGAGTTCCTACAGACCGCTATCTCGTGGCTGTCTGGCGGTCAGATCGAGCAGTACATGTCCGCTCACCAGCACGATCCGAACGCCAACGAACTGTGGGCCCACTTCCAGGCGGTCATCTCCTGGGTGCAGTTGACGTTCACCACGTACCGCAAGGAGATGAAGGGCCTCGCCTGGGGTGGCCTGTACAACCAGTTCAAGGGCGGCCTGTACGACACCGCCAGGGTGGATGAAGAGATCAAAACGTTGATGGTCGACGACGACGTCACCAGCAAGAAAGGCATCTACCTGTACGTCCTGACTCGCGACGAGAAGCATCTGTCCATTCGTGTGTTCACCGAAGCTCAGCGGCGCGAGGCATTCGAACGACAGGACGGAACCTGCCCGAAGTGCGGCCAGCACTTCGAGATCGTTGAGATGGAAGCCGACCACATTACCCCGTGGTCGAAGGGCGGGAAGACGAACGCGGCCAACTGCCAGATGCTCTGCCGCGAGGACAACCGACGCAAGGGCGCGATCTAGCGAGCAAGCCTATAGGCGAGGCCTATCGCGCCGCTCGGCGCTCCGGACACTGCGAGAAGAAGAAGCGTGCCTCGCGACCGGCCTCAAGCAGGCGCATGGCAGAGTCCGTCTAGGGCCACCACCACCATTACGAGCGCGCGGTTGCCGCGCCTCTGCCCGCCTCCCTATACTCGGCTCGTCCGTCCCTCCCCAGCGGCGACAGCCCATCCCGACCCCACTCCCCAAGCAGGGTCCGGTTCATCGTGATCAATCCGCTGTCCTCCTTCATGGGGATGTTTTCGCACGACATCGCAATCGACCTCGGCACCGCGAACACGCTCGTGAGCGTCCGCGGCCGCGGCATCGTCATCGACGAGCCCTCCGTGGTCGCCATCGACCGCGTCTCGAAGCGCATCCTCGCCATCGGCGCGGAGGCGAAGCGGATGGTGGGCCGCACGCCCTCCTCGATCGTGGCGGTCCGGCCGCTGCGGGACGGCGTCATCTCCGACTTCATGGTCACGGAGAAGATGCTCCAGTACTTCATCCGTCAGGTGCACGAGCGCTTCGGCCTCGGCATCCCGAAGCCGCGCGTGGTGGTGGGCATCCCCTCCGGCGCGACCGAGGTGGAGAAGCGCGCCGTGCATGACGCGGCCATGGCCGCCGGCGCACGTGCCGCCTACCTGATCGAAGAGCCGATGGCGGCGGCGATCGGCTCCGGCCTGCCCGTCATGGACGCCGCCGGCTCGATGGTGATCGACATCGGCGGCGGCACGACCGAGGTGGCCGTGCTCGCCCTCGGTGGCATCGTCCGCTCGCAGTCCGTGCGCGCGGCCGGCGACGGCATGGATCAAGCGATCGTCGATTACGCCCGCCAGGTCCACAACATGCTCATCGGCGAGCGCACGGCGGAAGCCGTGAAGATCGAGGCAGGCTCCGCGTTCCCCCTCGATGAGGAGTGGACGATCGACCTCCGCGGCCGCGACCTGGCGACCGGCCTCCCGAAGTCCGTGGAGATCTCCACCGTGGAAGTGCGTGATGCGCTCTCCCCGGTGGTGAACGAGATCGTCCGCACCGTGCGCGCCACCATCGAGACGACCCCACCAGAACTGGTGGCCGACCTCATGATGCACGGCATCGCCATGACCGGCGGAGGCTCGCTCCTGCGCGGCCTGGACCGCAAGGTCGCGACCGAGACGCGCTTCCCCGTGTACGTCGCGGAAGACCCGCTGCGCTCCGTCGTCCGCGGGTGCGCCGAGGCGATCGAGGAGTTCGAGACCCTGCAGAAAGTCCAGGCGGCCGTGGCCAACCGCCGGCCGCCGCGCTAGCGCGGCCCGGGAGAGGCTCGCCGATGGCCGCGCACTCGACGCCCCGCAGTCGAGGTGCGCGGGGTGCTGGTAACCCGGGCACGCCGCCACTCCGCCACAGAGGCGCACGATGGTAGGCGCCCGCAACGCCGCGTGGGCCTCGGGACTGCTGCTGCTCGCGCTCGCGCTGCTCGCGCTCTCCCCCTTGCCTTTCGCCGCCGACATCGAGACGCGCCTGAGCACCATGCTGGCCCCGGCCGCGAGCGGCATCCGGGGCGTGGTGCAGCCGGTCTCGGACGTCCTCCTGAACGCCGGCCAGATCCGTGACCTGTCCGTGGAGAACGCCGACCTCCGCCGCCGCCTGGCGCTGGCCGAGTCGGAGGTCGCCGCACTCCGCGAGGAGCGCACCGCGCTGGAGCAGGCCGCCGCGCTCATCGGCGCGGTGGGCGCGAGTGCCGACCAGTTCACCCCGGCATCCGTGCTCGTGCGTGACCCGGCGCCCGGCCGGCAGAACGTCGTCATTAACCGCGGCCGCGACCACGGCGTGCGCGCGGGGCAGCCGGTCGTCGGTGCCGGTTCCACCCTCGTCGGGATCGTCGCGGAGGTCGACGCGCAGCAGTCGCGCGTGCGCCTGCTCACCGACCGCGAGTCGGCGGTCGCCGTGCTCATCCAGCCCTCCCGCACGCCCGCCGCCCTCGCTGGTGACGGCTCGACGCTGCACCTGGAATTTGTCCCGATCGATGCCTCCGTCGCGCCCGGCGAGGTGATCCTGTCGAGCGCCCTCGGCGGGCTGCTGCCGCCGGGCCTGCTCGTGGGCCGCGTCGCCACCGTGGAGACGCGCGGCACCGACCTCTTCCAGACGATCACCGTCGACCCGCTCGCCAACCTGGACCGCGTGGAGCAGGTGCTGGTGATGACCGGCTTCCAGCCAGGCGCGCTGCTCCCGACCGAGGCGACACCGTGAGGGTGTTCATCGTCCTGATCGTGGCGGCGGCAGCGCTGGTGCAGGCCGGGGCCGGCCCCGCGCTCTTCGCGCACCCGCTCGCGGCCCCCGTCCTCCCGGCCGCCATCGTCGTGGCGTGGGCGGCCATGCGCGGGCCGGAGGAG
>PHBR01000005.1 GCA_002840675.1 Chloroflexi bacterium HGW-Chloroflexi-9
CGTGTCGGCGTTCGCCTCTGTCTCAGGAAGGCGAAATCGGCGACGGAGGTCGGCGACCGGGATCACCCGACCGCGGAGGTTGATGACACCCCGCACGTATTCGGGCGAGTCGGGCACGGAGGTGATCGCCTGCATGCGGATGATCTCGCGCACGGCGTTGATGTTGATCCCGTACGCCTCGTTGCCAAGTTCGAAGACGACCAGTTGCCGCTCGAGCTGTTCAGCCACGGGGTCTCTCCCAATCTCCGCCGGGCAAACGGCCGGCCTGTTGTTCGTTTGGTTGCCGCCCGTTTGCGGTGCTGGTGTGAAGATTCGGTCGTGGCCCAGCCCTCGGGCAGCGGGTTTCCCCGCGGCCAACCGCCCGGGCGCGCAGGTGGCATGATCCCGACAGGTTCACCGGGCTCACTGGTCTGGGGGCGGGCCAGTGCGGTGAGGTTGAGCACCGCACTGGCCCTGCCTGTGGTCCGTCGGTCGGACCTCAGGCCGTCACGACGAGCGCATCGCGTACCGCATCTTCCAGTGCTGAGCGCCGGTACGTCTTCGCGAGGAAGGCGACGGCACCCCGCTGAAGCGCCTCGTCTTCGTAGTGCTCGTCGCTGATCATCAGCACCGGAAGTCCGGGCGCGGGACTACGGACCTGCTCCAGGATCGACCAGCCGGTGGCGCCACCTCGAAGCGGGCGCGCGCCCGTGCCAGCGTCCCGGCCAGGTCCACCTCGAACCCGTCCATCGCCAGCACCTGCTGGATGGCGGGCCCCGTGAGCGGGTGGTCTTCGACCACGAAGATGCGAGCGCGCGGCGGGACACTCTCCGTGGTGGTGACACCTGCGGCGGTTGGATCCATGTGTGTTCCTACTTCACCTGTTGTCATTCTGTCGCCGGATCGTGCGCTCAGAAATCCAATCCTGACAGTCGTCTGACAGATGCTGACCTCTGACCTTTGACCGCTGCCCGTGAGTCGAAGACTGCGATCGTGGTCGTGGGGGCAAACTCTGTCTACATCCTGTTGTCCGGTCGTGCGGCCGCGCGGCCGGGTTACAGTCGCCGCGCGCCTCGCTATAACCGAGGCATACCGGGGGCGCGTTACGGTTGCCGCGCGAACTGGTCGAGACATGGTTGGCGGCAGGAGGCACGGGATGGACGATGCGCCGCCGGGGAGTGGAGTCCCGCTCGCGCCGCTGGTACGACTGGGGTCGGCCGCAGGACGCGGCCCTCAGGTCTTGCTGGTTGAGGACGACGCAGCCACAGCGGACGTGATCGCGGCAGGGCTGGCTCTATATGGCCACACGGTGGAGGTGGTGAGTACCCTCCGTCAGGCGCGCCGCTTCCTCAAGTCTTCTGATCCCATCGACCTCGTTCTGGTCGATGTTGGACTGCCGGACGGCTCCGGGCTGGATCTGTGCGTGGAGCTGTGTGCCCGGGATCAACTTCCGGTGATCGTCGTCTCCTCCGCGGGCACTGCAGAGGAGCGCATCCGGGGATTTGACGTCGGCGCCGACGACTATGTGGTGAAGCCGGTGAACGTTCTGGAACTGGCCCGACGAGTCGAAGCGGTTCTCCGCCGAAGTGGCTTCCGCGCCGTCGACTCGCTCGTCGAGGATCCCAGTGGGCTGGACCTGGACGTGCGTCGTGGCGAGGCGACCTTCCAGGGTCAGTTGGTCTCGCTGACCCGCTCAGAAACCGGCATCCTGCGCGTCCTGCTTGAGCAGCCCGGCCAGGCGGTGCCGTTGGATGAGATCTGCCAGCGTGTCTGGAACTACCAGGCGCTCGGCGACGCGAACTTCGTTCACCAGCACCTGTCGCGCCTTCGCCGGAAGCTCCGCCTCATCGGATTCTCCGATGAGGCGATCCGGACCATTTACGGCGTGGGCTACGCCTTCGAGTCGTCCCCACATGTGGCCGTCACGCCTCCCCCGACAGCCGAAACCATCCCGCCTCAGTAGTTCCGCCCCGAGATCGTGTTGGCATCATGTCAACCCTCGGGATCGGCCGCTTCGTGCGGGAAACCCCTGACGGCCATGAGCCCTCACCTGCGGATAGTCCTCCCACACGTGGTGGGTGCCCGGGGCGTGCCCCGGCGAAGGAACGGACCGACAGGTGAAGATGACAATTCGAACGAAACTCCTCGGAGGCTTCGGGCTCGTGCTCGTGATGATGGCCGTGGTCGCCGTTGTCGGGATCACGCGCCTGAGTCAGGCCTCGGCGCGAACTGAGGCGATGTACCGAGAGAACGTGCTGGGAGTCCAGTACGCGCTCCTGACCAATCAAAACATGATTGCAAGTGCCCGTGAAGAGAAGCGAGCCTTCCTGGCGCCGGCTGGTGACACGCGTCAGGCTCTGATCGCAGAGGCGCAAGCGGAGATGGAGGCTGCCGAGCAGGCGATGGTCGACTACGAGCAGACCTTCGCCTCGGAAGCCGACCGCGCGATGTGGGCGGAAGTGACTGACCCCGTTCACGCGGTGATTAAGAAGCGCCAGGGCGTTCTGGACCTCCTGGCCGCCGGCCGTGACACGGAGGCATCCGGTGCCGCCGCCGAGATGGCCGTGCTCATCGGCCCGATGAACCAGTCCCTGACGGAAGCCGGCGACTTCAACGCCGAGCTGGCGCAGCAGGCAGTAACTGCCGCGCAGGACAGCGCCAGCCAGGCGCGCACGATCCTCCTCCTGACGTCCGTGGTGGCGGTGCTCGCCGGCCTCGGGATCGGCTACTGGCTCGCGCGCGGCATCTCCGCCGGCGTCGGCAAGATGCGCGCGGCGGCTGCCGGGATCGCGCAGGGCGACCTGGACCAGGACGTGAGCATTACCAGCCGCGACGAGGTGGGCGACATGGCCCGCGCCTTCGAGGCGATGAAGGAGTATCTCTCCGGCATGGCCGACGCCGCGGCGCGGATCGCGGATGGCGACCTGACCGTGGAGGTCCTCCCGAAGTCGGAGCAAGACGCGCTGGGTAACGCGTTCGCGCGCATGGCCGACAGCCTGAATGACGTGATGCTGCGCGCCCGCAGCACCGCCGAGGAGCTGTCGCAGGCCCGCACCGAGTTGGAACTGGTGGCCGAGCAGGCGGCGAACGCCACCTCAGAGGTTGCCCGGTCCAGCACGCAGGTCGCCCAGGGCACGAGCCAGCAGGCGACTGCCGTGCAGGAAATCAACGAGAACGTCTCCGGCCTGAGCCGGAGCATTGACCAGGTCACATCCGGCGCGGCCCGTCAGTCGGACGCGGTGGAGGCCGCGGTCCAGATCGGCGAGCGCCTCGCCAGCGCCTCGGAACAGATGGCGGCGAGTGCCCAGGCGGCCAGCGTTGGCGCGCAGAGCACGTCCACGACCGCCCGGGACGGTGCGAGTCGGGTCCAGGCCACTGTCGAGGGTATCTCGAGGCTGCAGTCGCGTATGGACGCGGCAGCCCGGGAGATCAGCGCTTTGGGCAGCCGGTCCCAGGAGATCGGCAACATCATTGCTGTCATCCAGGACATCGCCGCACAGACGAACCTCCTGGCCCTCAACGCAGCGATCGAGGCCGCCCGCGCCGGCGAGCAGGGCCGCGGCTTCGCGGTTGTGGCCGATGAGGTGCGCCAGTTGGCGGAACGTGTCGCGTCCGCCACAAAGGAGATCGCGACGCTGATTGAAGGCGTCCAGGGCGGCGTCGAGGCCTCTGTCCACGCGATGGAGGACGGCGTCACGGAGATGCGATTCAGCACGGAGGCGGCAGCGGAAGCGGGGACGGCACTCTCGCAGATCATGACCGCAGTGGACACCGTGGCCGGCCAGATCGCGGAGATCGCTACGGGGTCGGACGATGTCAAGTCCGCCGGTGCGGAACTGTCGCGCCGGATCGAGGACATCGAGAAGGTGGCGAAGGAGAACCACACGGCCGCAACGAGCATGGCTGAGCAGGCCGCGATTGTCGGCGAGTCGATCGAGTCAATCGCTGCCGTGGCCGAGGAAAACAGCGCTTCTACCGAGGAGGTGTCCGCGGCCGCAGAGCAGATGAGCGCACAGGTCGAGGAACTCTCCGCCTCGACGAGCGAACTCGGTCGGATGGCTGACGCCCTGCGGGAGCAGATCGCCGCGTTCCGCCTTCGGTCCGAACTCCGGGCGTTGCCCGGCGGGCGCGCCACGGACTCGCGCACCAGGCAGCGCGCGGCCTAGGCGCGCTGGCGACGCGAAGAGCCCATCCGGGATAACCCCCGCCGGGTGGGCTCTTCGCGGACTAGCCCGCGCGCGACAGGAGGGCGCGACAGGCGTCCGCCAGGCCGGGGAGCCCAGTCGCGCTCTTCTCGACGTGCACAACCCGGCCGCCGTCCGACAGACCACCTGGCAGCCAGGGGAGTTCCACAGAGAAGACGACGACGGTGAGCGCTGGATGGCGGGCCACGGTCTTCCCGATCCAATGCGAGACGTTCGCGCCGGACAGACGGACCTCCGTCACCAGCTGGTCGATCCCCCCCTGACCCAGCAGCGCCGTCGCCTCGTCGCGGCCCCCTGCCGGCCGGCAGCGGACACCCGGGATCGAATACTCAAGCAGGTCGCAGACCACGCCGCGCAGCAACGGCTCATCGTCCACGACCAGAAGTTGCCACTGCACCTCATCCGGCACCGGCAGCCCCCCACGTTTTCCCCGACGCATCCGGCCCGAACGATCCGCCTTCGACCCCCGGTCACCGCCGTCCGTGCGGCTACATCGCTGGTTCGCGGTCCATGTGGGGGCCTTCCGCAGCCGGATGGCCGCCGAGGTGAGTGGTCACACTGGCGATCAGAGTGTCAATGGGGAATGGCTTTTGAATGACGCCGACCGCCCCGCGGCGGAGCGCATCAGCCGCCTGCACGGAACCGCTGACGATCACGACGGGCGGGCCGTCCGGGTGTGTCCGGATGCGTGAGAGCACGTCCCATCCGCTCAGCCCGGGCATATTGAGGTTCAACAGGACCAGTCTAATGTCGTCGCGCAGGCGCAGGATCTCGAGCGCCGCCTCACCCGCCGGCACCGCGATCACCGTATATCCCCGCTGCTCCAGTGCCGCCGATACCACATCGCGCACGCTCTCTTCGTCGTCGACGATCAGAACCTGAGGGCCCTGGCGATGCGCTGTCGCAGCGGACATCAGGTCGGGCTCTCCATCCGGGATCGTCGGGCAGTCGATCGTGATCGTGGTCCCCACGCCAAGTTCTGATTCCGCTTCGATGACCGCGTCAATCTCTCGGACGATCTCGCGGACCATCGTCATCCCCAGGCCCGTACCCCGCCCGCTGCCCTTCGTCGTGAAGAAGGGATCGAAGAGATGCTGCTGCGTCTGGGTAGACATTCCGGCGCCGTTGTCGGAGACGACGATCCGGACGAATTGCCTGCCTTCCGGCCTCGTCGCGATCCCGGCGGCCACGCGGATCTCCGGGGCGTACCCCGGCCCGGCATCATTCGCGCGCTCCAGTGTGGCATCACGGGCATTAAGCAGCAGGTTGAGCAGCACCTGTTCAAGGCGAGACGGGTCC
Source organism: Chloroflexi bacterium HGW-Chloroflexi-9 (assembly GCA_002840675.1). Lineage (GTDB taxonomy): Bacteria > Chloroflexota > Dehalococcoidia > UBA2979 > UBA2979 > W-Chloroflexi-9. The sequence continues at coordinate 5,484 of PHBR01000005.1, forward strand.
GCCAGGATCAGCGGCAGGTCGCCGGACCGGAACACGCTGATGCTCACGCGCCGGTCAAACGTCTCTCGTGCGAGTTCCACCGTCCCGCGGATCACCTCCCAGACATCCGTGGGCTGGAGTTCGGAGGCGAGCGGGCGAGCGGCGTGCAGGAGCCGGCGGACGACGGAGGTCGCGCGGCGGGCGGCCCCGGAGGCATGGTCGAGCCAGCGCGACGACTGGCCCCGAGCGCTGATCTCCAGATCGAGCGCGCCAATGATCGCAGTCAACAGGTTATTGAAATCGTGCGCTACCCCGGCCACCAGTGTGCCCACCGCAACGTCCCGCTGGTCGTTTAGGATGCTCTCCAGCAGCCGAAGCCGCTCCGTCTCCTGATCTGACCGCAATGTGAGGTCATGGATCACCCCGGTAAAGATCCGGTGGCCGTCCGCCGTCCGCGACTCGGCGATCCTCAACGAGATCGGGAACTGATGCCCGTCACGATGGAGGGCGAATGCCGGGCGCTCGTGCCCGATGAACAGTCCCGCATCGGTGGATGCTTCTCCGGTCTGTAGATAGTGCCGCATGAAGCCATCGTGGTGGGACGCGAACGGCTCCGGCATCAACACCGTCACGCTGCGGCCGGTGAGATCTTCCGCCGCCCACCCGAACGTGTCGGTGACGGCTGGATTGGCTGCAACGACGATGCCGTCCTCTCCGATCACGATGATCGGGACGGGCGCGGCGTCCATGATGCTCTCGCCCTTCGCGACCTCATACCCGACCTGCTGTCGGAGGGCGACTTCCTGCGTGACGTTGCGGAACTCCGAGAGCGTCGCGACGCAGCGCGCACCCTCGAAGATCGGCGTCACCGCCACGACCACGTCGACCAGCGTCCCGTCCGAATGCAGCCGCCTGGTGAGCGTCGGTGAGAGCACCTCACCCTGCACCATCGCGCGGACGTGGTACTCCCGGAGTTCGTCCACGCGATCGGGGGGACCAGGCGGGCCCCGCTGGAGCCGATGATCTGTTCCGACTGATAACCCAGCATGTCCGCCAGCGCCTGGTTGCAGTACAGGACCGTTCCCTGCTCGTCCATCACCAGGATGCCGTTCTGCATGGATGCCACGAGCGAGGCATACCGGCGCGTAGCCGCAGCCTCCTGATCGGCGAGCACGCGGATCCTTCGCGCCGCGACCAGGCTGGCTCCAATGCCAATGAGCGTCCCGGTAAGGGTCAGGACCACGCCGGCCGCAGCCAGCCGTCGCACGGCGTTCACGGACTCCGAGCGACGCTCTGCGACCACATCCAGCAGCGCATCGACTTCCAGGGCAATCGGCTCGGTCAGGGGTAGGAGGGGGGGCTGGGGCTGCTGGGCGGCGGCAGCCTCAAGTGCTTCGAACCCGGCTTCGATCCGGTCGAACGCCGCGCGGGTCGTGGCCGCGCCGGCCACGCGCGTGATGTCCGGCTCGAGCGCCTGCGCCCGCGCGACGCGTGCCTCGTGCAGTTGCACCAGCCGCGCCTCGTCGCCGGTGCTCGCAGCGCTGCCGATGCGCTCCGCGAACGCTCGCAACTCGCCCAGGTCCGCCGAGGCACGCGATGCGTCCTGGATGCTGCCCATCGTGAATGCGATGAAGCCCGCTGCGGTCAACGTTACGAGGGCTCCCGCCACCCAGCTCCATCGCAGAAACAGCCGCATTCAAGCCTCCCTCTCGCCATACTTGCCTCGGGCCTTATACCACCGCCCCGTTCCACCCGCCGTTACTCCAGTTGCTGCTTCCCGGGCACGGCCCAGGGACGCCCCGGAGGCTCGTCCCGACAAGGTTGCAGGCGCGGCGGCAGGGGAGACTCGGCAGGGCTCTCCGACCTCATCCAACATCAGAAGTCGGAGCCGGCCGAGGCGACCGCAGGCTCAGCATCGTTGGGGCGTCAGAGAAGGCGCATCTGTTCGCCGTCGCCGGAGCCGAAGCGGTCCGCGACGGGAGTCCAGCCGTCCTGCGATGCAGGACGAGCGCCCACGAGGACGGGGAGGGCTTCGGGAGCGAAGTCCCGAGCCTCGAAGGCTTCCTGCGCTGTGTTGGCGACGACACGCGCCTCGGCGAACAGCGCCTCGAACGATTCCTCGTTGACCTCACCGCCCCCCGCGAGTGACCGCGCGAGCTCAAGCGTGAGGTTGTCGCTCTCCGCTCCGTGTGCCGCTAGATCGCCGTCACCGATCTCGCCTTCGACGATCAACGGCGCCTGGAGATTGTGGGCGACCAGCAGCAGCGCTTGCGCCTGGAGCGTGGCGCGGTACGCGAAGTAGATGACGCCCTTCGCTACTGGTGTCGGGGGAGGGGGTCGAACCCTCACGCTCTTTCGAGGCGCGGGGCTTAAGAGCGAAGCAGGTAGTCCACTGACGTGTCGGGGGCGTCCGCGTGAAGCCACGCGGCGCCCCTGCTCGTCCACGTAAGGGTGCTGGGAGCCACGCGTGGCTCCCGGTGTGGCTCCCGGATTGGCCCTCAGCCGGGCGGCGGCACGCCGCAGTTCATGCATCACTAGAGGGGCGTTTAGGGGCGTCAACCGACGCCATTTCAGATTCGGAATCGCTGGCGCGTCTCCACGATCGGTCATGTCCGTTCACGGGAGTGGCCTCCTAGTGGCCTCCTGTTCTCGGGCGGTGCCGGAGTGGATGGGCCAGTGCCGACCACGTTCTCACACGTTCGTCGTCGTCCACCGCCGTCCGCGATCGTCCACTATTGGCCAGGGGTATCTCCCTTTTCGCGCAGCGCTTTGGTGCAGTTGTCCGTCTGGTTCGTCACTGCCCATTGCATGTGCGACGGCATCGAATGGCCTGCCACGGGTTCGCTCGCGAGTCGCCTGAGCAGAATCGGCACTCATCCTGTACGTCCAGGGCAGGATGAGGCTCCGTCGTCGTGAGTTGGACCATGGGCCGCATGGATACAAGACACGCGCGGTGCGCCACGCGATATGTGATCGGGTGACGAGTTGCTCCGCAACGAAATGGATGCTGGGTAGATCGGACGCCGTTTCGATAGCATCAGGGTGCCCAATGCCCAGAGTCCAAGTCGTCCTCGGGCTGTCGAGGGGACGAGGTGAACGAGATACCTCCCGAAGATCGCACTCAGTCCGCGAGAGACGCATACCGGTTCTTAGCAGCCCACGAAGGAGAGCTCGTCACGTATCAACAGGTATCTGACGCCACCGGCGGTGTGTGGTCGGTGGGCACGGTTGGGAACTATCGCTCAAAAAAGTGGAAGAACCTGGTGATCCGAGAGGGTCGTGCCCACCGCGTTCGGGGTGTCGCGCTAATGACGGAGCACGAGTTCGTCGGACTCCAGAGCCAGGTTCGAGAGGCCGTCATCGACCCCCGTGTCCAGGTCATTCAGGACGCCGTCGCTGTCGGCGAAGGACAGCGGACTGAGTTCAAGGCTCAAATTCCGAGGACCGCGTCCGAGCTCGCAACCGAAGTCGCGTCGTTCGCCACATCGGGAGGCGGGGTGATTCTGATTGGGGTCGACGACGGCGGGGCAGTGATTGGCTACGAGGGCAACAAGGAACGGATCGAGGGGATCATCCAGAACGTCGCACCGGTGCCGACCGCGACGGTCGACCTAGTCCCCTACCGAGAGAAGCAGATCGCACTCGTTCGCGTGCTGGGAGGCCCCGAACCACTGTATTTTGCGAACGATCGACCGTACTTGCGTCAGGGAACTCTCTCGCGTCCGGCGACGCCGGCGGAGGTCATGACCATCTACCGACAGTATTTTCGACATGGATGATGCATGGAGCCGTACGGGGAAGCGCGAAAAGTAATGCTGGCGAACGGCGACCCTCGCCGCGGTCATCGCCTGGTTACCGAACGAGGAGGGTTTCGCGAGCGTGGACATTCTGTCGTATAACCCCGGTCACGACGGTGCCGTCGCCCACCTTCGCGATGGTCGCCTCCTCTTCTCCGTTGAAGCGGAGAAGGACTCCAACTGGCGGTACAGCCCGATCGCCGGCCGTGACCTGCTCGACGCCTTTGGCCGGCTAGAGGAAGTGCCCGATGTCGTGTGCACTGGAGGCTGGTGGCCGCGCGAGGCGCGTCTGACCGGGTCGCCGTTCCATGTTGGGTATCGCGGCATCGCGAAGGACACAATCACCGTGGACCGTGGAGCCTTTTTCGGAAAGTCGGTCCCTTTCTTCTCCTCCTCCCACGAAAGGTCGCACCTGCTTTGCGGATTCGGCATGTCGCCCTTTCCTCAAGGCTCTTCTTGCTATGCGCTGGTGTGGGAGGGGGCGATCGGCGCGTTCTACGAGATCGATCCAGATATGAACATCACACGGATCGGCGACGTGATGAACGAACCGGGAAACCGGTATATGTCGATCTACGGATTGGCAGATCCAACTTTCCCGAAGAACGCACCGTTCTCCCGCTGGTCGGATGCGGGCAAGTTGATGGCACTCGCCTCTTTCGCTCGAAGGAGCACGCCCACCGCCGAGGAGGAGGAGTTGATGGCCTTCCTTCTATCCTCTCAACACGTTCGACTTGACCTCTACGACCGACTTGAGTCGTCCGTGTATTACAACGTGGGCACGGATGACACAGAATTTCGAAATTTTGCCGGCATCTTCAGCGACAGAATCTTCGAGACTTTCCACCGTTTTGCGAAGGCGAACTTGCGCAAAGGGTTGCCGTTGGTCATCGCGGGAGGTTGCGGCCTGAACTGCGACTGGAACACGAAGTGGAGGGAGACCGGCATCTTTTCCGACGTCTTTGTGCCACCCGTTGCCAACGATTCCGGTTCAGCGATCGGGACGGCGATCGACGCTCAGCTCCATCTCACCGGCGATGCCAAGATCGAATGGGATGTCTATTCCGGACTACCGTTCAGGACGGATGCACCTGTCGTTCCCGGTCGCTACGACGTTCGAGACGCGAACTCCGAGGAGGTAGCTGACATGCTGAGTCAGGGCCTGATCCTCGGGTGGGTCAGCGGCCGGTATGAGATCGGTCCTCGAGCTCTCGGTAATAGGTCCATTCTCGCCGCGCCATTCGATGACAGCACCAGGGTGCGCTTGAACGAGATCAAACAGCGCGAGCAGTTCCGACCCATCGCGCCTGTCTGTCTGGAGGCTGATGCAGCACGTTGGTTCGGCTGCGACCACGAGAGCCCGTTCATGATGTTCACCTACCAGGCCAACACGGACGCGCTGGCCGCGGTAACGCACGTGAACGGCACGGCCCGCCTTCAGACGGTAAGCCAACACACGAACGCCCGACTCTACGACCTGCTCATCGCCTTCAAGGCGCGCACAGGATATGGAGTGCTGTGCAACACCTCCCTTAACTTCAGCGGGAAGGGGTTCATCAACAACCTGACGGACCTCGACACCTACACCGTGGAGCGTGAATTGGACGGATTCGTGGTTGAGGGGCGCGCGTATCTCCTCCGGAGTTCCGAACGCTACAGGGCGTATCGGAAGGACGGGGGTGAATGAGCTCGATGAGAAACGATCCGGAGAAACCGCTGATCGCGCCGGCACCGGACGTCGCTCCTGTAACACAAGACGCTCGGCGAGAGATCTCGGCAACGGATGGGTACCCGCCAGGCTTCGAAGAGGACGACCGCCTGCGGTCCGACTTCATTCGGCAACTAACGCTGCGGCAACTAGGACGCGATCGAGCATCGTCGACAGGGGAGCGCACAGATCAGACGGTGCTCATACCAAGAACGCTAGTGCGGTTTTGGAACGACCCGTGCGATGTGCCGCAGGATGTCCGCGATTGCCTGAAGACTTGGGACGCGCTGCGCGATGAAGGATTCGCGTTCCGGATGTTCGGCGACGCATCGGCAGCCGCCTACATCGCTGAGCGGTATGGTCCCCGCGAGCTCGCCGCTTTTGCGCGATGCAGGCATCCCGCAATGCGCAGCGACTATCTACGCATGTGCTTCGTGTTCTCGGAGGGCGGCCTTTACGTCGACGCCGACGATGTGCTGCTGGGTGACGGCTGGAAGGACGTCTTCCGCGACGGCACGCTGAAGATCCAGCCGCTGTGTTACGACGTGACCGCCGGGGGCATGGTGTCGGCGTCTGAACTCCGGCGAACGGACTTGCCGACGGACGATCGCATCTTCTACGTCAACAATAACCCGATCGCCGCCCCAGCCGGTCATCCAGTCTTGCGGCGGGCGCTGGTCCGCGCGACCGACAGACTGCTCGGAGATGAGCCAGCCCCGGAGATTCAGTCGACGACAGGCCCCGGAAACCTCACCGCCGCCTTAGCCGCGCACGCCCGCGAGTCGCAGGTTGGGGGCAACCCGCCGGACTTCGAGCTGCTTCTCGACTGGGAGGGGATCGCGGAGCCGTGCTGGGACCTCGCCTACCGCAACGACGCCCGCAACTGGCGCAACATGGACCTTCGCTGACGCGTAGGAACGGGGCCAGCCCTCGATGAATCTCAACAAAGTGCTCAGTCCGATGCAAACACTCGCGTTCCGAACCTGGCGCTCACTGATCGTGTCTCTCCCAGGTGCCCGAATTCGGGCCTTCGGCGGAGACCCAGGCCAGATTGCAGCGGTCATAGTCATAAATCTAGACAGGCAGCCGAGGCGATGGCGGCGCGTGAAGAGAGAGCTACGCCGGTTCCGGACGTACGAAGGCGTTCCGTTGACTTCGATCACGCGGCGGCTGGCAGCGGTCGATGCTCGGGACGGTCGGGCCGTCGCAGCGACCGTCGACGTGGACGCGATGTATCGAATCGGCGATCAGTTGTACGTGCAGCCAGACGCGCGGCTGGCGGAGTGCTTCCCCGAGGACGAGCCGGTGCGGATGACGCGGCAGGAAGTGGCGGTGGCCCGGTCACACGTGGAGGCCTGGAAAGCTATCGCGAACGGGATCGACGATTACGTTCTCGTGCTGGAAGACGACGTCTGGTTCACGCCCGGCGCCCCGGCCGCTATCGATCGCGGCTGGCGCGCAGCCCTCAGCCGGTGCGCACTCGAAGGCGGCCCGAAGCTGCTCTACTTTTCATACAGTGACGCTGGTGGATCCGCGGCGCGGGTCGATGTTTGCGACAGCCTATTTCGAGCTGTGCGCGGTCTGTGGCACCTCTCGGGATACGTGCTCTCGCGCGAGGGAGCAGCCGCGCTCCTTCGTGCAATGCCCGTCGTCGGGCCCGTCGACCTCTGGATGAACTACCGGTTTGCCGAACTCGGTGCGCTCGCGCTCACTTCGCCCGTGATCGCACAGAGGCGGGACGAAGCATCGGACAATGCTTATTCGGTCCTGCCATATCTGGCCAAAGCCGGCATCATCGATGCGGGGCACGGAGCTAAGCCCCCGAATCAGCTCCGCACCGGTCCAGTGCTGGCGTGGACCGGGGGCGCGAAGCGGGAAAGCCTCGCCATGGCGCTGTCGATGCTCGGGCTGCGCGTCCGTGCGTTCGACGGCGACGAGGAGCCGATGCACGAGCGAGAACTGCACGAGGTATTGAAGACGTTCGACGCTCTCGTTAACGCTCCGCTCGTGCCCGCCGCGCTCTCCGCCGCGGCGGCGGACGGGCGCTCGGTGATCCTTTTGGAGGCCGACGCGCCGCCGCCAGCGGGTTTGGAGCCACACCGGCTGCCGCCGTTGCGGTCGGCCGTCCTGGCACCCGGCGACTCCTGCGACGGATCGTGGGAAGTCCTCTGCGGCGCGTTGGGCCTTATCAAGCCAACTGAAGCCTTCCCGGCCGGAGCTCCGCGAGATCTTCGCGTATTCCGAGACGACCACCCGACCGGGCGGCTCGGATCTGCTGCGCGGGTACTGCGGGACGACCGCCAGATGGACGATTCGCCATGGATCCTGCCATCGTCGAAGGGCTGGCGGCCTGGACCTATCGCGGGCCGTTTGGTGTGCCCACCCGGCCTGCCCGTCGCCGAGGCCTCGATGACAGAGGCGTCGACATCATTCCCTGGCCTTGTTGGAACGTTTCCAGGCAACCTAGCGTCGTTTGCGCGGGAGAGTGTCCAGTACGGCGTCGAGGGCGCGCAACTAGTGCTCGATGCGGTCGAAGGCGGACGACGCCCCTACCGGTCGGGAGCCTTCGCGTCCGTGCGCTCATTCGGGCATGGGCGTTTTGAGGCCGAGATTCGGGCGGCGCCGGGCTCGGGGCTCATTACTGGTTTCTTTCTGCATCGGGACACGCCGCGGCAGGAGATCGACATCGAGTTCGCGGGGCATGATCCCCGGCGCATGTTGGCCAACGTCTTCTTCAATCCCGGCGACGATGGCACCGCGATGTCCTTCGGCTACCGCGGCTCGCCCTATTGGATCGATCTCGGCTTCGACGCCACCGCGGACTTCCATCTGTACGCCATCGACTGGCAGCCGGACCGTGTGGCCTGGCTGGTAGACGGCGTGATTGTCCATGAGCGTGTCAGCTGGGATCCGACACCCATCCCTCACTTGGACATGCGCCTCCATGCCAACCTTTGGGCACCCCGCTCCGAGGAACTCGCCAGACGGATAGACGAGAGCACACTGCCGGCGGCCGCTGCCTTCAGGAACGTATCGGTCAGGGCCTGAGCGGTAGATCGCACAGGGGCCGGAGTAACAGAATCTGCCTGGTCTCGTGTGCGTGGCCCATCAGCGCCGCCGCCCACGCCAGTCCGCGAGATTGTCGAGATGACAGATGAAGAAGGAGTCGCTTCCTGGTCGGCGCGATGCGCGATGCGCGATCGGTAGGTCGGTTCAGTGGCACCCTCGGGAGGATTCGAACTTCCGTCCCGCGGACCCGTGTCAGGAAGATCAACCGCTAGGCAGCGACGGAGGGATGCGACTCACAACTCCTGTCAACCTATAGGCGGAGCGCGACGGGACAAGCTACACGCCGAGTCGCTCGCAGACCCACTGCTACAGTTCGGGCGTGTGAAAACAAAGGAACGAGTGTTCTCGCCGCGCACTGGAGCGCTCAGCGATCCACTTGATCGTCGAGGGCTGCATAACCGGGTTGGTTCACTTTCGTGTTCGAGCTTGAGGCGAAGCTATACGACCATCCGGATGGGCGCCGTGTCCGTGGAGACGGCCGTGGCCTTGATCTCGGGGCCTTGCCGACCCCACCCCTCTAGTTCGATCCATACAGTTCTTTGGTTGTCGCGGACTGGGCGTAGCTTCCTGGCTAGGAGTTGTGCGAATCGAGCATCGTGCGTCGATACGACTAACTGACGCTGGTCTCTCGCGCGCCGGAGTAGATCGATAAGCCCCAAGAGATTCACGTCGTCGAGGCTCTGTAGCGGGTCGTCGAGGAGTGCTGCTTCGAGTCTGAGGGTGGGCATTCCCAAGTTAAACGCAAGGAAGATGGCAACTGCGAGCGCATTCACCTGGGAGCTTGAGAGGAACTTTTCTGGGGTTTGCGTAGAGAGAGGAGTAAGCGGGTCGTCGAGGACCGCAGAGAGCTGCCCGCGCCGGCGGAACATGCGGGTATCAAACCGAGCCCGTCTGAATATTGGGTGCGGATCCATTCTGCCGTAGATGCGGCCAAGCAATGGCTCGATGTCCTTCAGCGCCAAATCGACCAGAGATTCGGTCGCATTCTGGAGGTCCTCGATGATCGTCCGGCTGAGATCGGCGGTTCGCCTCCGACCATTCAGCTGGTACAACTCTGCCGTCAACTGTGTCTCTAACCTACGAATCGTCTCCTCGCGTTCTGTTCTCAGGCTGAACTCAGACACTCGGCTCAGCAAGAGCGCGAGTGATTCTCCCGATGCACGGAGGGCTGATAGGCCTTCAGTGACGCGTTCGAGGTTTGCGAGTTCGGTGGCGACAATCTCGGGAGTTGCAGACTCGGGCAGGTCGAGCGCCTGAAGCTGCCGCTTCAACGTCGCATCTCGCACTCGCGCTGTCCGTTCGGCTTCGGTGGCTGCAACCAATTGGGCAACGATCCGTCCCTGTTCGATCTCGAGGTTTCGAAGATCGAGTGTGAGTGCAGGTAGCTGCTGCTCGTCTGTCGTCGTGGCAGGAGACACGCCCGAAGCAACTATGAGTTCGAGCCTTGCTCGCGTGTCAGCCACTACATGGAGTTGATTGCATACGGGACAGATCTCGGTCAGATCCTGTAGCGCGAGGGCGGCGAGTGCCTTGAGTCGTTCCACCGACTCCGCTAGTTCCGTGAGCCTCCTCCTCTCTTCTGCAATGCGCTCACGCGAGCGGGCCAGTTCAGCTTGTACGGCGAGGATCCGGCCATTGACTTCTTCGGCGCTTACGCGAAGCCGCTCAGCATCAAGAGGCGCGACGTCTGCCGGTCTCGTTCGCAGGTCCGAAAGAATTGTTTGCATCTCGGCGGCCCGACGTACCATCGGGCGCATGCGCGCGTCTGCTTCGTTGACAATTGAATTGAGAGCCCTGGCTCGGTCTGCGCCTAGATCGGATATTGAAAGACCGAGCTGGGTTGCAGAATGGATCCAAGAATCCCATTGAAGATCGACCTCAGCCGCTGCCGTTGTTTCAGGACTCAGCGCGCTCAGCTCCGCGCGCGCCGCATCCAGCAGTGAACGCGTGCGGGCACTGCCTTGTTCAGCATGAGTAGTAGCCGTGTTCCAACCGCGCTGCGACGATTCCAGCTGCCTCTGGAGCTCAACGACCTGGCCGACGCCGACCAACGTTTCAACTAGCTGGAAACGAGCCTCCGGGTCATCCTCGTCGACGAACGCTCGTACGACATCTTGCTGCAGGTACAGGCTGCGCGTGAAAACGTGGCGTAGCCGTGGAAGCGGCTCGGGCTCGGCGGAACCCTCTGGCCATAGCGCTTGGAGTAGGGCGGCTTCAGCCGACGGTCCTCGGAGCACTGCCGAACCGTCCATGGAGAGGGCGATGCCCGATGAGTTGTTCTCGATGGAGCGAGTGACATTCAGCTCGCGTCCACCGTCCTCACGGAGACGGAGCGATACCGACGCGGTCGCTGTATCGGAGAAGAGCGACACGAGCTCACTGTCCGGGCCAATGCGCGGCACGGCTCCCGTTAGAGCCCACATGATTGCATCGAACAGCGACGTCTTCCCCTGGCCGTTTGGCGCCGAGACGATCACGACGTCGGCGTCGAGATCGATCGTTCGACGTTGCGGGAATCCGCGGAAGCCAGCGATATCGACGGACACGAGTCTCATGAGTTCGCGTCGTCTCTAAGCGCGTGAATGGCTTCGAGTAGAGGTTCGTCGTTCCGGAAGGCGTCAATCAGCGTGCGTACAACGTCTTCGTCGACACCAGCCGCGGCTAGAACGGGAGGTAGGAGCAACATGACGTCCGGGTGCTGGTTCGCTCCCGGTGTCATCTCAAGCGGAAGCAATGGTGACAAGAGTCGTTCGATGTCGCTGATCGCCCGAATGTCCTCGCCAGATGCGACGAGTTTGCGTGCCCGCGTCGTGTCGTACCGGATCCTATCGCCTTGCTCGTATCGGTCCCTAGCTTCGTCAGTCGTAATCAGTACCAGGTAGCCGTCCCAAGTCTTCGGTTCGCCGCGACGCCAATAGTTGGAGATGATGTCGACAAAGCTGTCTTGCGCCCGTGGCCACTGGTCGATCAGGTCGCCCCATGTGTCGTAGATCACGAGACACACTACAGAGTATGGGTCTTCAAACAGGCGGCCAGGGTCGCCGTCGGAGACCGCGTTCACGCGAGTGAACCCGCCTTGCTCTAGAGCCTGTGAGGCGGCGGCAACCGCCGCTGCGGTCAACGGGATCGAGCTAGTCATGCACGAACTCACGAATCCTCACCGGATTCTGCCGGAGCGCCTGCAAGTCAACGAACTCGGGACCCAGTGCTGGCGCGAGGATGCTGTCGTGCTGCTCGTCCATCGCAATATCCATGGGCATTGCAGTGTCGGCAGCCACACCCGTCGCGCCCGAAACGATGGCCACGGTCGGGGCAGGCGAATGCTCTCGCCATCTATACGCATATCGAATGGCGTCATCTTCGATGCCGTGCCAGGATCTCACGCCGCGACCCGTGAACAGAAGTATGGAGCCGGCGAAGCTCTCGCCACGCCAGAATTCAACAACGCCGTCGGAGGACACTCGCGCTATCGCTGTGGTCTCTTGCTCGATCCATCGGATCACTAAGAGGAACAGGCCAATCTGATCGAGATCGACAGTCCGATGTGGCTGGTAATCCGTGCGGGAAAGTATCCAGGTCGCCCGCAGGCGGCCAAGCCCTACGAGGCCGATGGAGACCCATCGCCGGGAGAGATCAGAAAGGCCGACGCTATCCCATGGGCCTTCCGGCGCGAGTTGCATGCATCGCGCCTCCAGAGCGGCTCGGTGCTCTTCAGCGACGCGTTCAGCGAGCTGACGCATCAGATCGCCCCAGCCGAGACGAATGTAATTGGCTTCGGATATCTGGAGTTCGCCGAAGAATGCTGATGCGGCCGGCTCCTCAGGCCCGACTTGATAGATCTCGCCCGCGATAGCTACCGACCGAACCTTCGAGAGGGTCGCGGCCAACAGCGTCGCGGCGGAGCCAAGACCAACGAAGAGGACGACCGAAGCTGCTAGGAAGCGAGCAGCGACGACCTGCTCCCACGTTCCCTCCCATTCTGGCTCGAGTCGGGCTGGGCGGAGGATCCATTCAGCGGGCGGACGTTGCGCGCTTCGATGGAGGTAAACGAGATTCAGGAGCCCAAGGCTCGCACTGTCCCCGGGGCCCTCGATGATCGCAACGTCGTCTCGAGCGTCGAGTTCGACTAGGGCATGTGTGGCAGCGAGGTCATAGTTCAACGTTAGCAGGGAGCCGATGATCTGCTCGCGCATCAATGCTGCCGCGATCAGGTAGCCATCGTTTGGCTTCGCCATCTGAAACCGACGAACCGGCATCCGCTCGACGAGCGCCTCCTGAGCGCCGGTCTTCTCGAAGACCTTGTCAGCCACTGACGCCAGGTCTCCCGGATCGCCGACATCGCCATCAACGAGAATATGGTCAACGACGAGTCGCCGAAATGCGTCGGATGAGAGTGCCGCGGCAAGAGGCAGATCGGTCGGCGGTTCAAGTGAGCAGCCTGCACCAACTACCAGCACCACGTTTCCAGGTGCCGGATTGGCAACTGCATGAAGAAGGCTTGCGGGAATGTCTGGCAATCGAGCTCCTGGGGCGGCGGCTAGGTATTGCGCGGTCAGCCTACGCGAATCTGATGACTTGGGGAGGCTGCGGATGCACCGGCAGGACGGATGGCGCGAGAGCCCCGGCTCTGGATACGTCACCTAGGCCGCCCATGTCCCATCGGTGGTAGGGATGAGGCCGGGTAGGGAAGCGCAATCTGATGCTGTTTAGGGACGGGACTGGTCGGTCTGCGTGCGGCTGGCAGCCCGCGCCGCTCACCACCAATGCCATCCGGTTACCTGAGATACGGTGCCGACGACCGTGGCACTGCCCACCAGACCGCTCAAGGCGAGTGCCCACTTCGGCGCGTGACGCTGCGGTCGGGTGACGACCACCTCGCTCGGCCCCGAGGCTTGAACGGGAGCAACATGGACTCGGTTGCCTTTCCCGTGGATCACGACTTCGACCGCCTGATTTGCTACGTCCGCCGATGGAACAGCGGCGTGGTCGGGAGTCCCCGCGCGCATTTCCGCTACGAGCTCGACCAGGCGATTGCGAACCTGGTCGACGATTCCCGCGAATGCGGTGGGCGAGGCGTTCCAGTACACCTCGTGGACCACCGCGAAGGGGTTACGGAGTTCCATGGTCATCATCCGTGCAACGTCGGCACCGCCAGGGAACGAGAGCTTCAGCTCGGTCCGTTGCGCGAGTCGCTCAATTTCGTCGATGCCCGATGTGACAGTAACCTCCTCGCCGCAGCGTGCGGCAACAACGGCGGGCAGGTCTGAGCGGCTGATTCGCTCACGCTTGTATTGGAAGTTGCCGCGGATGCCGTCGATGCAGATCGGCGCGAATATTCGGCGCCGGAAGACCGTCTTCGCTTTCGTAGCCTCGCAGTTCTCGCCCGGCCCACTCCCGGAGTTCAGGGCTGCCCGCCCGGCCCCCGAGGGCGACACATGCACGCAGACCATCGGCAAGGGAATGCTTCCCCGACAGCGCTGCTTCCTCGATCTTCCGCAAGAGATCGGTCTCGTCTCGCCGCATCCTTGGCCTCCGCGCTCAGCCAGGTACGCTTTTCGGATGCGGCCTGGGTGCAATTCATCAACGTCCGTCGCTGGCTCTCTCGTCTCTAGGACTGAGCTGTACGTCCGAGCTGCCATCCCTGGGGGGTCTTTACGAATGCGCCGCTCAGAGTCAAGGCAGACTCGAGCGATGGGAGCTCGATGGATGGACCAAGTTCGTCAAGAAGGGCCGCGGCACCGATCGGCTCGAACGAGGTCGCGAGCCGGCGTCCCGCCATCTGGAGAAGCGTCAGTTCACCGCGGGGTAGATGAAGGACTTCGGCGATAGCGGAGGCTGACGAATATTCGTCGACACGTGACTCCACGAACGCCCAGATCCCGGTCGTGATGTCCGTGACTTTTCGTCCGAGCTGTAGACGATCGTCGACCTTGTGCGCCAAGGTTGGTCGCAAGGCAAACGGGATACTTCCAAGCGCAAGCAGGAGAACGAGAGCGACACCGAAGCGGCGGTCGATCTGCTTCAGCGCGTAGGCAAGCCCTTCGATTCCGGCCAATGCGAGTTCAACGCTAAGCATCCCAAGCATCTCGTTCGACGACTGAGTGCGCACGGCGAGCAAAGGGCCGAGCCATGCAAGCCCCGTTGCAACCTCGAAGGCAACAAGATCGTTGTCCTCGGACAAGGCTTTTGTTCCTAGCAACAGTGCAAGCGTCGCTGTGCCGACGTCGTCGGCGTCGCGTGCGGCTATCTGGGCGAGCAGCTCATTCGTGGCGGGTACGCCGCCGACGTTGACCCAGCTGATCGTGGGAAGGTAGTCGCCACGCCAGACGTCTAACGCGGCACCTGTGCCTAGCCCTAGTTGGTCGGCGCGGCGCGGCAGATGCTCAAGAACTTCTTCATGAACATGGTCGGCCGCGAACACGCGGATGGCGCCGAGCGTCGCGAGCTGCTGAAGGCACGTCGGCCTCCCCGTTCGAACCGTTCGGAGCACATCCTGAAGGAGCACGTTGGTGTCAACAACCATCGGTCTCGTGCGAAGCCAAGGCTGGACGTTCGCGGTTGTCCAGCGATCCCGCCAAAGCTGCATCGCCGGTAGTGCACGTGCGTCGGGCGAGGTTGTAATCGGCACGCCGGCAGCCATGTTCGAGATGAGCGGGAAGTTGACGATATAAGCACATATGTACGCCTGGGTGGGTGCACCTGTCAAGACTTCGATCGGCCGATCGAACGGATTAGCATTTCTTTGGAATGCTTAAGGAGCCTGGCAACGGAGCTCGCGAATCTCGTGGAGCACGAGGCTCGATACTTGGCGGGAGTGCGCGCTAGCCTCTCGCCTAGCCCAGGTACATTCATCGAGTCACGGTTCTCGAAGCAAAGACGTCTCGGCTCGCGTATTTGGCGATGTACGCCGCGACTGCGGCACACTTCACAGAAGGCGATGTCTGCTAGGTGCCGAGCGGCGACACCTCGTGGTCGCTCATCTCTACGCGAAGGAAGAGCTGCTCGGGCCGTGCTCCGCTGCTAGGGCGGTGCAGCAGACCCGAGCTGTTCCTTACGCGGCTCTGTGGAGCCTGTTGTCGGCATCCCAGTCGGATGCGACGGGCGTCTTCAGCAGTGCGGGAAGCCACCCGGTGCCCGCCAGGAGCTCCTCGGCGGCCTTCGCCATCGGCTGCTTCTTCAGGCCGGTGATGCGCTCGGCGGCCTCGTTGGAGACGCCTTCCTGCACCGCCTGCTGGATGTGTGCCTTCGTCACACGGCTGAGGTAGGCGTCTGCCGTCGGCTGCCAGTGCGCGGCCATGTCGAGCGACACGGCCGCGGCGAGCGTGTCCACCAGCGCGAGCGAGGGTCGCTTCGTATCCCACCGCTGCTGCACCGCGTACACGGTCCCCGCGACGCAGTGAGCGAGCAGGCCCATCCGACCCTCATCGTCGAGGGCGGCCACGAAGTCCCACAGGTCGTCCGAGTTCCTGGGGACTCGCTCCGCCCACGCCCGGTGGCGCTCCTCGAGTGCCTTCGCCGCCGCCGTTTCGCCGATCCCCTCAGCGTGATGCCCGAGCGGGGAGGCGGTCATGCGGACCTCTAGGCAATTGAGGTCTGCCGCCGAGCGGTAGAAGGTCTGGGCCGCGAGCGCGTGGGTGAGCGCGATCAACGCCACAACCGGCTGCTCGCCCAACACGAGGCGAAGGGCAAGCGTGCGGTGGGCGGTCAGATCCCGAACGAGCGCGTCAGACAGCGGCTTGCCGACGTCGCCGGCTTCGTCCTCGTCATCGTCAGCGCGCTGCTCGTCGTCGTGCACGCCTTCGCCCGTGTCGCCGCTGGCTGCGTCCTCGTCGCGCGAACGGCGATCGGGCTTCGCCTGCGGGACGTCCTCCGCACGGACGAACCCGCGCTCGATCTGCGGGTCGCCATCTCGATCCAGCGAGACAAACACACCACTCCGCGCGATGACGTCGGGGTCGAACACGCGCTGTCGCTCGGAGAACTGCTCGATCGCGGCCTCGAGCTCGGTGAAGCGGGACTCCACGTCGTCCGGCACATCCTCATCGCCCTCGTACTGTTCGGCGCTGTCATCCCATTCGCGGCGCAGCGCCTCGTAGCGCTTCTGGTCCGCCTTGGAGAGCGGCACCTGCCGGGGATACTCGCGCCGCAGGCCGTGGCTGTAGGGGAAGTCTAGGTGCGCCTCGACCCACTTCCAGCCCTCCGCGCGCACCTCGTCGGCGAGGCCGTTGAGCCGCTCCAGTGCGAGGCGGTCGAGGAGCCCGGCATCCTCGAAGAAGCCGCCGCCTTCCTCGCTGAATAGGTCACGCACCACCACACCGCCCGCCTGCTCGTAAGCGTCCACGCCGACGAAGATCGCCCGCCGGTCGGTGGGCGGGACGTGGGACTCCATCATGCGCGAGCGAATGACTCGCGGTTCCCGGTTCCAGCCGAGGTTCTCGTACACCTCCTCCTGCCGCGCGTGGTCGTCGCTGACGGCGAATGCCATCAGTTGTTCGAGCGTTACCTCGCCGTCCCGATAGAGCTGCATCAGGCGGGGGCTGACCGCTGCGAGCCGGAGCCGCTGACGCACAGTGTTCGGCGAGACGCCGAACCGGGCCGCGATCTCTTCCGCGCCCCATCCGCGTTCCTCGCTCAACGCCCGAAACGCCTCGAATTGGTCGGCCGGGTGCATCTCGGTGCGGGTGACGTTCTCGTCGAGGCTGATCTCAAGCGCGTCGTGCGTCGCGTCCACGATGCAGCGGATCGGCTCCGTCCGCTTGATCTCTCGTCGCTTCGCGCGCAGCTCCAGCGCGAGCCGGCGGCCTTCGCCGGCGGTGACGAGGTAGTAGCCCGTGGCAGTTCCGTCGGCCTTCACCTCCGGCTGGACGACGAGGTTCTGCAGCAGCCCCTTGTGCGCGATGCTCGCGGCGAGCGCCTGGATGGCCGCCTCCCCATGCGCCGTCTTGCGGGCGTTGTGGGGGGACTTCTTCAACTTGTTCAGCGGGATCAACACCTCGACGCCGTGAGTGGCGACGGGCTCAGTCTTCGTAGTCATGCTGTCTCTCCTCCTTGGGATCAGAGTTGGCGGGCGCGCGTTGCGCCCGGTCGTCGAGAGCGCGGGAGCCAGCGGCGCATCGTTCGAGGCGACCGCCGGCTCCGCGTCGTTGGGGCGTCACAGGAGACGCATTTGCTCGCCGTCTTCGGAACCGAACCGATCCGAGACGGGGATCCAGTCCTCGCGCGACGGCGGGCGAACGCCGGTGCCCGCGAGGACGGTCAGGGCTTCGGGCGCGAAGTCCCGCGCGTCGAGGGCCTCCTGCGCGCCGTCGGCAGTGAGGCGGGCTTCCGCGAATAGGGCTTCGAGCGACTCCTCGTTGACTTCGCCGCCGCCGGCGAGCGAACGGGCGAGCTCGAGCGTCAGGTTGTCGCCATCTGCGCCGTGTGCCGCGAGGCCGCCGTCGCCGATCTCGCCTTCGACGATCAGCGACGCCTGGAGCTTGTGGGCGACCAGCAACAGCGCCTGTGCCTGAAGCGTGGCGCGGTAGGCGAAGTAGACGACGCGCACCGGGCGGCGCTGGCCGATGCGCCATGACCGCCGGCTGGCCTGCCGCATCGTGTAGACCGAGTATTCGACCTCGTGCCAGACAATCGTCGGGAAGTCGATCAGATCCAGTCCCGTCTGGACTAACCGGGGATGGACGAGCAGCACATCCACGCCCTCGCGGACGCGACGCGCTACCCACTCCTCGCGGCGGTCAGGCGCGACGGTGTCCGCCTTCAACACAGAGACACGGAGCCCGGCCTCGATGAGCACCCGCGCGAGTCGCGGAGTGAGGTCCCGCGTCTCCGTGTGCGTGACGTACACGAGCACGCGCCGGCCCTGTCGCCGCTCCTCCAAGGCGAGGTCCACGAGCGCCTGCTCCTTCGGGTAGAGCCGGTCGTCCGGCAGTGCCGTGGCGGAACCGATCACCTGCCCGGTCGAGCGGTCGATGACCTCCTCGCCTGCGGTGCAGGCATCGGGGTACGCGAGCAGCGCCTGGAGGTATGCACCGAGCAGGCGACGGGAGCCGGTGGCCAGCGCCGCCATCACCGCCGCGTGCAGGTCCGCCGAGAGGTCTCGATACGCAGAGGCCTGTGACGGCCCGTCGCCGCTACCGCGGTCCATCCCAATCAGGCGGACTTCCTCGCGGTACTCGGGGAGGTCGGTCGCGACATCCGCGAGCCGGATGAAGACTGTGTTGCCGATCAGGTGGAACAGGATCGCGGGAGAGACGCCGGGCTTCTCCACGGTTCGCGTGCGATAGCCACGCCGCCGGCTCGAACGACCCTCATCGATCACATCGTCGCCACCGGTCTTGCGACTAATCCGTTCGACGATGCCGTAGCGAGAGACCCAGCGAGACTCCTCGCCATACGCGAACTCATTGCGCACCTCCGGCGAAAACCGCCAGAGCAGGTGGAAGAGCGTGGATGCGTAGCCGCCCATGAGGGTGCCGGTGAGCGTGAGCGTCCGGCCGCAGGTCTCGGCGAGCGTGCCTGCGGCGATCCCCTGCGCCGAGCCCCGCGCCTTGTATTCGTGGGACTCGTCGGTGATCAGCAGGTCGAACGCGCCGGGCATCTGCCGATTGATGTAGTCGGCCAGCGGAACCCGTGCCGGCCCGTTGCGGTCGGCCTGCCAGAGCGGCGTGCCGCAGCGGTCGCAGGTGTGTCTCCGGCGCCCGAGTTCGGCGAGGTCGATCGGGATGCCCTCGTCGTCGAGGACCGTCTGCCAGCAGCCTGGACAGCAGTTGCGTCGCGCGACCTCGCCGCGTTCGTCGCGGGCAACACGTCCGGCATCGATGTCCGGCCGTCTGAGCACAGCAGGCTTCCAGTGGTACGAGAGCTTGGCCTTCTCGCGGGAGAGGATCACGAACAGCGGCCAGTGGCGGTCGAAGCGGAGCCGCCTGAGGTCGCTGATCGTGCTGACGATGACCGCCTCGGCAAGCGGCACCGTGTCTTCCACCTCGCGTTTCCACTTGCGGGTGAGGTGAGGCGGGCACAACACAAGCACGCGTCGGAACCCGGCGACGTACGCCGCCGACGCCCCGATCATCGTCTTGCCCGTGCCCATCTCGCCGACCACGTTGGTCCCGCGGTGGAGTTGGAGTGAGACCGCCGCCGCGCGGATGGCGTCGCCCTGGGCGCCCATCGGCCTACGTTTGAGGTTCGAGAGGTCGAAGCCCCAGTTGTCGCGAGTGCGTGCCGTGTAGACCGGCGGGTAAGCGCGCAGCACGGCGCGCGTGATCGCCTCGCCGTGTTCAGCGAGGAGTTCAGGAAGGGTCGTCACGACTTGGTACCGTCGGACGCGCCCGTATCGATCACTTCGATGTCGCCCGTGCGAAGGTTGAGCACCGTGACCGACGTCCGCATCACCTCGCGCTCCACCTCGACCTCCGGGTCAGGCGAGTAGACCGAGATGGACTCCTTGTAGGTGCGTCCCTTCACGAGCAGCCGCTGTTGCCCGGAATGGAGCACCACGCTGTCCAGGAACCCCGCGGCGACCATCACGGCGAGGTGCCCGCGCCGCAGCGGCATCAGCGGCCGGACGCGACGCTCCTCCGGCGGCCAGAGCCGTTCCGTCAGGGCGACGTGCGCCCACACACCCGAGCGGCGCGCCTCAGCGGCGGCCTCGCCCGGATCGAAGTTGAACGACGTGAACAGCACGTCGCCGGCAGGGAGCACCGGCAACGCGCGCAACTGCTTCATCGCGCCTGCGGCTGGCAGCTCGGGCAGCGCACCCGACGCCCACGACTCGACGGTCGCGCGGCCGGAGGCGTCGGAGACCGGCGCTTCCCGCATCGTCCCGAAGAGGACGACTTGGTCGAACCGCTCGTGGAGCCCGCCAGGGAAGCGCCAGCAGGCCAGGTCGCGGTAGTGGCCGGCGAGATAGCGTGCCGAGGTCGCGAGCCGTCGCTGCGGCACGACGTAGATCAGCAGTCCGCCAGGGCGGAGCACCTTCGTCATCGCGGTGAGGAACGTGTGCTCCAACCGCCGTGCATTGAGGTCGATGTCATACGGCGGATTGAGAAAGAGGCAGGAGAATCCTGCTTCTTCAATCCGCGCGGTGAAGGCGCTCCCCGGGAGCGCGTGGTCGAGGACGCCGGCGGCTTCCTCGTAGCGGTCCGTCTCCAGCTCGATCCCGTATGTCTCGCCGCCGACGGTGGCGGCGAGCTGTTGCAGCGCCGCTCCCGTTCCGGCGCAGGGATCGACCAGGCGAACAGCGACACGGCCGCCGTGTGTGGCGGGCTGGATCATCGCGCCGATGCGGGCAACTACCTCGGGCGGTGTCGGGAAGTATCCCCCGACGGCAAGCGATTCAAGGCGTGGCATCGCACGCCTCGCGGTCGCGGACGAGCAGCTGTGCTGTCACGCGGCGTTCGCCAGCTCTTCCGCTGGCAGGGGAATCCGGTGTCCCCGGAGTGCGCGGCCAAGCGCCGTCTGCAACGCCTCAATGTCGGGCACGCAGCGCCAGGCGTGAATGCCGTGCGCGTCGAGCGGGCGGACGTCGCCGCTGTCCAGGCCGCGCTTCCAGAGCCACTCGCTCCACGTTGGGTGGAGCGGGAGGTCGATCCGGCGGCTCAGGAACCGATAGTGCAGCGCCGGTGCTTCCGCCTCGGCGCGAGCGAGCAGGAGGAAGTCGGGGCCTTCGCCCGCGTAGAGCGCGGCTGACGGCACCAGCATCGCGTGTGTCGCGCCCGTGGCCGGCAACCGAGCCGTGTGGAAGCGGCAGTCGGCGCGCGCCTGCGGCGCGAGCGTGCAGTACCGGCCGCCCATGAGCGCGTCGTCGCTGATCACGGCGGGCTCGCCTTTGAGCAGACGCGCCCAGAGCGCGCGGATCGACTGCTGGTTCGAGATCATCGAGATGAACCACAGGTCGGCGCCGTCACGCGCGTAGGCGTCAACCGCGCCGGCGAACCCGGCGCAGCGGATGTGCATCGTCTCCATGGAGTCTCCTTTCATGTGAGGCGTTGGAAGCGCCCATGTGCGTCGAGGTGTCCGACCTCGGAGCGGGTAATCGAACTGGCGTCCGCCCAGCGTCCGTCCTCGAAGGCCGCCGCGAGCGCCCCCTCGAACCAGGCGTCCCAGCCCGGACCGTCCTCTGCGAGGCCGGGCGGGACCGGGAGGTCGAGGACGCCGGCGAGGTGGAGCCGCAGGACGCGGGTGCCCGGCGGGAGTGAGGGCGCCGTCATCGCGGCGCTTCCGCGTCGGCGCGTGTCTGGCAGCGGGCGCAATACCGCGGGTCGGTTCGCGGCACGTTCGGCATCCGTCCGAAGGCGACGGTGCGGCCGCACAGCGTGCGGGCGAGGTGCCCGGGCAGGTCGTATCCGGACACCTGGATCACGTGGCGCAGGCGAGGCATGACGTTCAGGCGGCCGTGCGCTCGCCGGCGCCATGGAACACCCCGCGCACGACGTTGGCGGGCGGGACGTCGGATGGCTCGAGGTCATCGAGCCACCCCTCCGCCGCGAGGTAGCGTTCCACCGCCTCGGCGACGAGGTGCGTCATCGGCCGGCCCTGTGCCTGGCCGAGCCGGTAGAGCGGCGGGATCAACCGCTCGGGGATCCTGGGGCTATACATCTGCATGCTCCTCTTCAGGGACCGGGGTGATGGCCGCCTGTGGGTCACGGCCGAGGATGTGGTCGACGGCGCGCTGGGCCTGGCCGGCTGCCGCGACCGCGAGCCGGCGGTCGTCCTCGAGCGCCCGCAGCCATGAGGCGATGTAGGCGGCGGACTGGTCGAGGCGCGAGGCGTCGACCCCTGCCTCCTGGCAGAGGAACGCCGCCGCGAACTCCGCGACCAACTCCTCGCGTGAATAGACCGGCGAGCCGAACGGTGCCGACTCCTGGTAGCCCTCGCGGTACAGCCGTGACGGATGTCCGGTCGAATGGGCAAGCTCGTGGAAGAGCGTCGCGTGGTAGCCGTCGACGTCGCGGAACGCGCCGAGCGGCGGGAGGTGCACCTCATCGCGCGAGGGGATGTAGTAGGCGGACTCACCGTCATGGAAGACGTGAGGCCCGTCTGCATAGCCAGCGACGATCGCCTCGGCCCGTGTGAGCGGGTCGAACTCACCTCCGGATTCAGGATCCGGGAGCGTGAGCCCCTCGCACTGCGCGACGTTGAAGACGGTGTAGAGCCGCATCAACGGGAGGGCCGGGCTGCGGTCTGCATCCGGAGAGTCGCTGTTGCGGTCCTCGTCGCGCGGGGGCCACTTCCAGAAGACGACCCGTGTCCCGTGCTCGCCGCGGCGGACGTGCCCGCCGAGCTGCTCCGCCTGCCGAAACGTCAGCCAGCGGGCATCGTCGTAGCCCGCCTCCATCGAGGTGAGGCTGAGTACCAGCAGGTTGATGCCGCGGTAGGGGCGGTGCGAGACCGCGTTGCGCAGTCCGCGTGCGCGCCAGGGGTGACGCCACGGGACGGTGCCGCGCTCCAGCGCGGCGACGATGCGGGCGGTGACTTCCGCGTACGGGTCGCGGCGGGCCGCGACTGGCCTACGCCGCGTGCGGGCCGTCATGGAATCCCACATGAGCGTCGCCGCCGGGCCTCCGGCGCTCGTAGACGGTGAGCCGCACGGTGTGCGTGGAGCCATCGGTGCGCACCGCCTGCACGGCGGTCGCGTGGAAGCCGGGGATCGGCGAATGCCACAGCGGGATCACCGCCACGGCGTACTGGCCTGAGCGCGTGGTCACCACGCGCCGGGCCGCTGGCTGCAGGACCATCGTCAGGCGGCCTGCGCGTGTCCATTGCGGCGGTTGAGGCCGCGTGCGAGGCGGGTGACGGCGTCCCGGAGCCGGCGTGCGTCGAGCTCGTCAAGCGGGCAGCCATACTTCTCGGCGACCCACTCGCGCGTGCGCGCTTCATCGGAGCCGGCGCGCTCGGCAATCGCGAGCACCTCGCGGCGGAGCGGTTCGGCATCCACCGGGCCGGTCGTATCCGTCCCGTCGAGGCGCACCGACAGCTCGTTTCCGAGCCCGGCGCCGTAGTGACGCAGTGCTCGCTTGAGGCCGTCGGTCACCGCGGTCTTGTAGGCAGTCGCATGCGCGTCCGCGGTTTGTTCGTCGACGACGCCCGTGCCAACATCGCTGTGTGCGCCGCAGCCGTCGACGGTGACACGCACCGTCGCCGTGTAGATGCCGAGCACCGGGGTGGCGCTGCGCCGTCCGGTCTGGGGGATCGGGCGGTAGGTGACCTCCCCGACGACCTCGGCGCCCCAGCGGTCCTCGCCGAAGATCGCGTTCGCGAGCTGGATCGCCCGCCACCCTTCCAGGTAGCGGACCGGCCCGTCGTCACCCTCGCGTTCCGAGATGTGTTCGGGCGCGAGGGCCTGCCGGAGCTTCCGCTTCGTGGCGGTGCTCAGACGGCGCGGTTGAGGTGCGTTCGTTCGCTCTGCTGCCATGACTCCTCCTGTCGTCTGCGGGCCTCGGCCAGCGCCGCGAGGAAGGCATCACGCCCACCGCGCCGCTGTCCGAGTTCGTTGAGGTCGTGCGCTCCCTCCGGAAGCGCGACGGTGAGCGCCCGGCTACCGAGGGCGGACGCGAGTTGCGCCGAGGCGCGACGGCCGGGGCCATCGGCATCGAGTGCGAGGTAGACCGTGCGGAAGCTGCGCAGGGCGGCGAGGGCAAGCCGCGAGGCGTGCGTGCCGACCAGCGCGACGGCCGGGAGTTCCCATTCGCAGGCCGTGAGCCAGTCGAAGGGGCCCTCCACGACGACCACCGCGTGCGGCCCCACGAGCCGTGCCCCGGCGAGGCCGAGGAGCGGCGACTGCGCGCGGAGGTTCAGGTAGCGCGGGCCGCAGGCGGCGAGCGCCCGGCCCGTGAGCCAGGTCGCTCGCCCCTGCACGTCGAGGTCGGGGACCACGACCCGCCCCGTGAAGGGCTCGCGGTTGCCCGCGGTCAGCCCGAGCCGCTCCGCTGCTTCGAGACGCAGGCCGGATGAGCGCAGCTGCCGGGCGAGACCGCCCGCGGCGTAGCCGAGGCGGAGGCGGCGTGCCGTCTCCACGGAGATGCCGCGTCGCACGAGGTAGGAGCGCACGTCCCGGTACTTCACGAGCGCGCGCTCGTAGTGCGCGACGGTTGCTTCCACCACCGCGGACGACGCGGCATCGAGTCGTGCCGCCGGCGGGCGCGCCGGGAGCCGGACGACGTTCGACGGGAGTGCCGGGAGCCCCTGTGAGAGCTGCGCGGCGGTCTCCCGGAACGATGTGCCGCTGATCCGGGCAACGAAGTCGATCACGTCGCCGCCGGCATGGCAGCCGTAGCAGAACCACGACGCCGTCTCCGGGTAGACGACGAAGCTCGGGTCGCGGTCGCGGTGGAACGGGCAGAGCCCGACCAGCCGTCTCCCGGACGGCCTGAGCTCGACGCCGGCCGTGGCGACCGTCGCCGCGATCGGGTGCGCGGCGCGGATCGCGGCGACGTCATGCATCCGGAGCGTCCGCTTCGAGCTCCGTGATGCGGCGCCAGAAGCACTCCTCCTGCACGGTGAGCGCCGCCTCGGGGCCGATCCCCGCGGGCAGGTGCGGCCTCAGGACCTCGCCGGGTGGATCGCCAAGTTCCCAGTAGCGGGCGGTCAGTTCGCCTTCGCTCCCGGCATCGGCGAGCCATTCGAGCAGCGCTTGGACGGCGGGCTCCACCGCCGCGCGCTGTGCATCGCACCACTGGACATAATCTTTGTGGCTGTGTTCCCACACGCCGCGCACGGCGCGCAGGAAGCGGTCGTTCCTGGACACGTCTGGATTCCCTTCATTGGACACGGGCTGGCCTCATTCCTCATCCGACCTGCGGGTGCACTGCTCACGCGGTCGGGCACAAGGAATCGGGGCCGCCCGAAGGCGGCCCCGAAGGAGGTGGTTCGCTGTGGTTCAGCGGGTCAGGCGAGCGGGCGGGCGCCTCGCAGCGCCTGCGGCGCGAACCGCCGTCCGCGCTCCCAGCGGTGCAGGCCGATCGCCGAGACGACCTCCCAGCGGCCGTCGTCCGCGGGGATCAGCACCGCGCCGCGACCGTGCGCCGCGCGGTAGTGGACGGCGGCGAGCAGCCCGATCCGCCGGCAGGCGGTGAGCCAGAGCCCGTAGAGGTGCCGCGCGAGTTCCTCCGGCAGCCCGTCGAGGTCGAGCGGCTCCAGCAGGTCGAGCGCCGCCACCGGTTCGCGTCGGTGCAGCCGCCGCCCCTCGCGGAGCGCCTGCTCTGCCACCTCGACCTTGACGGCCTCGGCGCGCTTCCGTAGCGTTTCAAACGTTCGATGCAGGTCCGGCGTGCTGCTGATCGACTGTTCCAGGGACGTCAGCAGTTGCCGGGCCTCTTCGTATCTCCCGCTGTCGAGGTGCTCCCCGACCAGCGCCAGCATCTCTCGCATCTCCATCTCCTGCTCCTTGCTGTGCTCCTCGTCGAGGAGCTGCCTGATGTCGTGGCACGCCCCGAGCCGCTCCGCCTCGCGGCGCAGCGCCGTGGCATGTGCGTCGGCCTGTGTGCCAAGACGCGCCGTGTGGTCGGCGACGCTGTGTGCCTGCGTCCGCGCCGCCGGTTCGAAGGCGCCCTCGGCGAGGGCACGGGCACGCTCGGACGCCCGGCGCATCTCCCCGGCGATGCCGGACACCCGGTCCGCCTCCGCCTGGAGCTGTCGCCAGCGGTCGAGTCCGCGCACCGCCTCGTCCCGGCGGTCGCGGTCGCGGGCCGCCAGGCCTTCGAGTTCGTCGAGCGCCCTGCGCGCACTCGCCGCGAGCGCGGCGATGCTCGCCGGATCGCCGTCCCCGGCCATCGGGACCAGCGCCATCGCGTCCGGCACACGGTCATCGACCGCGAACCGGTCTCGGACCCGGGCGAGGTCGCCCAGGCTGTTCAGCACGATCTCGTGCGTCTCCGTCGTCATCTGACTCCCTTACCTCTCTGCGCCGACCGCGTAGCGTCCGTCGTCGACGGGCGCCCAGCGGTCGTCCGGCGGCGGTGCATCCTCGAAGGGGATCGCCGCCTCGTCCTGGTGACGGAGCGGCACGACCACGGCCGGCCGCCGCTCCGGTCGGGCCCCGCACGTCACGGTGTAGACCAGCGGGCCGAGCGCCTCACCGACCACCTCGTGCAGTTGCTGCCGGAGCACGGCCACGACTGCGCCGTCGCTCATCGACTCCTCCCCGACGCTGAGCGCCAGGAAGAGGACGTGGCGGCGGGTGCCGTCGCCGTGCTCGAACACCTGCAGCAGTGACGCCAGCGGCTGTTCCTGCTGCACCGAGCGCTGCACGACGACCAACAGGTGCTCGGGCGGTGAGACGCCGAGCGCCCGGAACTGCGTCCGGGTCGCGCGGGTGAGCATCCGTCGTAGCCGCCGGGCGCGACTGCGACGGGCGTCGACCAGCACGACCGGCTTCCACGGGCGCAGCCGCCTACCGGCCATGCACCAGGCGGCCCGCACGCCGCCGCCACACCAGCGGGCGACGCGACGGGCGCGGTCCGTCCACCGGGCGGCCAGCCCCGGCCGCCGCTTCCTCTTCCGTTCCATCGATCGGTCCCTTCTCTCGCCATCGGGCGAGGGCTACACGTCGGCCGCTTTCGCGACGACGGCCATCACTGAACTGACGACCGCCGTGAGGACGGCCGCCCACTTCCACACGAGGTACCCGGCGCCACGAGGGCGCCGCCGTTCCTGCCACTGGTCCATCTCGACCGCTTCCTCTCCATGCCAGGAAGCCCTGCGGACTGCTCCGGGGGCTGAATGCGGTGTCGGCCGGGAGCGAGTGGACTCGGACGCGCGTGTCTCCACCCGCATCCGTTCTGTCCGCCCGGCCCGGAACTGCCCTGGTGCGCCCTCTGCGGACGCGTCTGGTCGACTGACTCGGCTGGCTGCTCCGTTCCCTGGGACCACGGGCCCCGCGGTTGATCTCACCGGCCTGCTTCGTCTCTGCTCGTGGTCACCTCCTCGTCTGCACTGCATGCCTCGCGGCTATCGAGTGGGTTGGCCTGTTCAGCGCCTGCGGACGGAGAGCTCTGCTCGTTTCCCCTGCGGGTTGATCCGGCGTTCGGCGTTCCGGGAGGCCATCCGGGCCAGCTTGTCTGCCCTCTGGGCGGCGATGCTGGCGAAAACGCACTTCACATGGCGAGGACGGTAGGGGGCGACGTTCCGGAGACGTTCCGGAGGGGTTCCGTCCGTGTGCTGGGCGTTCCGAAATCGGGCGGAGTCGAGCCCGGCGTCGGGCGGGCAGCTGACGAGCCGGCGGGGCGGACGTCCGCCGGGCGACGCGAAGCGGGACGACCGACCGCCCGATATGCCCCGGTTCGGAACGAGATCGGTACGGATTGCCCGCGGATCTATATGTCTCCACATACGCACGACTGATCTGCATCGCTCAGCTGGTGTTGCTCGCTGCCAACGCTCTGGGCTGCCCGGGACGGCCGGGCTCCCCGGCGTATCGGCACCTCTCCCCTCAGGCGGGTGGTGACTCTCCTGCATCCGAGCGATCGAGCCGTCACCTGAAGCCGTGCGCGAGTCGATCGACGCGCCTGAGGGCGCGCGACCTCGCCCACGCGTCCAGGGCAGTCCGTCCGGGCGGTACGGCTTCACCGTCGTCAGGAACCTCGCGCGCGACAACGTCGTCTGGTGTGTGGGAATGTCGACCGACCGAACGTCACCGGGCTGGATGTCCGACCGCGCCGGTGGCACCGAGGGAGGAACCCCGTGAACCTATCGCACCTGTATCTCCGGAACGCGCGACCGTTCCTCGTCGCCGTATCGGCGCTGGCCGCCGTGATCGCGCTCGCCTGCACCGGGGACACGTCACGCAGCCCCGCGGCAACCGGCCTCGTGCAGTCGGATGCGCCTCGCCTGGCGGTGGAGCCCGCGGACCTCGAGGACGCAGGCGCGGCCGTCGAGGCGTTCGGACTCGACCTCTACCGCTACCTGGCTGCGGAGGAGGGCAACATCGTCTTCTCGCCGTACAGCGCCGCCGTGGCCCTCGCGATGACGCGCGCCGGGGCGACCGGTGAGACCGAGCGGCAGATGAGCGACGTGCTCCACGCCGACCTGGTTGCCGACCTCGACGCGGCGGTCAACGCCCTCGACCAGGCGCTGGCCGCGCGCCCCGGCCGTTACCCCGTGGGCGACCAGCACGTCGAACTGGAACTCTCGACCGCGAACCAGATCTGGGCACAGGAGGGGTTTGCGCTCGAGCAGGCGTTCCTCGACCGGCTCGCGACGCATTACGGCGCCGGCGTGCGCACCGTGGATTTCGAGACGGCCGTCGCCGCGGCGCGCGAGACGATCAACGCCTGGGTCGCGGAGCAGACGCGTGACCGCATCCCGGAACTCATCCCCGACGGCGTGCTCAACGAGCTCACCCGGCTGGTGCTGACGAGCGCGATCTATCTCAACGCGCCATGGCAGTACCCGTTCCCGGAAGGCGCGACCTCCACGGCCCCGTTCCACCGGCTGGACGGCTCCACGGTGGACGTGCCGATGATGGGCGCGAACGAGTCGTTCCGGTACGCACGCGGCGACGGCCACCAAGCGATCGAGCTCCCGTACGTCGGCGGGGCACTGGCGATGGTGCTGCTGGTGCCTGACGAGGGCGCGTTCGTGGAGTTCGAGGGCGGCCTCGACCGAGACCGGCTCGGCGCCATCCTCGACAGCCTCCGCTCAGGCCGGGTCACCCTCGGCCTCCCGCGGTTCGAGTTCCGCACGCAGGTGCGCCTCAAGGAAGCGCTGTCGGCGATCGGGATGCCCGTGCCGTTCACGGACGACGCGGACTTCACCGGGATCAGCCGCGAGGTCGGCGAGGACCTCGTGATCCAGGAGGTGGTGCACGAGGCGTTCATCTCGGTGGACGAGGACGGCACGGAGGCGGCCGCGGCGACGGCCGTGATCGTCGGCGAGACGTCCGTGCCGATGGATCCCGTCACCCTGACCGTCGACCGGCCGTTCATCTTCCTCGTGCGGGATGTCGAGACGGGCGCGCTGCTGTTCATGGGCCGCGTGGTCGACCCCGCCGGGTAGGCGTCGG
Organism: Chloroflexi bacterium HGW-Chloroflexi-9; assembly: GCA_002840675.1. Lineage (GTDB taxonomy): Bacteria > Chloroflexota > Dehalococcoidia > UBA2979 > UBA2979 > W-Chloroflexi-9. Next base: position 35,035 of record PHBR01000005.1, read on the forward strand.
CTCAGGCCCGGCATCCCGTCGCCCCGGAGCCCGCAGGGGAGGCGCAGACGATGGCCGTGGCGATCAGGCGCGTCCGGCGCCTTCGGGCGCACCCGCGCAGCGCTCGGGACACGGCATGCGGGGCCGGACGGCTCGACGTTCCTGAACCACGCGCGAGAAGCCGCCGGCGGTGCCGGGTTGTCGACGTCCCGCCGTGGCCCGCGCGCTTGTCGGAAGCGACGGGGTTCGATTAGGACTCGACTTTTCGGGCGAGAACCGGCACGATGCCCGCGGGGAAGGCTCATCATGTGCGCTACTTACGGTGCGCTTTTTCGAACAATCTGGGCTGGCGGCTTCATTGCTCGGAGGCGCTGAGCCGTGCCTCGCCTGTGGGTCTCGTATCTCCTGTTTCTCAGCTCCTATGCACCGCTGCTGCTCCTACTCGCACTCCGAACCTATGAGCGGCCTTCGCTTGCCTTGGTCTTCGCTACGGCAGGACTGCTCTCAATCGCGGTTCTTGCTATCTACCTACATGTGATTCGAAGGGCGGCATCGATTCCTCTCCCGATCGAGCGCATGACCGATCGAACCGGAGACATTGCCGGGTACCTCACGGCCTACCTATTTCAGTTCTTGCTTGTAAGCGGGAACCTTGACGACATTGACCTACTCTCGCTGCTCCTCATGTTTGTCTTGCTAGCGGTCATATCCGTTCGGGCTCATTTTCTGTATGTGAACCCAATCCTCTCCGTCCTTGGGTATCGGCTCTTCGAAGTTGAATCAGGAGGGGGATTACCCCTGTTGCTCATCTCAAGGCGGGAGCCTTCGGCCGGGACGGTGCTGGTACACGACTTCGGGCATCGGATCTTTCTTGAGGCAGAGGTATGACTACAGACGCAGATTGGATCGCTTTACGACGGACTGCGTTGGAGGATCAGCTCTCCCTATCCATGTTCTTCGGGCGAGATCTCCTAACGCCGAACCTCAGGATTGAGCGAGTAACAGCATCCATCCCATTGATGGAGCGGTTGAGGGGGGATGCTGTCAGTTCTTTCGGGGAACGCTATCAGTACGGACTGACACCTTATGAGGTTGGTGGAGCTCCGGATGACGAAATGATGACCTTGGCCGGGCAAGAGCTAGAAGCTGGTGAGAAGTTACTTCGGCTCTGCGAACAACCTGCTCGCGCTCAAGTCTTCGATCCTTCGCCCGAACGGCTGCGGCAGGTGGAGTTTCAGGTTCTCCGAATGACTTCGCTTGGCGGGGGGGCTGCAGTGACGTTGGTTCGTAGAACCACCACCGGACGATTTCTGATCGGTGAACGTAAAGGGATCCCATCGTTGTTCCAGGGCAATGTGCTCTCCGAGGTCGAAGGCGACGTGGTCCACATGGATGGAGACTTCCACGGAGCGCACTGCGGAGACACGTGGTTCCTCTTGCACTCAACTCAGTTCGAGGCTCTGTTTGGTTTCGCCCACCTCTATGAAGCTCGGACTCGCGATTCGCTACGCGAGATCGCAGCGGGCCTTCCGTTCGACGATGAAGATCAGCTCGTCGAGGGGATGAGTGGTTACGTCCGATTGCGACGAGGGATAGAGGAGGCTCGACGCGGCGGCCTGTTCCGTCGGGTGAACGCGACTCAGCTTAAGGGCTTTGCGGAGGACGAAGGCCTCCCTGTCGCATTCAAAAAGGTTGGGAGGGGGTGGCAGATCGTCGTGCCGACTGACAGCCAAGGCCGCGCTGCCCTCGTTCGACTCCTCCGGGATGCATTCGTCGAGTCGAAGCTCTCGCAGATTAAGTACGTAGCCGACTCGAAGCGACTGAGGGACTAAGGCCGGTGCGAGCCCAGAAGGAAAGGGGTCTTGACCCTATTCTCTGGACACCTCGACTGCGGCGATGTCGTCGCCCGGAAAGAGTCCGAGCGGCCCCGAGGAGTTCCGCGGGCGAGCCGTAGAACTCGCCGGCGACGTGAGCAGCCGGTGAGCCAGGTCGCCGTGGCGTTGGGCATCGCCCAGTCCGCCCCGCATCGTTGGGTCCGTCACGCCGACCTCGACTAGGGCCGACGCGACGATGGCCTGAAGACCGAGGAGCGGGCCGATCTCGTGCGTCTGCGCCGGGCTAACCGCTAGTTCTGTCCGAGCGCCCGCACGCTGTGGTGCGCTGCTCACGCAGGACGAGGCGTCTCTGTAGCGAACCGTGGTCGTCCAAGAATGGGAGCCTAGCCGGGCGGGCCATTTGTCCAATCTGGCCGTGGATCGGCGTTTGGTGGCACGGCGTGGAGACTATCCTTGAGATCCACGTGTTTGAGGAGCCACGCAGCGTCCATGGTCGACACTTTCGAACCCGAGATCCGCAGTCGAATCATGTCGGCTGTCCGATCCAGCAACACGTGCCCTGAACTCGCTGTGAGACGCGAGCTCCATCAACGCGGGTTGCGATTCGTGCTGCACCGCAAGGATCTGCCAGGTACGCCGGATATCGTGCTGCCAAAGCATCGAGCGATCGTCTTCGTGCAAGGTTGCTTCTGGCATGGGCACGGATGTTCTCGCTCAAAGACGCCAGTGACGAACCGTCAGTACTGGGAGACGAAGATCGCTCGCAACCGCGCCAGGGATCGCCGTGCTCAGCGGCGGCTGCGCGACGGTGGCTGGCATGTGTTCAATGTGTGGACCTGTGATTCACGGCGCGGCGTTGCCCGTGTGTGCCGAGCGCTCCTCGATGTTGAAGGCCGACCTGGACACCCTTCGTGAGGCGGAGCGACACACGATGATCGATGGAGTTACCGATGCGGCAGTGAAGCTGATCGCTGAATGGTACGAGCGCGAGCCTGAAGCGCATCGCTCTCGGATCGGCATCCCGAACACGGGACTCCATGTCCTGGAAGTGTTCCGCGTCTACTGGCCGCTTCGCGAGAGCCAGTATCTGACGGCCGGCGGCGGGCAGGTCTCAGGTCTAAGCGGGCCCTCTGGAGACGCCATTGCGGGGCGATACGTGGCCTCGCTGCCGTCGATGGGCACGGAGGCGGGGCGGACGAGTCGCTCAACGCCCTCAGCAGCTCGCCGACTCGCGGAACGCCTGAATCACCTTCCCCCGGGTCTCGGGCAGGGGCCCGAGACCCGGGCGGCCATGGCAGATGTGATGCAGAGATGGATTGTCGAACACGTCCTTGTCCCGGAGTTCCGTCGAGCGCGACCCACGTTGCGCTGGGGGGAGCGGGAGGGTCTGGGATCTGCGCTCCGGCGCTACGTGGCGGCCGCCGCCGAGGATGAACCATGGACTCATGTCGCCCTTCGGCTCACCGCTGCGGTCCTGTCCAACCTATCCGACGAATTTCGACCGCAGATCCGCACGACGGTCGGACGCCGCTCCGACGATGGCGATCTGTGGATCGGCGACGTGGTCGTGCTCATCTCTGCGTTGCCTGCCTACGAGGACATGGCCTTGTGTCGACAGGCCCTCTCAGGCGGTCGAGGATGCTTGTTGCTCGTTCCGGCGGATCGGGTTGCGGCGTCCGCTCAGCTCCTGGCAGCCGCCGGAATCGACGACACGGAAGTTCAGGCGCTGGACGCCTTCTTAGGAGGTCTGGTCGCGGTTGCTGCCCGCTTCGACGATCGTCAGGCACGGGAACTGATCGCCAACGTTGCCGCCAGCCTCAACCAGGCCTAGGCGCCAACGGATCCAATAGGTACGCCCGCACGAAGGTCGGCATCGGTCAGCCGGATTCGCGAGACCTCCCAGCTCCCATCGGGGGAGCGGTCGTCGGGGACGCGTCCTTCAAGGGCCGCCACCGTCGTCCAACCGAGTACCGAGATCTCACCGCCCGGCACGCGGCGACAGAGAACCAGGTACCACTGAGGCAGCCGGCGGCCGACATTGAACTCGTTCCGCGTAAGGTGCAGGGCGGGATGCGGCCCCGAGAAGGTCTTCACTTCCAACCTCAACGATGAGCCGTCGACATCGGGGGATACGACGTCGTAACCGAGGGCATCCGAGATCTCGCTCACGCGCCTGACCTGCGCGACCAAATCCGATCGACCGCAGGCGCGAAGCGCGTCGCGGCAAGCTGCCGCAACGGCGAGTTCACCGTTCACTCCGATCTCGGCCAGGCGAGTCTCGTCGTACTTCTGCGCGGCGGCGAGGAGCAATGCCTCGCGCTCGCTCGCGTCGGGGAACATCTGGGCAAGGGTCTCGTCCGCTTCGGTAGGCAGGAGCTCGTGCCGAACTGCGCCGCTCGCTGTGGCTGCCGTGACCCAAATCGGAGGGGCGTGAAGGAGCAGCCCACGCATCAGATCCCTCGCGATCTCGTCGGGGTCGCCCGCCAGACCTGCGCATCGACTTGCTTGCCTCACGAGTCCGCTGTGATGTTCCAGCCATCCCTGTTCGGTCAGCCACCTCTGGGCACGTCGCAGGCTTCCGACGGACTGGAGTCCACCCGTCGCGGTCGAGGAGTACGACGTTGCTAACTGCGTCTCGGCGACCGTCTCGCTTCCCACGATTCGGAGCACGAGCGCAGCCGCTGCGAGCTCGTGGCGGCTGGGGAGGCGGGGCTCACTCACCAGCGAGATGCCGCGCGAGGGCTGCGAGGTCGAGATTGTCAACATCGAGCCCCTCCTCTCCCTCGAGGCCATCTTCGGGTGCCGCCGGAAGTGCCATGACATTGAGCCCGGGGTCCTGCATCAACGTGGCGAGGCGGTCCGTCTTCTGCCGAAGCCTCGTATCGACGATGTCGTCGATCGTCTCGCGACTGCTGAGCACCGTCACTCGCGTTTCCTGATCGGCGGGGAGTCCGAGGCGGTGGATTCGATCCATGCTCTGGAGGTACTGTCCGGCGTTGAAGGTCCGTTCGATGTAGATCGCGTCGTGACAGACCTCGTGAAGGCTTGTCCCCTCTCCGAGCGCGGCGGGATTCGCGAGGAGCACGGCGCAGTCCGGATCCTCGCGGAACCGTCGCAGCTGCTCACTGCGATCGGCGACCCCGCCATGAACGATCGCCGGGTGGAGTGGTTCAAGTTCGTAGTGGCGAAGTGTCTCAAGGTTCCGAACGAAGTTGGACCAGATGAGCGTCTTTCTACCCAGGCGGGCGTTGGTCTCGCTCAACTCCTTGACGAGCCGGAACTTCCAGGGCGTTTCGTAGTCGGGGTAGGCCCGCAGCAGCTCATCGACCTCCGAATCTGGTGGGATGTCGAGCGGAGGATGGCGGAACTCGATCGCGTCGTGACGGTGGCTGCCGGCCGTTAGCAACGCGGGGTTCGTGGCAGCCTCCAAGAGATACATGACCACGCGCCCGAGGGCGCGGAGGTCGTACTCAGCTCGGCGCGACGCCGCGAACACGCCTCGATACCTGCCCACGAGCGCCGCATAGATGTCGCTGTGAAGCGAGTCAAGGGGGCGTTCGATGAGCCTCACCCGAGGTTCAGGCAGATCAAGTTCCGACTTGGTGGTCCGGACGAATAACGGCGCGATACGGTCGGCGACTCGTGCTGTCGCGGTCGGGTCCTGCCCGTCGGAGGGGATCAGGCGGCGAGCCTCACCAGGCCACAGAAAGTCGAAGAGCGCCACCAAGTCGAAGACTGACTGCGGCGCCGGAGTGCCGGTCAAGATGTCCCGCCGCGAGGCGAAGTGGGCGAGGCTCAAGCAGTTGCGTCCCCACTCTCCCCCCCAGCCACGCTTCATTCGGTGGGCTTCGTCCAGGATCATGTGTGTTCGCCCACTTGCGACCCAAGTGGCGAGTTCAGCGAAGCCCGACTGCAGTCGTTGGTAGTTGATGAGCAGGACTTCGGTTCCCGGTTCGATGCGGCCATCGAACCGGCGGATCGTCGGTACCGTTGCGAAGCAGCGCTTCGCTTCCTCTTCCCACGATTCGAACGCGGAGATTGGCGCGACGACCAGAAGGCGGTCTACCCGCTTCAGTGCGCGTTCATACTCGTACACCGCGTAGGCGACGCTGGTCTTGCCCGCTCCCGGTACGGAGAAGTTGGCACCGTTCGCGATCGCCACCAATTGGAGTAGGTCGCGGCGCTGGAAGCTCCGCAGCTCGCGTTGGAACCTGCTCGCCCGAAGGGCTTGTTCGACTTCTTCGGGTTCCGTCTCCACGCCGCCCGCGAGCGCTTCCTGCAGGAGTCGATGCTCGGCCACTCGGCGCATCACGAGCTTTCGTGAGTCGCCTCGCCACTCAGCCGAGATCCCATGTTGACGACAGTACGGCGCCACCCAGTCCAATCGTGAGAGGAAGGTGCTCACTGGGATGTCGACCGCTCGGGCGGGATGCCGCCCACGCGCACCCCATTCAGACTGGACCTTCAACCAGACGACGTTCGGAATACCCTGTCCCCTCGACACCACGACCGTGATGTTGCCGTCCGTGTAGTCGAAGGAGAGGGTCTTAGCCATCTAGCCCGCCGGCCTCCGCAAGGGAGTCGAGTTCCTTCCGGAGCCTTCGGATCTCATAGCCGAACTTGCCTCGATCGAAACCTCGTTCCGTTTGCGCGTTCTTGAGGGCCTCGCGCGCTCGGCTGACCTTCTTCCTCGCGTCAACGACGAGGTCGATTGGGCGCAGCTTTCGCCGCTCGTCGCGGAGATCGAGCCCCTTCTCCTCAGCCGCCTGTGTGAACCGCTCGTGCAGGCCGTCGAAGAGCTCTCTCTTGGTGATCCCACCCACAGTCGCTTCGTCGTCGGCACCGTAGCGCTGAGCCGCTGCCGCAAGCATGCGGCTGGGGTCCACCGGCCTGTCTTCCTGTCCGGTTTCCTCGAAGATGTCGAGGCCGTCCCCGGCGTCTTGACCGTCTCCAGCAATGGAGGAGCTGTCGATCGCAGTGAGAAGGTCGCCGTGGTCGAATTGCGGCTCGACGTAATCGCGCAGGAAGTGGTCCGAATCCCAGTTCCGGAGGTTTCGATAGGTAACACCGACGAGCACGCCAGCCATCCGTCCGTCCCGAACCCGCCGGGCTTGTGCGGGGTCTTGCTCGCGGAGTGCCTGATAGGCGCTATCGGCTTCCACGAGGGCTGACTGGTGGGGATCGAAGAAGGTGAGCTTGATCGCCTTGCCGCTCATCTCCTGCACCTCGCGGATGTGCTGGAGGATCCGCAGGCTCTGCTCGATGTCTGCGACACCCTTGCGGAGATGAGCTGGTCTGCGCGACTGGGCCTTCCCGAGCAGGATCGCAAGGTCCTCGTAGCTCATGCCGGCGTCGATCTGCTCCTGAATGAACAGCAGCTCGTTGGTGAACGTGTAATCCTGCTTGTAGTCCTTCGCGAGCTGAAGACGGGCCTCAAGTTCGGTGATTTCTTGAGTCGTTGCTTCTTCAGGCAGGACCCCGACTCGAATGTACTTCTCGTTGAGATCTCGCAGAGCTACGGCGCGATTATTGGCGTTGATCAGCACGCCTTCGGCAGTGATGATTCCCGGCTCCAGTTGACTGCTCTCGTGAAGGCTATCAACGAGCGATTGGAATCCATCGAACTCGCGCAGGATGTCTGCGATGAAATCCTGCGCGGACTCAGAGAATGGTTCACGCTGCAGCTGGTCGGCGTTTACGTGCGACTCGACCTGTGATCGGATCCTGTGACTGTTCGGGTTGAGCAGGACGTTGTCCAGGGAGACGTTGATCACGTGGAGCGTTCTTCGACCGTTCTGCCACGGAATCGAGAGCGTCTCGGTTGCCGCGGCTGCCTTAGCGGCGATATCCGCTCTTCTCGCTTCCTCGGTGCTGGTCATGGTGCTCGTCTCCGTCCCTATCGATCGATCGGGGCGACTGTAACCGAGTGCTGTACGGGGTGCCCAGCAGTCCGGAAGCGTGGTCGCCTCCCCTCAAGCACCGGCCAGTCCAATTCACCACGGAGCCTGGGTATTGCCTAGGTGGCCGCGCTGTTGCTGGCCGGGCCGAGTCGCGACCGCGTCGAGCGGTCGGGCATCGCCGCTCTGACTAGAGGTTCTCGGGAATCTCGATCTGCAGCGATTGGTCGGGTTCCACTGCCTCCACACGGGCGTTGTACGCCTCGAACAATTGCCGCAGCTTGGTGCGGTAGTTCGCGGCCGCGAATCCGGCCATCTCCTCCACGTTCTGGGCGACGAACGCTTCCAGTGAGAACACGTCCACACGGTCGCCGATGCCTTGTACCTCGAGCAGTTGTTGCGCGGCCGCGCGCGCACTCTCGGGCACCACCACCACGACCCGGAACCCATCGAGGAGATTCGCCGCGCATTTCTCCATCAGGATCTGCATGGGGGACACGGTCACGTGGAACACCGCGTCCCCCACCATGAAGTCGCCCCCCCGACCGGTCTGGACATCGGCAGTGCTGTAACTGTGGTTCGGGATCTCCAATTCGGGAAAGCGGAGCTGCAGCTTGGCGCCCACTAGGTGCTGCGCGAGCGGCCCGGCCTGCCCTCGCTCCCGCGCGGCGTCGAGCGTCCGAGAGACGTTGCGGATCGATCCGAGGTTCAGCCCCAACTCTGGCTTCAGACGCTGACGCGCGTAGTAGTCGGAAATAGGATTGCCAACGATCCAGTGCTGCATCGCGTCGGCCAGCTCGTTCCGAGCGTCCCCGTCGGCGAGGTCGATGCCCTGAATGGCGTTCAACCGAACGGCCAGCGCCCGCGCGGCCTCACTGGTGCCCCGGCTCGTCCGCCCCGACTCGGTGCCGAGTTCCCGAGCGTCCGGAAGGAATCGCCTGATGATCTCATTAGCGCGGCGTCCCCCCAGCAACCTCACCTGCCCGCCGCCAGGAGTGATGACGTCGCTCTCATCGAGCGGATACGCGGTGCGGAAGATCTCGAGGACGACGAGTCCGGTGTTGGGAATGCCGACCTGGCTCCTGCCTCGGTACTCCTCGTACCAGTCAGCAATGAGTCGCTCGGCGGCGGCGCGCAGTTCGTCGTTCATCGACGCTTCGCCGGCGCCCCCGCTTTCGCCGCGCGGATTGACGGGACGATGCACTGTTCGATCACCCACCGCACGGCGGGCACGCACACTGCATCCCCGAAGCCGAAGAGCGCCTGGTTCTCGGTCACAGCGGGAGGAATACAGTAGTTCGGGGCACCCTGGAGACTGGCGTACTCCCTGGACGTCATCCAGCGCACTCGGAGCCGATCCCGCCCTGCTTCCACGAGGGCTTGCTTGCTCGACCCGCCCCGCGCCGTACGGAGGCATCCGGCGCGAGAGTCCGCGCGGATTTCCCACGTTGCCTTGCCTCGGCGCGTACGACGATATGCGGTCGCCCACGACACCTCGCGGCCCTTGACGCGCCGATAGAGGCGCGTTTCCTGCAGATCGCTCAGCGAGCTGCGGAAACGGTCGACTCGCGCGTCGTCCCACCAAAGCTCGTCCCGAGCATCGAGCCGCTCGACGACATCGTCGAGCGCGACCTCGGCGGGCGGCGGCGGCTCGATGTCCGCAAAGCGGAGATCCAGGTCAGGGTTCCGATCTGCGAATGATCGAATCGAGTCCGGGCGGAGCGGCGACGGTTTGTGAGGCGAGATCTGCGAATCCGAATACGGACCGCCAATGATGAACAGGCGAAGACGGCTCTGCGGGACGAAGAGCGCAGCGTCCAGCAATATGAGGTCGCACGCGTACCCGAGCTCGTTGAGCCGCGCGACTGCGGCCCTCAAGTCCTCTCCCGCGTGCGAGGTCAGCAGCCCTGGTACGTTCTCGACGAGCACGTGCGACGGACGCCGCTCCGCCATCTCCTCTAGGACGCGGGTGAACTCCCAAAACAATCCCGACTCGGCCCCGGCGAGTCCACGACGCGCACCCGCGAGCGAGAGGTCGGTGCATGGGAACGATGCGGTCGCCAAGTCGACGTGCGGCACATCGTCGCCGCGGACGTTGCGGATGTCATCGAGGACGAAGTCCTGCTCGCCGAAGTTGGCTTGGTAGAGGTTCCGCTTGAAGCGCTCGATGTCGTTGGCGAATCGGACGTTGAATCCGGCCTGCTCCAGCGCCTGACGCACCAGCCCGATTCCGGCAAAGAACTCAGCGGCCGTCAGGGGGTGCGGGTGGGCTACGGCGGTTCGAGGGCGGGATGGAACGGCAACTGTCACCATGGCCGGCATCATACCTCAATGAACTGATGATCGGGGTGATCGGTTTACTGGTTGTTCAGCACCGCCTGGATCCGCGACCCAAGGTCCCGCCGAACGTCCGCGTGCCCGTGCGCCTCCTGCCATCTGCGCGGCAGCGGGTGCTCTCTCATCTGTGGATGCCGACCGAACGAGGGGGAGGGGATAGCCCCCTCGACCTGGTCAAGTTATCTCCTGAGGGGCAGGAAGCACTTCCAGGAAGGCATCGGTAACCGAGTCGAACGTCTCAAGTGCATCGTACGGCGTGTTCGCCTGCTCCCAGGCCTGCTCGGATGCGAATAACCCCGCCCCCTCCCCGGTTGTATCAGTCACGATCACTCGACCGTCAGGTAGCTCAAGGATCGTCGCAACGAAGTCGCCGCGTGCCTTCTGACGTACTTGAACAAGCATGGCACAGCCTCCAGGCTCAGAGATTCACTTAGGTTACGCACTCGTACCCGCGTACTCCAAGGAGGAGGTGACATTCTAGAGATCCTGGGCGGTTCGAGTAGTGCCCCGGAGGCCGCGGCTCTCGGAATCCACCGCGTAGCCGAATGTTCCTGCCGAGGGGATAAGTGGTAGAAGAAGCGGCATGGGTGACATTCATTCCGGCATGCGGATCGAGACGCTCTCCACTGGGGCGGGCGGGGGCGTCGAATTCACACTCGCCCGTGTCGTCAACGGGAAAGCGGACGTTTCCTACGGGCTCCATGGAGCCCAACGCACTCACTCCCTAAGCGGGGGTGTCGATCGCGACGACCTGCTGCAATGGCTCGGATTCCGAAACCTCGGGTGCGGCATCACGCGGGACCGCGAGACCTTCTGTATCGCCGTCGACGAAGAGTTCGACCTAGACGGTTTCGTCAGCGCCTTCACAGAGGCTCAGGGGCTTATAAGCACTTCCGACCAACTACTTCAACGCTGCGGCTTCTTCCTCGAGAGTCGCGAGTTCCCCGCCAAACAATGGGCGCGCACCCGGGGAGACGGACATTCTGGATCAGACCAAGAGCGTCTAAAGGAGTCGGGGGATGCGAACTTCGAGTACCGCCTCACCTTCCTGAACCAGAATGGTCAGAAGGGATGGACGACCCACGTCCGCCCGAAGGAAGCCCCGATCTCATCCGAGATATCCCGCCTCTTCGCAAGGCTCGGCCTGCGCGACCTCGAGGAGTGCATCGAGTTCGCCTTCGAGTCCTGCTACTGGCGGAACATCTCGTATGAGAAGGCAGGCGACTCGTTCTTCGATGCGAACACCAACACGGTTCACGGATGGTACGACCATCTCAGTTCGGATTTCTCCCCGGCGATTGAGGCTTTCCTCGCTGCTGAAGCGCGGCTAAGCGAGTTCGGCTTCAGCATCCTTCCTCGGTCGGACGAGCGACGGGCCGTGCGGCGTCCTGTCGCGACACGCTCTGCCTCGCCGGCGCGCCTTTCGGCTGATCCGAGCGATGAGGACGACGAGTTCGATGTCGCGATCTCCTTCGCGGGGTCAGACCGGAAGCACGCCGAAGCCCTCGCCACGATCCTTCGGGATCGCCGCATCAAGGTCTTCTATGACGCCTTCTATGGGAGCCGACTGTGGGGCAAGCGGCTCACCGAGTTCTTCGATCGCATCTACCGGAAGCAAGCGCGCTTCTGCGTGATGTTCGTGTCGTCGGAGTACCGCGATCGGCAGTGGACGACGCACGAGCGTCGAAGCGCCCTTAGTCGCGCTGTCGAGGACAAGGGGCGCGAGTACATACTCCCGATCATGGTTGAGCCCGTTGACCTAGACGGACTTCCCCCTGACGTTGCGTACGTCGCTCTTGAAGAGCATTCGATGGAGGCGATCGCGGAGATGCTTATCGAGAAGATTCGCGAGGGATGAGCGTCCTGTAGGCCTTGCCGCGCCGACGCACCCGCTCTCCTTCTTTTGGGTTTTACGGTGCTACCAGCCCGCACTATCGGCTGATCTCCCCGCTCTTGAGTTGCCGTCCGAGACGTACCGTTGCCTCCGCCGCGAGAGCGCGTGCGGGAGAACCCCTACGAATCCGCTACTCAGTCGGCCTGCATTCGCGGTCAGCTCGACCCCTGCCCGTTCCCCGACCGAACCAGCCCCGCTACGAGTTCCTGCAACTCTCCCGATGGCTCGATCCCCAGCGCGCTGAGCAGCCGCCCCCGGAACTCCAGGTAACAGCGTGCGGCCTGGGCGCGTACCTGTCGTGGAGGCGCGACGCGCCGTTGCGCGCGGTAGACGCCGTCGAGGTGATCGTCGAATCGGTGCGGGGGATGGATGGGGCGGAACTGGTCGGCGTGTCGGCGGCAGACATCGTGGCGAAGCAAAGGGTCAGGCTCGGGCAGTGGTTGGATCGAGGAGGGGGACTGCCTCGGCAGAGCTGCGAGGGCGGAGGACATAGGGCAAGTGATTCTCTGGGCGAGAGGGCGCTCAGGGGCGGATCAGCTCGTGTTGAAGTACCGCCAGATGTGGGATGAACAGGAGACGAGGGCGGAAGACGCGGAACGAGCCAGGCTCGCACTGCTCGAGACGTTGAGGCGGTGGATCGACCCAGCGACCCGGCCCGAGTTACCAGTGAACGCAGCATGACCCGACCCGGCCGCTGGCTCCCCACCGCCACCTGTGGCATCGCGAGGGCGTCGTGTACCTCGCGACGATCCAACTCACGGACCTCAGCCGCCTCGACACCCCGACCCTCGCCGGCGTCGGCGTCGTGACGGGCAGTATCGGCGGCCTGGCTGCAGCGCCCGAGGCCCCCACGCCGCCGCCACGCGAGGACCCGCGCCGTCCGCTAGTCTCGCCCCACGCAAGACGAGCCCCAGGAGGGACGATGCCAGGCCGGAACGACGCATGCCCGTGCGCGAGTGGAGCGAAGTACAAGAAGTGCTGCCTGCCACTGGAGCGCTACTTCGTACCGACGACACCGCCGATCGCGGAGCATTCGTTCCTAGCAGAGGTACTCGAAGAGTCGCCAGAACTCCGGAGCTTCATGGGGGAGGAGCGAGGCAGGCTCAGCCTCCCGGTGCGATGGTTCGTCGACCCGACTATCGCCGCGGACACCCGAGCCCGGATTACCTCGATACCGGGCGTCGTCCACCAGGTGAGGTTCCACGAAAGCCCGACAGACCCCGTGGACGTCGCTCACGAACTCGCCCATGCGCTCGTCGAGGTCGACGGCGTCGCCTTGGTGGGTGCGCTGCGAGCGGACCTCGATGACTTCAGCGCGGCGCTCTCCGGGATCCCCGCACACCCGCGGGTGCACGCCTACCTCCACAAGCACGGATTCGACCTGAGCAGGGTCTATGAGCAAGAGGTGGAGGGAGACCTGGCGAAGTTACGCCGGGTGGCTTCCGAGCCCTCTGACCACTTCACCGTCGCCATCTGGACGCTCAACTACGCCAAGATGAGGTTGATGCACCGGCAGGTCGCAGAGCTCACAGCCCACGACGGCGTGGATCGCTATGACGACTTCTTCGCCGCGCGATTCCCGAATGTCCATCGGGAAGCAGTCGAGACGCTGGCCGAGATTGACCGCTACGACCTGACGGATATCGATGAGCAGGCGCGGCTGCTCAAAGCGCTAAAGGAGCGCTGCAAGCTGCCCGAGGACGGACTGGTGGTGCTTCGAACACCGGTGGTCTGGCCGCTCAACGGGTGACGTCGGCGCGTGCGCGCGACCGCGCTAGCCTGGCAGGGTGCTGAAAAGGCCCGGAGACCGCGATCTGGGTGCCGTAGAACCACAAGATGTTGTGGTCGACGACGGCCACAACTGCAGGATATGGGGCCTGAAATCGCGTCCGCTGCTTTTTTCAGCACCCTGCTAGCGACCGGGAACGCGGCCCATCCGCAGGTCCGTACGTCCGGTGGGTAGCCACATAGCGGCGCATCGACTCTCGGTTGTGCTGCAGGCAACCTAGCGGGGCTAATTGTTCGAACGAGAGATCATCAGCTGGACCGCTGCGGTACTGCCGCGCTGCACGGAGGTGGCCTTCGCCTCGAACTGGACACCGCTGTCGAGACTGGGTGCGATTAGCCGTGCGAGAGGACGAGGGAGGAAGCCCAATTGGGCGCCCTGGTGTTCGACCCAGATCGCGTTCGGGTCGTATGGATTGTCGTAGTCGCGTAGCAGCCGCAAGGGCATTCCGGGCTCCAATTCCGACAGATGCGCGCGGCGATTCTCGTACTGCAAACCCGCTACACGCGCCTCGTACGCAGACGGTTCGTCTCGGAGCAGTTCGGTGGTTCGTTGTCCGTCGCGAACCAAGGCCATCGCGCGCGGAACCAAGAGTCTGGCTTCGTCCGCAGTTGCATTCATGCCTAGGATAAAATCCTCCTCGGTGAGTTCGCTGAACCATTCGGCAAAAGCTGCATACGTGGAGGCTGCGCTCGTGGCTATGAATGTGTCCGCGATCGCGACAGACAGGTCTCGAGTTGGGCAGCCGAGAGTCATGGCCCAGGTCGCTTTCGGTGTTGCAACTCCGTACCGCACCATTGGCGCCAGCCAACGCGCCGTGTCCGAAAGGTCGTCCTTCACGTCCAGGACGTGCCCAGCGATACGCATGTAAGCGGACGTCGCCCAGGGCAATTTGTAACCGAAGTAGTCGGTGATTACGTCTTTCTGAAATCGGCGCTCGTCTGCGTCCGCCGGCAGGTATTGATCTACCAGCTCCCGCATGGGCGCTTGTTGGACCCAATCAACGAGCAGTCCCGCCATATCGGCCGCAATTTCGAACTTGGGAATGAATCGAGGAAGGTCGGCGATCGCGGTGTGGATTGTCGGAAGAAGCTCATCAACACCAACGTCAGCCTGAGTGAGGAGCCGCTTCACTTCGGTCGGGTTTGCGAGGATGCGCTCCTCGATCCGTAGACAGGTCGCTACGTCGAGTCCAGTCAAGGCGAAGGTTTGTCTCCGCTGGTCCTCACCAACTTCGGTTCGAATCGTCTGGAGCACACTCTTCGCGCGTTCCGTGAGAGGGGCTGTAGTACCGTCCGTCTGCTTCCTTACCTGAATTGAGACGAACGAATCACCGATCAGCGATTCAAATCGAGACTCGGCGTCGGATCCAACACTCTCTTCCACTAGCTCTGCTAGTAGGTCCGAGTCGAGTTGCAGACGGAACTCGTCGTTCGAGAGTCGGTCGCTCACAAGTTCCTGAAGCAGTTGGAAGAGTCGACCTCGCAGCGACTCGGGCTCCCCGCGTAGATAGCGCGTGGCCTGACGAGCCTCGTAATCATTGAGCGCTACGACGATGATGTGTCCTTCAGTTTCGGCCCCAGCTCGTCCCGCGCGGCCAGCGGTGTTCCAAAAGTCGCGCAATGTCACTCGACTGTCATCGTCCTCGGCGGCATCCACCTCGTATTGATGAAGCGTATGGATGAGGACAGTCTTGACCGGAAGATTGACTCCCTGCGCGAGCGTGCCGGTCGCAACCAGCACCGGAAGCAAGCCGTTCCGGAAGTCGTCCTCTGCTGTTCGTCGCAGCGCATCGGGAAGTCCTGCATGGTGTACACCGATTCCCTGCCGAAGGAGGCCCACTATCGAAGACTCGCGTCCGAGCCACGCTTCAGCTACCGCGACGGATGTGGGCGGAAACGGACGGTCGAGAACTCTTCGGAAGGCACCCGGAATGCCGACACCTTCTGTCTGCCTACGGAGTTGTAGGCCCCGAGCTACGACCTGGGCGGTGGACTCAGCCCAGCGTGGCTGCGTGGTGAAGATCAGTACGGGCCCCTCGTCAGCAAACTTGAGTGCCAGTTCCGCGGTCAGGTCACCCTTTGAATTCGTTGGGAAGGGCACTTGCTTCGGGCGCCGTTGCTTTGGCGTGAAGTCGGTGTATTGGGAGACGGAGATTGGACGAGGTACGAAGGGCGCTTGGACCCCCTCGGTCGCACGCTCCAACGGATAGTCGATGCGATTCAGCTGCGCGTTAAAGACCCCTACGAGCTGGCGCGCCGGACGCCAATCGGTTGCCGCGACTGCAGAACGATCGCCGCACAGCCACTCCGCGAAATCGGCGGCGTTTTCATCGGATATCACCGCGGAGAGGAACAGGATCCGGGCATCTTGAAGCAATCGGGATTGCAGGCGTGTGAGCAGGAGTTCGTAGCCGACGCCTCTATCACGGGAGTCGATGATGTGACCTTCGTCCAGAACAAGTAGGCCGACAGACTGAAAATGTGTCGGACGCGATCGGAGAAGCAGCGTCAATTTCTCTGGAGTCGTTATGAGGAGATCAGCTGTGCTGAGCAGATCAGCCTCAAGTTCATCGAGGTCGTAGTTACCGAGGACTGACGTGACCCGGTAGCCGAGATTCGCGAACAGAGACGACATCGAGCTTTCGACTTCGTCGGCAAGCGCGTTGAATGGCGCGACATACACAACCTGACGCCGCGTTGGCTTGGTCAGTTCGCTCAGAATCGCCATTTCTGCGATGCGCGTCTTGCCCGCGCTGGTCGGCATACGGATCGCGAGTCCGCTGGAGTCTGTGTTGAGGAGCCCGCTGTCGACAGCGCGCAACTGGGACTCCCAGAGCTCCACCCCGCTGCGTGCGTCTAGGGGACTCGATCCTCTGCCTCGAGCAGTCAACATGGCATACCGAGCCCAAATGCCGTCCCTCGCAATTGCCTCGTCCAGGACGGCCCAGACACTCGTGCGCTGCAGGCGCTGAGCGGTTGCCTCCATGGCGTCGACTTCGAGGAGCCACGACGGGTCTCCAACTGCCAGGATCAGGCCTCTCAGTTCTCGCCACGGCTCGACGAATTCTGAGAACGGCTGTCCTCGCAGCACGAAACGAGCCAGCGCGGCAAAGGCCGAGGCCGCGAGCAGCGCGATCGGTAGACCCGCTGCGGCCTCGGCCGGCGCATCCTCCGCCTCGAGCTCACCTAGGAACTGGGCTTCGGAGCTCGGCAGCCAAAGGTTGAGTGCTGAGGCCTCCCGTTGCAGTCGAACAAAACGCCGTTGGAGAGCAAGCGCTATCCCTCTGCGCAAGACTGCATCGGCGGTTTCCAGATTCATCGAGTCCGGGAGTGGCGGCAGAGCGAGGGCACGCGCAAGGCAGGCTGAGTTCGCCGCGTAACCGGCTACTTGGTACAAGGTCGATGCGATGAGGGCGCTCGTGTGTTCGCTTGGGCCCTCATCGAGGCCCGACAGATACTCGAAGATTTCCGCGGCGCGACGAAGGTCGGGATTAGGATCGCGGCCGATCAAGTCGGCCTCCGACAAACGCAATGCACTCTGAAGGATCGAGGTGCTCCGACGGACCAGCTGCTCTGTGGAGTACGTGTAGTTCACGCCCGCTACCGAGTCGGGCGCGACAGCGGAGAGAAGATGCTTCGATCGGAGTTGCGCCCAGTTATTGAGGAACCCAGGTTCCGTTGCAGTCTGCGTGAGTCGTTCGGCGAGCCCCTCCAGGTACGATTGCCGAGTCATCGGGCTTGAGCCTGCACGGCCATCTGCGCGTAGGCGGCTTCAATGAGCGGCCGAAGCTCGAACCGTCGCACCAGATAGCAGCGAAAAGTCCCTGTAGGCGTCGCCTCCTCCTCTAAGGCCTCCTTGAGGGCATCGAACTCATCGTCGGACCAGTGCAATTCGTCGAAGACTAGAACGAGTCGCAGGAGCTGGGGCATCGTTCCCGCACTGGAGATCGCGCGCCCCAGCCGTTCGTACTCGTCTTGCCTGTTTGCGTCCCACAATCTTTCAGAAGTGAAATGCAAGATCTCAGGCACCTTCTCGTGCCACGCTTTGACGAGTGCTCGGTAGCCGTCCGCCGCAACGCCGCTTGCAGGAGGCGTCGTGCCAGCCTTGACCTCGCAATACGCGAACGCCGAAATCTCGTCCGCGTCCAGACGCACCGCAAACACGTCGGTCAGGTGGGGAGACCAGTCGTGATTGAACTTGTAGCGCAGCTTCTCGATGGGGCGAGATAGGCCCTCTTCAGCCTCGATCAAGCGCCCAGCGGTGATCTCGCCAAAATCGGCCACGCGAATGCTGAGCTTCGAGGAGATACGTCGCTTAGCGATGTACTCAACGAGGGAGTCGTGGCCCTGCTTCTGAAGAACTGAGGTGAGGTAGGCGGGATCAGAGAGGCCTTCGAGCAGGAACGATCCCAAAGTTGGAGCATCAGCTATCAGGATCGCCCGAAGCAACTCGAAACCCGACAGATCGCCCTCTTGGATTTCGTACCAGTCTGAGGTCACGCTGCGACGCCCATGAGAGCCACCTGCCACGCGGGAACTGTAACGCGGCTAATTCCGACCTAGCGTTTTCGCCGGGCTAGCTGTCCACTAGCCTCGGTCATCGCGGGGGTATCTCTGCTCGGTAAGCAGAGGGTCGGCCCACACTTCAACACTTTACGGGAAAGCAGGGGGTTACGAAGCCGGCGCCCCTTCACGGCAAGAGCAGAGGGTCACGGAACCGCGACGAAACACCCGCCATCAGGCGGGCTTCTCGTTGAGTGCGAAGTCTGGAGCGGCAGACCGGATTCGAACCGGTGACCCTCTGCTTGGGAAGCAGATGCTCTGCCATCTACCTCGGTTACTGTCCGCTCCCCGTCCGGAGCAGCCCCGCAACCAGCTTTCGCAAGTCTCCCGATGGCTCGATCCCCAGAGCAGCGTGTAGCCGCCCCCGGAACTCCAGGTAACAGCGCGCGGCCTGGGCGCGGTTCCCCTCGGCGAGGTGGGCGCTGACCAGCAGCTGCGCCGCGCTCTCCCGCAGCGGGTCCACCCGCAGCACCTCATAGACCGCGGCCACCGCCAGGGCGAACTCTCCCCGCCTCAAGAGCCGGGCCGCCTGCGCCTCGTGTGCGTAGAGCAGGAGTTCCTGGAGCCGCAGACGCTCCACCGCCACCCACTCCTCTTCCCAGGCTGGCAGCAGCAGTGGCATCCCCTCGAACGGCTCCTCGGCACGCGGATCGCCGCCGTCCCTCTGGAGCACGCGCAGCGCCTGCGCCTCCCGCTGCCAGATGTCGACGTCGACCGTATCGGCGAGCCGCACGGTGCTGGCGTCGGCCGCGATCAGTCCCGGGCAGGCCGCCTGCAGACCGGAGATGGCGTTGCGGAGACTGCCGCGGGCGCTCACGGACGGCAGGTGCGGCCAGAGCCGCGACGCGGCGAGGTGGCGCGGGAGCGGAGCGCCGTGGAGCGCAGTCAGTGCGACGAGTCGCTGGCCGGCAAGCGGGAGCCGGACCGGAGATCCCGTGCCGTCGCAGACAGTGAAGTCTCCGAGCAGCACCAGCGAGGTGCGCCGCGAGTGCCCGAGCTGGGGACTCTGCGGGCGCGGACGGGCATGCCCCCGTCCGTTCCGTCGCGCGGCCATCCGATCCAGTTCCTCACTGGCCGTCGATGCCGGGCCGCAACCGGCATCACGCCCCACCTTCAGTCGCTTCGTGAGCCGCCCGCGAGACGATGTCATCGAAACCGAGCGCAATAACAGCGTACCAAATCTCGTCAGCCCTGAACCCCACGTCGTTGAGCCAGATTCGATGGTTCGGAGGGGCGTAAAACACGCCCAAACAGGCCGATCGTACGCACTTCTCGACGCTGGTTGTTACGGGGTGCCCGTAGCGTCCCGCGCATGTTCGAACCGCACCGCTCACTGACCGACTTCCTCCTCGTCCGGGCACGGGTAGAGCCCGGGCACGAGCACCCGCTGCGCGTGCTGATCCACCGTCGCGGCATGGACCGCGCGGACGTGGGCACGGAGGAGGGATTCGCCGACGCGGACAGCGCCGCCGCTTGCGTGCGGTCCTGGCTGAACGGCGTCGTACGCCGCTGGGAGGGCGGGGAGCGGTCACTGCCTCCGCCCCCAGAGGAATACTCCCGCTCAGCCGCTGACGCTGCAGACGCGGACAGAGAGGAGTAGACGAGGTGGCCTCTGGTACCACCGCCGGCCGTGCCCGCAGCTGGGCAGTCCCGCGGGTCGACCTCCGCATCCTGATCGGCATCGGCCTGGTCGCGGTCGCCCTGGCCGGCGGCCTGACCCTCGCGAATTCGCTCCGCATCACAGACCCCTTCGTCGTTGCCGCACGGACGATCCCGGCGGGACACGTCATCGAGGCGGCGGACCTCGCGGTCGGGGAGGCCCGCCTCGAAGGCAGCCTCGGAGCGCTGGCGTTCGCGGGGAGCGACCTCGCGAGCATCGTCGGTCAGACGGCAGGCAGGCCGATCCACGAGGGAGCCTTGGTGCTGCGCCCCGACCTGGGCGCCGGCCCGGTGCTCGGTCCGGACGACGTGGCCGTGACGGTGGCGATGAGCGCCGACGCGGTCTTCGGCAACCTGCGGCGCGGAGACCAGGTCGCCGTGATGGCCACCTCCGAGCCCGGCCGCCCGCAGAGTCAGACGGGGACGCTGCTGGAGCGCGCGACCGTCTACCACGTGGCCTTCGACGCCAGCCGCGTGAGCATCGGCGGCGGTGGCGGGAGCGAGGAGGATGGGCGGATCACGAACGTGACGCTGGTCGTGCCTCGCGCGGAAGCGGAGGCGGTCACGCACGCGCTCGTCAATGGACGGCTCACGCTGCTGCCGGTGGCGCCGGCGGAGGTCGCGCGATGAGCCGCCTCGCCGGCAGCACTCCGATGCGGGTGATCCTCGCTGCGGGCGACCGCGCGCTGGAGCGGCGGCTCGTCGACGAACTGCCTCACGAAGGTGTGACGGTCGTCGCTCGCTGCCTGGACGGGGCCAGCCTCGTCGAGGAGTGCTCCCTGACGCCGGCCGACGCCGTCCTCGTGTCGGCCGGCCTGCACGGCCTCGGCGACGCGACGCTCCTGGCGATCCGCCAGCAGCGGCTGCCGGTCGTGCTGATGGCGTCGGACGAGCGCCAGACGGACCGGTTCGCGACCTCCGCCGCGGTCATCCCGGCGTCCGCGCAGACCTCCACGATCGCCGCCGCACTCGTCGCCGAAGCATCGGATGGGCTGCAGGCTGCGCCTCCCGCGGCGGCCCCGGGACGCCCTGACCCGGGGCCGGTCTCGACCGGTGCGCCCGAGCATCGCGGTCACGTGACCGCGGTCACGAGCGGCAAGGCCGCCCCCGGTAAGACCACGCTCGCCATCGCGGTCGCGGCCGAGCTCGCCGCACAGGGATACGTGACCGTCCTCGTCGACGCCGACCTGCGCGGCGGCAACGTCGCTCCCTACCTCGGCCTCGACCCCCGTCGCGGCCTCGTCGGCCTGGGTAATGTCCACGAACGTAAATATGAACCGGTCGGCTATGAGCGCGGCTTCCCCGATGCAGGTACGGAACGACCCGTCCTTGCAGCGGAGGCTTCCCTTGAGCGGGCCTTCCGGCCGTTCGCCCTTGCGCAGCTTGTCGGTATAGGTCGCCCAGAATTGCATAGCCTCCTGCCGGCTCGCCTCTTCCGGATACACGGCCAGCAACCAGTCGGCCTCGGTCCCTATCTCGGGCC
>PHBR01000146.1 GCA_002840675.1 Chloroflexi bacterium HGW-Chloroflexi-9
CGGCGCGTAACGATCTTGCCGGTCTGGTGTCTACATAGACAGATGACCCAGATCGATGACATCAAGGCGCGGCTCGACATCGTTGATGTCGTTTCCGGGTACGTCCCCGAACTGAAGAAGATGGGGCGTTCCTGGAAGGCCCGGTGCCCGTTCCACAGCGAGCGGACGCCGTCCTTCGTCGTGGATCCGGAGCGCCAGACCTGGCACTGCTTCGGCTCCTGCTCCACCGGTGGCGACGTCATCGAGTTCGTCCGCCGCATCGAAGGCCTCGACTTCAAGGAAGCCCTGTACCTCTGCGCAGAGCGCGCCGGCGTGGAGCTGCGTGCCCCCAGCCAGCGCGAGGTCGCCGAGCGCGAGGTCCACGAGCGGCTGCTGGCCGCGAACGAGGCCGCCGCGATCTACTTCCAGGCCGCCCTGGCCGGGCCGGACGGCGCGGACGCCCGCGCCTACTGCGAGAGCCGCGGGCTAGACCAAACCACCATCGAGACGTGGCAACTCGGCTACGCACCGGAGGGCTGGAGCGGGCTGATCGACCACCTCGTGACGCGTGGCTTCACGCAGGCCGACCTCGTGGAGGCAGGACTCGCCATTGAGGGCGACCGGGGGGCCTACGACCGCTTCCGCGGGCGGCTGATGTTCCCCACGCGAGACGCGCGTCGCCGCCTGATCGGCTTCGGCGCTCGCGCCATGCGCCCGGGCGACGAGCCGAAGTACCTGAACACGCCGCAGACGCCGCTCTTCGAGAAAAGCGCGAACCTCTATGGCCTGGACCGCGCCAACGACGCGATCCGTCGCCAGGACCGCGCCGTGGTCGTCGAGGGCTACATGGACGTGATCGGCGCGCACCAGTTCGGCTTCGAGAACGTGGTCGCCTCCAACGGCACCGCGATCACCGAGAAGCAGATGGAACTGCTGAAGCGCTACACCCACAACGTGGTGCTCGCCCTGGACGCCGACAGCGCCGGCTCCGCCGCCACCCTGCGAGGCGTGGAGGTGGCCGCCGGCGTCGCCGAGCGCCGCGGGACGGTGGAACTGGGCTTCGGTGGCCTGATCTCCTACCAGGAGGTCCTGGACGCCGACATCCGCGTGGTCGCCCTGCCCGCCGGCGAAGACCCGGACTCGCTCGTCCGCAAGGACACGGAGCGCTTCCGCACGCTGCTGGCCGGCGCGAAGCCGGTGCTCGACCACCTCTTCGAGGTGGTGACCGGCGGCGTGGACCCGGCGGACGCCCGCGCCCGTTCCCGCGCCGTGGAGCAGTTGCTGCCCTACCTCGGGCGTATCGGCGACGAGGTCGTGCGCGCCAGTTATGTCCAGAAGGTCGCGCGCTTTGCTGCGGTGGACGAGGCGACGGTGACGCGTCTGATGGCGGAGCAGCGGCTGCACGCCGCGCAGTCGATGCGCCCGCAGCCCCGCCCCGTCGCGACAACGGCCGAAGTGAAGGCCGCCAAGAAGGCGACCGCCGCCCCCCGCGACGGCGAGACGCAGTTGCTGGAGGTCATCGTCCAGCGCCACGAGTCGCGCGGCACGGCGCTGGGGCTCGACCCCGGGCTGTTCGAGGACTCCCTGAACCGGCTGGTGTTCGCAGCGTGGCTGGCGGACGCCGACCTCGCAGATCACCTCGCCGAGCTCGATGAGGACACGCGGGAGCGCTACCAGGCGCTTCGCGCCGACCCGCTGCCGCAGTACGAACCGCGGCAGGTGGGCGACATGGTGACGGCGATGGCGCGCGAACTGCGCACCCGCCGGCAGGCCGCGCGGCTCCTCGCCGTCGCGCGGGACCAGGCGGAGGCCATGCGGGCCGCCCGCCAGACAGACGGGGACGGCAGCCCGGTGGCCGTGGTCGGCGAAGCCGCCGACGAATTCACCGAGACCGTGCAGCGCCAGAAGGCGCTGGCGCGGGAGTATCAGGTCGCAACCGGGCGTCGAACACGGACTGACGACGACCCGCGTGATGGGAGCGTGGCATGACCCAGGCATTTGAAGACACGACGCTGGCGGACGCCGGCCTCGACGCGTTGCTTTCCAAGGGGCGCCGCAGCGGGCACGTCACCGCCGAGGATGTGTTCGAGGCGATGCCGGATGCCGAGCAGAGCGCGGACAAGCTCTACTCGATCATTTCGCAGCTGTCGGAGAACGGCATCACCGTCCGCATCGACCCCGCGGCCCGCGAGGCGGGCGGCGTGGTGGAGGCGGCCCGGCGCATCGTGGACGAGGTCTCAGGCATCGACGACCCGGTCCGCATGTATCTGCGCGAGATCGGCAAGGTCTCGCTGTTGACCGCCGACGACGAGAAGCGCCTCTCGCGAGCCATCGAAGAGTGGCTGCATATCGAGGACATCGTCGACGACTACCGGGACGAGCACGGCGAGGAGCCGACCTGGGCCGAGGTGTTCGTGGAGTTGCTGCGGCAGTTCCACCAGGACCGCGCCGTCTACCAGACGGTGAGCCGCCACCTGGATCTGCCCCGGCAGTCCGTCTCCGAGCGCATCCGTGACACCGCGTTCCGTCGTTGCCTCGATGGCGAGATGGACGAGGGCGTCCAGGGGGCGCTGATGGCGGAGTTCAAGTGGGACGGCGAACGCGCCCGCGAGGCCCTGATCCGGCACTCGATCATCACCCACATCATGCGCCCGGACCACGTGCGCTGGGCGGCTGAGCTCGCCGGCACCGAGTCCAAGTTGTTCCCGCCCCCGAAGGGGATCTCCGAGAAGTTGCAGGAGGCGCACGGCGGCGGGTTCCAGTACTACTTCGAGAAGATCATCTACGACGGCAAGCGCTCCGAGCGTCAGCTGACGGAGGCGAACCTCCGCCTGGTCGTCTCGGTCGCGAAGAAGTACATCGGCCGCGGCATGTCGCTCCTGGACCTGATCCAGGAGGGCAACATCGGCCTGATCCGTGCGGTCGAGAAGTTCGACTACCGCAAGGGCTTCAAGTTCTCCACTTACGCCACGTGGTGGATCCGGCAGGCCATCACCCGCGCCATCGCGGACCAGGCCCGCACGATCCGCATCCCCGTGCACATGGTGGAGACGATCAACAAGCTCGTCCGCATCCAGCGCCGCCTGGTGCAGGAGTTCGGACGCGAGCCGACGCCCGAGGAGATCGGCAAGGAGCTGGAGCTTCCGCCGGACCGCGTGCGCGAGATCCTGAAGGTCTCGCAGGAGCCGGTCTCGCTGGAGACCCCGATCGGTGAGGAGGAAGACTCCCACCTCGGCGACTTCATCGAGGACCCGACGGCGCTGGCGCCGCAGGACGCCGCCTCCCACCAGCTCCTCAAGGAGCAGGTGATGGACGTGCTCTCCACCCTCACCCCGCGCGAGCGGAAGGTGCTGGAGCTGCGCTTCGGCCTGGAGGACGGCCGCTCGAGGACCCTCGAGGAGGTCGGCCGCGAGTTCAACGTGACGCGCGAGCGCATCCGCCAGATCGAGGCGAAGGCGCTGCGGAAGTTGCGCCACCCCACGCGGTCGCGCAAGTTGAAGGACTACCTGGACTAGCCCGCACCTATCGAGGACAGGCGTTCGAGCAGAGGGAGCGCAGTTCGCATGCCGATCTACGAGTACCGCTGCAAGAAGTGCAGCAAGAAGTTCGACCTGTTGCGGCGGCTTGCCGCCCGCGACGACGCGGCCAAGTGCCCGCACTGCAACGCGGCCGGCGCCACGCGGGTCCAGTTCCAGCGCGTCGCGGTCATCGGCGGGGCCAGCCCGGACATCATGGGCGACACTGAGCCGGAAGACTTTTACGGCGGGGATGACGACTTCGGTGGTGACGACTTCGACATGTCGGACTTCGAGTAGTCGAGGGCGTCACGTCAGCCTGAGAGCAAACCAGAGACGCCCCGGCACCCCGGGGCGTCTCTGCGTGGAGCGACCGGATGCCCGTCGCCACGTACGTCGCCTCGGAGCCCCTCGGTGAGCAGGCTGAGTTCCTTGTGCTGCTGAAGGAGGCGGACGGCAGCGCGGTCGCGGCCGCGCCCGTGCACCTCCGCGTGACGGCGGGCCACCTCCGCTCGGATGGTCGAGGCGTGGGCGGCGGCGCCCGCTTCATCTGGGTCGGCGGCTCGCCGGGTGCCGTGATCGAGGCCTCATCGGCTCGGGGCGCGACGCTGGCGATCCGGCGGCTCTAGGGGAGCGCCGGCACCTCGGCGGACGCGAGGCGGCGGCGGCGCTGGAGGCGGCGTTGCTCGGCCCGGCGGTCCAGCCAGACGATGTAGCCGACGCCGGCGAGGGCGACCAGGCCGCCCTGCATCACGGTGAACGCACCCACGGCCATCGACACATCGAACCAGAAGCCCTGCGGGAACATCTGGACCAGGCGGTCGGTGGCGGGGTCGAGTTGCCAGAAGTCGTTGGAGAACGACAGGACGTGGAAGCGGTAGAAGAGGTCGTCGAACCCCACCACCATCGCGGACGCTGCGGCGCCGAGGATGGCGACGGTGCCGATGCCCGCCCAGACGGCCTGCCTGGCGAGTTGCCGGATGGAGCGCTCGCGGCTCCAGAGGTACACCGCGGCCACATACACCACGATGTAGATCATCGCGAACTCGTGGATGCGGAATACCGTCTGGAAGAGGTCCTTCACGTCCGCCATGTGCAGGCTCTCGCGCTCGTTGAACAGCGGGATCGTGCGTTCGCCCTGCTGCACGCGGATGTCCAGCAGTTCGCCGGTGCGGCCCTCCTGGAAGTAGCGGGAGATCGCCGCGGAGGCGCGGTCGAGTTCTTTACGCTCGATGCCCGTCACGCGGGGGACGTCGTACTGGGAGTAGGAGTAGCCGTAGACCCGCTCCCACGTGCCGGCGACGCGGACGTTGGTGAGCAGCAACGCCACCGGAATGCAGGCGACGAAGAGCGCGGCGGCGACCCAGCGGAGGACAATCACCCCGCCAGTATACTCGCGACATGACGGAAGACCTCGCCACGTTCGAGGGCGTCCTGCGCGCCTTCGCCCTGCAGCCGCACCAGGTGCAGGCCTTCGACCCCGACCACCCGGACTTCGACGCGCAGCGCCCGCTGCTGGTGCTCCCCGGCCAGTTCGAGGCCGCGCGCCCGCTGGTCAGGCGCCGCTATCCGGCCGCGAAGGTCGCCCGCGTGCACCTCGATGGCGCGGCGCAGGAGACGCCCGTCGCCGCGCTGCCGTTCGA
>PHBR01000147.1 GCA_002840675.1 Chloroflexi bacterium HGW-Chloroflexi-9
GCGCTCCGCCTCGCCCGGTGGCGTGGAGGCGTCCCGCGCCGCGGCCGCGAGCCAGTTGTGGCCGGGCCCGGCGAGCAGTTCACCGTCGTCCACGGTGCCCGGGGTGACCACGCGCGTGATCCGCCGCTCCACGAGCCCGGCCGCGCCGCCCCGCGACGGCGGCAGGCTCACCTGCTCGCCGATCGCGACGCGGTAGCCGGCGGCGACGAGCGTGTCCAGGTAGCGGTCCAGCTGGTGGTACGGGATCCCGGCGAGCGGGATCCGAGCGCCGTCGCCGCCCATCGGACGGGAGGTGAGCGCGATCCCCAGGACACGCGCAGCGACCTCGGCGTCCTCGTCGAACGTCTCGTAGAAGTCGCCCATCCGGAAGAGCAGGAGCGCGTCCGGGTGCTGGGCCTTCAGGTCCAGGAACTGCTGACGGGCCGGGGTGGCCAGGCGGCCGGGCCTCTCGCGGGGAGTCGCGGGATCGTTGTCGGCCCGCACAGTCTACGGGCGGACGGAGGCCGCCCTCAAGGCGCGCCCGTCAGAGGCGGCATCCTACCCGGCGCGACGCTCCCCGACCGGGTCGAGGAAGGAGAGCGCGGCCGCCCCGAGCGCGGCGGCGAGGCCGACCGGCTTGCCGACGGAGCAGTCCACGGCGCCGGTGGCGCAGCCGACGAAGGCGAGCACGGCCACCGCCGCCAGGATCACCCAGAACCGCTGGAAGAGCGGGTGCGCGGTCATCGAGGCTATCGGCGGGACTCCTTCGGGCTAGTTGAGGGCGACGGTGCGGGCCTTCGCCTGCTTGCCGACCGCCTTCGGCGCGACGTCGATGCACGCGCCGCAGCGGATGCACGCCGCGTCGTCCACGCTGCGGTTGCCGGCGGGGCCCCGGAAGGCGTCGACCGGGCAGATCGCGACCGCCTCGGCCAGCGCAGGGTCGTACTGGTTGGTGACGACCACGCGGTAGAGGCCGGCCATCGTCAGTGAGGGGTCCTCGCCGCGCAGCGCCGCCTCGTAGTCGGCGTGGAAGTGCTGGAGCAGGTTGCGCGTGATCTTGGGGCTGAACTGGCCGTGTACGCAGTTGGAGAACTGGAGCGTGCGGTCGATCAACTTCAGGTTCGGCTCATCCTCGCGCCGGCCGCGGCCGTCGATGATGCGTCGGAGGATCTCCGTCTGACGCTGGTTTCCGCCGTGGCAGGTGGTGCAGCGGCCGCAGGATTCCTCTTCAACAAACGCGGCGAACATCTCCGCAAGCACCAGCACGCTGGTCTTGTCGTTGCAGAAAACGATGCCGCCGCCGCCCATGATCGCGTCCCACGGCGAGAAGGAGTCGCCCTGCAGGATCAACTTCGGCAGCGACTGCGG
The DNA here is from genome assembly GCA_002840675.1 of Chloroflexi bacterium HGW-Chloroflexi-9. Taxonomy (GTDB): domain Bacteria; phylum Chloroflexota; class Dehalococcoidia; order UBA2979; family UBA2979; genus W-Chloroflexi-9. Next base: position 1,348 of record PHBR01000147.1, read on the forward strand.
CGGCAGCAGCGAGCCGAGCGGGCCGCCCGACTGGATCGCCTTCAGTTCGCCGCCCACCATCCCGCCGCAGACCTCCAGCACCTTCGCCAGCGGCACGCCGAACGGCAGCTCCATGAAGCCGACGCGGGCGATGTCCCCGGAGAAGGAGAAGATCTTGGTACCGGTCGCGCGCTCCGTGCCGTACTGGCGGTACCAGTCCGAGCCGTGCATCAGGATCAGCGGCGCGTTGGCGTAGGACTCCACGTTGTTCACGTTGGACGGCTTGTCGAAGACACCGCGCTGCGCCGGGAACGGCGGCTTCACGCGCGGCATGCCGCGGCTGTCCTGGATCGAGGACAGCAGCCCCGTCTCCTCGCCGCAGACGTAGGCGCCGGCGCCGCGGATCACGCGCAGCCGGAAGGTCAGGCCCGTGCCGAGGATGTCCTCGCCCAGGAGGCCGGCGGCCTCCGCCTGCGCGATCGCCTGCTCCATGCGCGCGATCGCCAGCGGGTACTCGTCGCGCAGGTAGATGTAGCCCTGCTTCGAGCGCGTCCCGAAGGCGCCGATCAGCATCCCCTCGATCAGGAGGTGCGGGTCGCCCTCCATCACCACGCGGTTCACCCACGCGCCCGGGTCGCCCTCGTCCGCGTTGCAGACCAGGTAGTGATCCTCGCCGGCGGCGCCGAAGAGGAAGTTCCACTTCACGCCGGTCGGGAAGTTCGCGCCGCCGCGGCCGGTCAGGCCGGCGTCGTTCATCACCGTCCGGATCTGATCCTCGGTGCTGTGGCGGCCAAGCATGCGCGCGGAGGCGCGGTAGCCGTCGCGCGCGATGTAGTGTTCGAGCGACTCCGGATCGGTCAGGCCCAGGTTTCGGAGCAACCGCCGCTCGCGCGGCTCAAGCGCGAAGAACGGGTGGTCGCGGAGCGACGGCACGCCGTCACGCTCGCCCGTGACCATACCGATGCGCAGCGACGCCGCCGCGCCCCAGCGCCCGCTCGCCTCGTCCACGATCGCCTCCGCGTCCGCGGGGGTGACGGGGCCGTAGAGGACGGTGGCACCGTCCGGGAAGGTGACCTGCACGAGCGGGTGCAGCCACTGGATGCCGTAGCCATGCACCCGGCCGAGGTCGATCGCGGCGTTGCGGGCGGAGACGACCCGCTCGATCGCCGCGCGCGTGCGCAGCGCGCCGTTCGAGATCGAGGACTGGTCGATGGCGACGTCGATGCGCGGCCGCTCCGGGTTCCGCCAGGCCGCGTAGGCGGCGTCGGCGTTCGCCCGCATGGCGTCGTACAGCGCGAGTGCGTCAGGCATTCGTCGCCTCCTCGATCGTCGCGCCGTCGCGGAGGGCGCGCGCCATGCGGACGGCGCGCGCGGCGGACATGTTGCCGACCGGCTCGATCGTGTGGCTCTCGTGCTGCTCCAGCCACACCATCGGCGCGACCTCGCAGGCGCCGTTGCACTGGCCGAGGATCACGCCGACGCGCCCGTCCTCCGTCTGCCCGTTCATGTGCCCGATGCCGAGCGAGGCGAGGAGCGCGTCGCGGATGCCGTTGCCGTTGCGCAGCCGGCAGGCCGGGCCGGAGCACCAGCGGATGTTGGTGTGCGCCTGCGGTTCGAAGCGGAACTCCTCGTAGTAGGAGGCGGCGCCGTAGACGTGCGCAGGGAACAGGCCCAGCTGATCGCCGATCACCTCCATGGCCTCCGCCGAGAGGTAACCGAACTCGTGCTGTACGCGGTGGAGGGCGGCCAGGAGGTCGCCGTTGTTGGGGCGGAACTCCGCCACCAGGGCGCGCAGGCGAACCTTGCTTTCGGTCTCCAGCGGCATCGGCGACCCCTCAACCCGGTGCAGGCGTGCGCAGGCGCGGAATCGCGCGCCATCGACGTCGCTGCATGCTACCAACGGCGGCACTTCGAGCCAACCGCGCCCCGCGGACCGTGCGACCCCGCCCGTCCTACCCGGGCCGCTGCCCCGCCCGGTCGTCCTCGATCAGGCGTGCGACGCGGCGCCCCATCCGGATCGAGTAGTTCTGGCCGCGGTCCTCCGGGTAGACCTGGGTCGTGTTCGCCAGGTAGAGGCCCGGCACCGGCGTCCGGTGCGGCGGGATCGTCTCGTGGTACCGGGAGTGGACCACCGGCTGGCCGGCGCGGTCGCGGTAGAGCCACGTCCCGGTCACCCAGGAGCGCTCGAAGGCGGGGTTGATCCGGCGGATCCAGGGCTCGTACAGGTCCAGCAACTGCTCGGCGGTCATCTCCACCATCGGGTCGCCGGGGCTCATGTAGTCGGAGAGGTAGAGGACGTGGGCGCCGCCGTAGGTGGAGGGCGGCATGAAGTTGCTCTGTTCCACCGCCACCACGAACGGCGCGTCGTCGTCCGTCATCGTCAGCCAGTAGATCGGCGACAGCTGCCGGTCCAGCGCCAGCACCATCACCGTCGCCCACTGGTACTGGACGGACTCCAGCAGCCGCGCGTAGGCCGCACCCTCCGGCCCGAGGTCGGCGAGGCCCGGCACGATCCGCTGGAAGAGCGGCGAGGGCGTCGTCGCCAGCACCGCGTCCGCGCGCACCTCCTCGCCGGCGCGCGCCCCGCCGAGCACCACCCCGACCGCCCGCCCGTCCTCGATCAGCACGCGCTCCACCGGCACGCCCGCCTCCAGCGTGCCGCCGCGCGCGCGGTTGGCCGCGACCAGCGCGTCCATCAGCCGCCCGAAGGAGCCGCGCAGGTAGCCGAGTTGCTCCTTCGCGAGGAGCCCGCCCAGGCGCCCCCCCTGCCGGCTGGCGAAGCGCAGGTGGATCTTCCCCCAGAACCAGACCAGCGAAACGTCCTCCGCGTGCTCCCCGAACTTCGCGCGGAGCAGCGGCCCCCACACGCGCTCGTAGCCCTCGCGGCCGACGCGCGAGCGGATCCAGGCGCTCGCGCGCTTCCCCTCGTACTGCTTCCAGTCCTTGAAGCGGCGCAGCCAGAGCGCGGTGAGGCCCAGGCGCACCCGCGTGATCAGCGAGACGCGGTCGAACTTGAGGAGGTCGACCGGCCCGACAAACGGGTAGTTCTTGCCGGCGGCGTGCAGCCCCACGTTGGAGTCGATCCACGCGAGGTCGTCGCCCAGCCCGAGTTCCTCGATCATCGCGACCGCGTCCGTGTCGGAGCGGAAGAGGTGGTGGTAGAAGATCTCCAGCCGCCCGCCGCCGATCTCGAACGTCCGCACCTGGCCGCCGAACTCGGGCGACGCCTCGTACAGCGCGACCTCGTGGCCGCGGCCGAGCAGTTCGTAGGCGGCCGCCAGCCCGGCGACGCCGCCCCCGATGATCACGACCTTCATGCCGGCCTCCCCGTGCTGTCGGCGACCCCGGCCGCCTCGTCCTGCACCAGCGCGCCCACGCGGACGTTCTGCGCCCATGCGAGCGCGAACCCGGCAAGCGCGATCGGCAGCAGCACGAACGCGTGTAGCACGAGCGCGAACGCGGTGCCCGCGGCGGTCGTCGCGCCGAACCGCACCACCACCTCGCGCGCGAAGAACTCGTACGGCCCGATCCCGCCGGAGGTGCTGGGCGCGGCGATCGCCAGGTTCGCGGCGCCGCAGACGCCCAGGTAGAGCGCCGGCGAGAGGTCCAGACCGAAGGAGCGGCCGACCATCCAGTAGGAGGCGGCCTCCAGCACCCAGGTCAGCGTGGTGAGGGACAGCACCGCCGCCCATGCCCCGGGGCCACGAAGGAGCGTGAGCCCCTCCAGGAAGCGGCCCAGGAGCGCCTCCACGCGCGCGCG
>PHBR01000006.1 GCA_002840675.1 Chloroflexi bacterium HGW-Chloroflexi-9
GACGTCGCCCGGTCCATGTGGCTCGACGACGGCGCCCCGGGTGTCGGCCGCTAAGCGACTTCGGTCGCTGGCCATTGCTCGGTATGATGAAGGGCGGGGAGCATGCTCCCCGCCCTTCTCGTTCCCGCCCGGACGGAGATACGGATGACCAAAGAACCAGAGATCTTGCACTGCGGGCAGATGCTGCAGCCCCAGGACGACTGCTGCGCGGGGACGACCACGTGCGAGTCTGCCGCCGCGTGGATCCACCAGGAGAGCGGCGTCGCGCTCTGCGAACTGCACGAGCGAAACGCGCGCACCTTCGGTGGGCTGAAGTTCCGCGAGTGGACCGTGGGCCTGACGAAGGTTTCCTACCCGGAGGGCTGGACCCATGTCGACGATGGCTCGCCGCTGACCGTCGATGAGCCCGCCCCGGCTGCGGCCACCCCGCGTCCATCCGTGGGGGGCGCCGCGATCCTCGAGGTCCCCGCCGCGCCGAACCACCCGAGCGGCCTGATCCTGCCGTAAGGCGCGCGCCTCAGGGTGCCGGCGGGAACGTGGGAGTGGTGGGGTTGTGGTGCCCTCGGGACGATTCGAACGTCCGACCGGCGGATTAGAAGGCCGCTGCTCTATCCCCTGAGCTACGAGGGCGCACGCCCAGTCTACTCAACGGGCGCGTGGGGGCGATTGCTGGCGGTACGGCGGCACGTCTCGGCTGGTGCACGCAGCTCATTCCGACATCGGAGGCAGATGTGTAGGGACTACGGGCGCGCCAACGCGCGATACAGATGGCTCATGCGGGTGGCGACGGTTGGCCAAGTCAGACGGGCGCCGAGGGAGCCGGCATTCCGCTCGAACTCGGCCTTGAGGCTCGGGCTATCAAGCACACTGCTCACCGCGCTCGCCAGTTCGCTCGCGCTGCGGAACCCAACCAGGATGCCCCGGCGATCCCCCAGTGCTTCAACCGCGTGTGCGTAGGCCGTCGACACGATCGCCTTCCCGGCGCCGAGCGCATAAGACAGGGTACCACTGGTGATCTGATCGGGGTCGAGATAGGGCGTGACATAGACGTCGCTGGCGTGCAGGTAGTCGAGGATCTCCGCCTGGCTCAGGTAACGATCCACGAACTGCACCTGCGCCCCGAGCCCGCGCGCCTCAACGAGGTCATTGAGTGACCTTCGATAGGCATCCTCCGTCTTCCGTGTGAGGTCCGGGTGAGTCTTCCCGAGCACGAGGTAGACCGCGGTCGGGTGGGCGCGGACGACGTCGGCCATCGCCTCGATCATGTACTCAATGCCCTTGCGCGGATCGACGAAACCAAAGGTCGAGATCACGCTGCGCCCATGCAACTCAAGGCGTGCCTTCATCGCCTCCCGATCGGCGTGGGTGACGGGCGGCGCACCGTGCGGGATCACGTGGAGCGTGCTGGGATCGAGGCCGTAGGTCTGCTCCAGAATCTCGCCAGCACGCTTGGTCATGACCACCACCGCGTCACTCCGACGGCCAAGCCGACGTACGGCGTTGAAGACGGTCGAGGAGGGCGCGGGGAGGACGGTGTGGAACGTCGTGATCAGCGGCTTCCGGAGTCTCTCCAGGAACGGCGTGAGATAGTCGTCGAACTGCTCACCCCATATCCCATAGAGGCCGAATTCGTGCTGCACTGCGACGATGTCGACGTCCGCGGCATTGAGATCCACGGCTGCGCGCTCGTAGGCAGCTGGGTCACCCTGACGGATCCGCCAACGCACCTCGGGCCGAGCGGCCAGCTCCGGTTCTTCATCGTCGATCGCCGCCCAGCTGACGCGGATCGCGGGGTCGACATCGGCCAGAGCATTCGCGAGGTCTGACGTGAACGTGGCGATGCCGCATTCGCGCGGCTCGTGCGTGGAGACCATCGCGACGCTGAGCTGGCCGGGAGAGCGTGCGCCGACAGTGGATTCAGACGGACAACTCTGAATCGCGGAACCGACGAGGTTGCGCGCATTCGTGTGCGCGGGCCGCGGGGCAGCACTTCCGGGGGCCTCGGCTTGCTGGGCTGCAAGGGATTCGATGATGTCACCCGCTTCTGCGCGCCGGTAACGACCGAGCATCTCGAAGCGTCATGCGAGTGCCGTCACAGCCGCATCACCGGACGTCGGCATGCGGGCCATCCTTGTCTCGATTCGAGGCCAGCGGCTCGATGTGAGCGGCGGCGAGTCCCACGGCAGGACGTCGAGGAATGCGAGCGCACCTTCAATATTGGATTCCGCACCCGAGTTCACGCTCACTCGATCGCCGTCGATGCCGTCCGCGACGAGTCCGCGGGTGCGGTCATAGACCGAACGGCCCGCCGCGTTCCGACCGTCGAACCACGCCCGGGCGGCGGCGGCATGCTCGATGTAACGGTGATCGGAGGTCGCGGCCGCCACAGCCTCCAACCCCGCAATCACGCTACTCACGTCGAACGCCAATGAGCGCGCTCCGCCAAAGGCCCGCAGCACCACCGGGACCAGGAGCTCATCCGCACTCTGCGCAGCCACCTGAATCAGATCGTTCCGTCCGAAGGCGCGCCCGATGCGAGCGAGCGCGGCCTCCTGCAGGTGACCCCAGAGGTGAACCTCATCGCTGCCGGCCCGGTCTGGGAGGATGCCCTCGACCGCGGTACCGGCGAGCTCCTCGGCCCAGGCCAGGGCCAGGGCGCCCGCTGATGAGTCAGCAGTTGCCTGCCAGTACTCGAACACGGCGATGGCTCGAAGCGCGCGCACGTCGAGATGTGGCGTGGGAGCGGAGAGCGCCGGCAAGCCGGCCTCGAATGCATCGACGTAGGCGGGCCGGTCGAACACGCCGACGCCGTAGGCGAGGGCGTGCATTGCGCGGGCCTGCCAGGGGTCACCTCCCGGGTATGAGGTTGTGGTGTCGAGCTGTCGCTCCCCGTTCCATGTCGCGATGAAGTTCACGAAGGCGCCGCCCTCGACCTGCATCGCACGGGTGAAGGCCAGCAGCCCCTCGGCTGTCTCCCGCGCCCAGGCCGAACCATGACGCCGCCAGATCCCGGCGTACACGATGGCGGCGCGGGCGGCGTCATCCACGCAGGCAACGCCCTCGTAGCCGGACTCTGCAGCTTCGCGGACCTCGAACGTCTCGCCCGAAGGGTGCGCGTACGTCGCGATCGCGATCACGCCTGGTCCCAGCGCGGGCACGGGCCTGAGTAGTCGGTTCAGCTGGCGGATCACCCGGGCTCAACCATGGACGCCGGGCTCAGCCAAGCGATGCGCGGCCCCGGGGCGCGGTACGGAAGGGATTACAGTGAGGATCCCGTGGCGACAGCTGCGTGTAATCGAGGTCATCGTCATCTTCGGAAGGTAACACCTTGACCAGCTCATCCCCACGGCGGGAAGCGCGCCCGGGACAATCCAGATTCAGCGAACTCTTCATCCGGCACGAACAGAACCCGATCCTCGAGGCGGGGCGATGGCCATATCCGGCCCACAGCGTGTTCAACCCGGGTGCGGTCCGGCTCCCCTCCGGGGAGCGCCTGCTCCTGGTGCGCGTCGAGGACCGGCGCGGCGCTTCTCACTTCGCGACCGCACGCAGCGCGGACGGCGTTTCGGACTGGGTGATCGACCCCGAGCCAGCCCTGATGCCTCGTCCCGAGGATCACCCGGAGGAGTTGTGGGGTATCGAGGATCCTCGGATCGTCTGGCTCGATGAGATCCAGCGATACGCCGTCACCTACACAGCGTTCTCTCGCAATGGCCCGCTCGTCGCTCTTGCGCTGACCGAGGACTTCCGCGAGTTCGAGCGGCGCGGCCCAATCACCCCGCCCGAGGACAAGGATGCCGCGCTGTTCCCGTATCGGATCGGAGGACGGTGGGTGCTGATCCATCGACCGGTCGCCAGCCACGGTTCGTCGAAGGCGAACATGTGGCTGTCGTTCTCGCCCGATCTGAAGCACTGGGGCGACCACATGATGCTGATGGAGGCTCGGGATGGTTCCTACTGGGATGCCGGCAAGATCGGCCTCTCGCCTCCGCCGGTGGCGACGTCCGAGGGCTGGCTGATCCTGTACCACGGCGTGAGACACACGGCCTCCGGCGCGCTCTATCGGATGGGCCTCGCGTTGTTGGACCTGGAGGATCCTCGAGTGGTCGTGGCCCGCGGTGAAGACTGGGTGTTCGGTCCCTCCGCCAGTTACGAGGTGTCAGGCGACGTCCCGAACGTGGTCTTCTCCTGCGGTACGGTCGTCGATGAGTCGGGCCAGATGCAGATGTATTACGGCGCGGCGGATACGTCGATCGGAGTCGCCACTGCTAATGTCTCGGATCTGCTCCAGTGGCTGCGGTCGCAGCGCACTCCACGGAGTCCATCGTGAGGTCCGTGACCTCGGCCGCCGAGGTCACGGAGCGGCCCTGGGGCGCCCACCGAGTCCCTCGAGGAGTGCTTGATCGATCGCATCCAAGAGCGTGTCGGGCATTTCACGCGCATCCTAGCGACAGCAGGAGCGAACTCAGGGGCGCGTCTGTTAGACATGCCGCTCTGGTAGTGCCGGTAATCGCCCGTTCTGGACTGATGAAGGGGGCCCAGACCCTCGGTGGCATGCGGCTCATCGGGGAGCGCAAAGCGGACGTTCCCGCGGAGCCGACATTAGAAGGCCGCTGCTCTATCCCCTGAGCTACGAGGGCGTACCTCGATCTTAGCCGTTGGCCCGGCGCACGCGACCCGCGCCGACCTCACGGCGCACAGATAGAAGGGGCGGCCCCGCGGCCGCCCCTTCGTCGTAGCGTGTCGGCTCGGGCGCTAGGCGCGACGGCGGGCGAAGCGTAGGCCGAGGCCACCGAGGGCGATCGTCGCAAGCACGGTGCCCGCAAGGAGCGCGTCGGTGCCGGTGCGGTCCGCCTCGGTGGTGGCGGAAATGCCGGTGTTGGCCGGTGCCGGTGCGACCGTAGCCTCCGCCGTGACGACATTCACGAGGATGGCGTAGGCGCCCTCCTTCGTGAACTCGAAGGCCAGCTGGCCGGGGGCGGGGCTCGGAAGCATCTTGACCGGCTCGAAGATCCCGCCGTTCGGGTCGACGAAGTAGACGGAGAGGCGGCTGAGGTCGCCGCCGGCCTGCGCCAGAGTCTCCGGCAGGACGTTCAGGATGCCGGTGGCCGGCTCGGGGAGTTCGGTCCCGGTCTGCAGGAACGCCCCCTGCTGCACCTGAAGCATGGCGCTGGAACTCATGACGAACATCTGCCCGGCGTTGGATGCGCTGCCGCCGAACGACACCGTGAAGACGTACGCGAGTTCAACAGTCTCGCCGTCTAGCACGGTGGAGGTGCTCCCTGTGAGGTCGGCCGTCCCGCCCAGCAGGTTCGACACGAAGTCGGTGACGGCGAGCGTCGCGGTATCGGCCTCCGCGCTCGCACTTGCAGGTGTCGTCGTTACGGTGAGGCTGATGGTGGTAACGGCAGAGCCCGGCGGGAGGACGACGGTGGCGAGGCCGCCGGGCGTGGTCACGATGGTCTCAGTGTCCCCGTTCACGACGACCGTCACGGTGACGATGGCGGGTGGGGGTGGTGGAGGCGTCCCGGCGGTCTGGGCCAGGGCGGGGCTGAACGAGCCCGGCAGTAGCGCGACCGCACCGAGCATTAACGCGACCAGTCCAACGGCGATCACGCCGCGAGAAGCACTCAACCGACCGAACATACGGCTACTCCCTGTAGCGCCCCCAGCATCAGACCGGACTATACAGAACCTGAGCGCTCGCGTGCCACACATCGAGGCCGCCGCCAGGCCGTGCCGTCGCAGGCCGCTCGGAATGTCGCACGCTTCGAAGGGCCTCGCCGCGGAGTATCCTGAGGCGCGGATGCGGCGCACCGGCGCGCCCCCAGACCAGGCGGTCACTGGATGAGCCTCTTCGAGCAACTCCGGTCAGTCCTCGGCGGAAGTCGCCAGGTGACGCCTCCTTCGCGCGTGGACCAGGTCGCGCCGTGGCTCTTCATCGGTCCGGAACTGAGTGCGACTCAGTACGCCGACCTCCGTGCTCGCGGTATCACCCATGTGGTGGATCTTCGGCTCGAAGGCTCGGACGATCCGGCCACGCTCGACCTCATGGGGCTGCGTTGGCGACGGGTGCCGATCGCTGACCGCGAGGCGCCGACCGATGTGCAACTGGCGGAACTCATCCAGTGGCTCGACCGCGAGGCCGACCACGCCCCTGACCCGGCGCTCTATCTGCACTGCCAGGCCGGACTGGGGCGCACGCCCACCGTGGCGGTCGCACTGCTGATGCAGCATGACCTTTCCCTCCAGGAGGCGCATCGTCTGGTGGTGGCCGCCCGACCCGAGGCGCAGCCGACGAGCCGGCAACTGGCGTGGTTGCAGGCGCTAGAGGCGCAGCGACGCGGGCCACCTCGGGGCGCTGCGCCTCCGCACCAGGCCCCCCCGCACTAGGGTCTGGGTGGCACTACGGGCGCCAGCCCGCGTGTGTCGATCACCGTCACATCCGGCCGTTCACCCAGCACCACCCGCGCGTACCACAGCGGGAACGTCTGCTCGTCCCGGTCGGTCTCGATTACGGCGTCTGGCTCGGCGGCGGCGAGGATCGCGACCGCCTCGTCGCGGAGTGCGGTGTCGCCTCGGCGTGACACCTCGTCGCCGTTCACGACCAGCCAGAGCGCGAGGAGGCCGACCGCGATGGCCGACGTGGTGAACGGCGGTGGCGGTTGCGGCAGTAGACGGCGCGCCCAGTCGAGGGTGAGCGGGAGGCCCCACGCGACCAGCAACGCGCCCGCGAACGCCACCGTCGTCAGGTAGTCCTGGCGCCCCGTCGCGCGGTACGCGGAGACGAAGAGCCCGAGGAGTACCACCGATACGCCGAGGCTCGCGGCGAGGGCGGGCCTGGAGCGGCCCACGGCCAGCGCACCGACCGGGAGCAGCGGCCACGCCAGCGGAGGGACCTGCCGGAGGGTACGGCGCAGCGTCTCCGGCACTGACTGGAGCACGGTGGAGTGGTTGCGGTCGATCACGTCGCGGTAGATGGCCCCGCTCAGGTGATCCCAGACCCCGCGCAGCGTGGAGGTGTCGCCCCAGGCGAGCGGCGCGTCCGCTCGGATCAGCAGGTAGGCGACGGTGTAGACACCCGGCAGCAGGAAGAGTGCGAGCGGCACGCCGAGGGTGCGTGCTCGTGGGTGCGCGAGCACGAGGCAGGCGATGCCCAGCGGCAGCGCCACGGCGAGCCCGGTGGGGTGATTCCACGCGAGCAGCCCCAGCGTCAGCGCGAACGGAGCCCACGCGCGGCCTCGGGCGGCGTCCACGGCGAGGACCAGGGCGAGCGCGGTGAGGAGCGCCTGCAGCGCCAGCACCTCCGTCACCAGCGCCTGCGCCCACGGGATCGGCGCCAGCCCGGCGAGGAGGCCGGCGAGCGCGCACGCCCACGCCGGTGTGCCCGGCATCCAGCGGCGCGCGGCGACCGCGATCAGCGCCCCGGCGAGCGCCATGCACACCACCGAGAGCAGGTTCGTGCGTAGCGCCGGCTCCTCGATGAACCCGAGGAGGTCGAGGGCCGCACGCCCCAGCGGGACCCAAATCGCGGAGCCGGGTGGGTGCGCGATGCCGGTCACGCTGGCGACCGTCACCAGTTCGGCGCTGTCCACGTTGTCGTGGAGCGCGGAGATGGAGGGCGCCACCGTCCACCAGTAGAGCAGCAGCAGGAAGAAGCCGACGCCCACCGGGGCGGCGATGCTGGAGGCCTCCGGGGAGCGGGATGCGCGTCTCACGTCGCGAGCGTAGCGGAGGCCTCGGGCAGGCGCTGCGGGCGGGTGCATGGCCGGTACACTCGGAGCATGTGCGGACGCTTCACGCTCACCACAGATCTCATCGAGGCGATCACCTCGGCGCTCGGGTTCGAGCCGGATCAGGCGTTTCTGGAGCGCTACGCCCCCCACTGGAATATCGCCCCCACGCAGGAGCACTGGGTGGTGATGGAGCAGTACGAGGAGCGCACCGCACAGCACGCCTCCTGGGGCCTCGTGAACTGGTGGGACGCGGACCGTCGCGTGGGGGCACAGCACATCAACGCGCGCGCCGAGTCACTGGAGGAGCGACGCGCCTACGCGGAGGCGTTCCGGCAGCATCGCTGCCTGGTGCCGGCGGACGGGTTCTTCGAGTGGACAGGCGACCGTAAGTCACGACGGCCGTTCTGGTTCCACCGTCCCGACCGGCAGCCGTTCGCCTTCGCCGGCCTCGCCGCTCGCGCGCGGCTGCGCGATGAGGCGGGCGCGCTGACCACCTTCACGATCGTCACGACCGAGGCGAACGGGCCGGTGGGGCGGATCCACGACCGGATGCCGGTGATCCTCCCGGACGAGGAATCGATGGCGGCGTGGCTCCACGCCGACGCGCCCATCGAGCAGGTGAAGGCGCTGCTGCGGCCGGTGGACGATCGCTTCCTCGTGGCGCGCGCCGTATCGACGCGCGTCAACTCGGTGGCGCACGACGACCCCGCGTGCATCGAGGAGGCGGAGGGGGACACGCAGGCTGCGCTGTTCTGAGCGCGGCCTGCCGCCTCCTACCTCGGTCGGCGGTGGGTGTAAACCTTCGAGACGCCCGGGAAGAACGTGCGCACGTCCGTGACCTCGACGAGATCGTGGTCGGCGAGGGTCGTGATGTGCTCCTGCACCAGGCGCCCGGCAGGCTGCGCGATCACGGCCGCGAGCATGGAGGCGCTGATGGCGTCGCCGAGGCGATCGCGGCCCCTCGAGCCGCGGCTCCGCATCCACGAGCAGAGCGTGAAGATCGCGCACAGCGTCCCGGTCACGGCGAGGTTGGTGCCGCACATCGGCGAGACCACCAGCCCGGACTCGCCGCGCTGCAGGCGCTGGAGCGCCTCGTCCGCGCAAGACCGGAGCAATTCCGGTTCTACCTTGCCGATGATGAAGAAGCCGTTGCCGCTGGCGCGCCCCGCGATGCGCTGCGGGCCGCGCCGTGCGAACAGCACCGCGACGGTCGCGTGTTCCAGTCCGTGGTTGCGGCGGATATCCGCCACCCAGTCACGGGCGAGGTTTGCGAGGGGTGTGAGGGCAGTGAGCGATGCCATGGTCGATCCCGTCCGATGAGGCTGTGATGCCGCTTCATCGAGTGTACGACCTCGTGCGGTGGGGACAGCAGCGGCGGGAGCGGGCGGTCTAGCGGGCCCGGCTGGTGCCCGGTGCGCCGACCTCGAACTCCGCCAGGACGGTGATGGTGACCGTGACGCTGCCGCCGCCGTTGGGCGAGGTGACGGTGACGGTCCCCGTGGCGCGGGAAGCGGGGAGCAGCGTGGGGTTCACGTTGATGGTGAGCGTGCCGTTAGGACAGCCAGCGGAATTGCAGGGCATGCCCTGTCCCAGTGCGACGCCGGCGGGTGGATCGACGATCAGGAACGGGTCGTTCGTGCTGGCGACCCAGGACAGGATCCCCGTGCCCTGGTTGCGGATCGTCACGGACGCGCGCATCGGGGTCGTCGGGTCGTCCAGGCGCACCGTGATGCGCTCCGTGCTGCTGGACAACGACGGCGAGCCGAAGATGCGGGATTGCAGGTCGGGCGGAACCGCGGGTGCGATCACGAGGTTCGCGGGCTGCGGTGTCGGGATGTCCATCTCGTTGTAGGGGAACCGCCAGCGGGCGACGCTGAGCGGGGTGAAGAAGGCGGGGGAGGTCAGGTCAGGGAGCGTCGCGTTGACGCGCTCCCAGAGCGCGACGCCGTTGCGGCTCTGCGGGTTCGCCATGCAGCCCCACACGAGTTCCTGGTACGGGTAACGGTCGCGCGACTGGGTCCCGTCGCACCGGTACGCCGGCCGCGGCCAGCCCGCGAACGAGGGGTCGAGCGGGTGGTTACTGCGGTTGGCGCCGGGGCCGGTGAAGCCGTTGTAGCCCCAGACGGCGTAGTACCAGTTCTCCACGATCGCCGGGTCGGACGCGGAATCCGTCCCGGCAATCGGGCGGGCCTCGGGCGCCGCGTTCCACTTCTCGGCCAGGATCTGTGCGCCGCGGGCGATGTTGTAGCCGAAGTGCGTCGCGATGGTGACCTGGCGGTCGGAGGGCCCGCTGCTCCCCAGGGGCACCGTCATGCCGGTGGTGACCTGCATGATCCCGTGGCCGCAGTCGAACGTCACCAGCCCCTCGCCGATCGAGTCGAACGGCGTGGAGCGGGAGGCCATCGTCATCGTGGACTCGGTCCACGCGATCGCTTTCAGCAGCACGGGCGGGATGAACGGCGCGCCGTCGGTGCGGCCGTTGCGGACGCCGCGTTCGATCGGCTGGAGCGCGAAGAACGGATCGCCGGGGAGCATGGCGTTCGTCGCCGCGGCGTCGAACGCCATGCGATACAGGGTGCGCGTCTGGTCTGCCTCGTAGGCGAACGGGATGCGCGGGTCGAAGGCGCACGCGTCCGCGGTGCCGCTCGGTGAGCGCAGCGCCGCGGCCACCAGTACCACGCCCAGGATGGCAGCGGCGAACAGGGCCGTGCGCTTACGCATGCACGTACCAGCCGATGAGGATCACCTCGGTCGCGGCGGTCACCGGGTAGCGGTTGCCGTCCGTGCCGATGATGACGGCGGACTCCGTGCCCGCGTCCATGGAGTTCACGCCGCTGAAGGTGCGCGCGGCCAGGTACCGGCCGTCCGGGCTCCACTGCACCGGCACGTCGAACCCCTGCTCGGGCGGTGCGAGAGCAACCGGGTCATCTCCGGCGAGGCCCAGCACCGTCGCCGGGGCGGTGTCTCCGGTCTCGGCCTCCTGACCCACGGTCAGGGAACGTCCATCCGGTGTCCACGTCGGCCCGTACTGTTCGCCGGTGGGTGAGCCGCGGTCCGGCAGCCCTCGCTCCTCGCCATCGACTCCCACGACATGGGCGCGATGCACGATCCGCTCGCCGCGGGCCTCGGGCGCCAGGTAGGACACCGCGCTGCCATCCGGCGCCAGTCGCCAGTCGCGCGCGATCTGGTCGGAGGCGTGGAAGAGAAGCGTCGCGGCGGCGCCGTCGCGGACGCTGAAGACGTCCGTGCCCGCCGTCGACAGGCGGGCGAACAACAGGTCGCCGCCCGCCGTGTAGCCGATCGGGAAGATGCCGAACGCCGTCTGCTCCGCGTGCACGACGCTCCGCGTGTTGTCCTGGATGGCCACGCGCACGAGTTCCTGCTGGCTGCCGGCGCTCCGCCGGTAGACCAGGACCGCGCCGTCGTCAGCGAACGTGGGCGCCACGAGGAGGTCCGCGTCGCGGGCGATCCGGGTGCGCTCGCGCGTCGCGAGGTCGATCACCCACAGTTCGGCGGGGGTGTCACGCTCGGGGACCACGCCCGGCGCCAGGACGGTGTAGGCGACGATCGACCGGGCAGTGCCGGCCGCGGGGTTGATGCCCCAGCCCGGCGCGTGCTCGATGGTTTCGATCAGCGTGCGTTCCTGCGGGCGCTCGGGCGGGGCGAGGTACAGCCGGTCCGCGTTCTCACCGAACTCCGCGAACACCAGCAGCGGTTCGGATGTGGCGGTGGCGACCGTGGCAGCCTCGTCGCCAGAGAGCGCGCGCATCAGCAGGAAGCCGGTGATGGCGAGGCCAAGCACGGCCGTGGCGGCGACCAGCGAGAGTGAACGCGAAGAGAGGCGACGGCGGGTGTGGTCGGACATCGGTCGGACACGCGCGGCTGCCGGGCAGCATGACCCCGGCCCCCGCCAGGTCCGGATGTCCTCGCGCGCGCCCCGGGCCTTTCGTTCAGGTCGGGCAGTTGGGGTCGGCGTCGACGTTGGGAATAGGTTAGGCACCCGTCTGCGGGCGCGTCAACGAAGGACGGAGGGTATGCTCGAAGCGTGATCCTCCGTTATCTCTCGCTCCTCGGTGACGCCCCGATGGCGTTCGTGATCCTCGTCGGGGCCTTCGGGGCTTCACTGCTCGTCGGGCTGATCTTTCACGAGTTCTGCCACGCGTTCGTGGCGGATCGCCTCGGTGATCGCACGCCGCGGCTGCTCGGGCGGCTGACGCTGAACCCGAAGGCGCACTACGACCCGATCGGCACGACGCTGATCTTCTTCGCCGGGTTCGGGTGGGCGAAGCCGGTGCCGGTGAACCCCGCGAACACCGCGAACCCCCGCCAGGCGATGACGCTGATCGCGCTCGCAGGGCCGCTCTCCAACCTCGTGATGGCAGGGCTGGCCGGGCTGCCGATCAAGCTTGGGCTGGTGCCCTTCTATCACCCGTTCGTGAGCGCCGGCAGCGCACGGCTCTGGGCAGAGGTCTGGACCGCCTCACCCGCGGACATGGCCGGCCTGTTCCTGGGCACGGTGCTGCTGCTGAACGTCTTCCTGGCCGTATTCAACATGCTCCCGGTCCCCCCGCTCGATGGGTCGAGGGTGCTGGGGGGGCTGCTGCCGCTGCCGCTGGCGCGCGAGTACGCGCGGCTGGAGCCATGGGGGATGGGGATCCTGATGCTGATCATCCTGGCGCCGTTCATCACCAACGGTCAGTTCTCCCTCCTCACGATCACGGGGCCGCTGATCGAGCTGCTCCTCCGCGCCTTTGCGGGAGAGGCCGGCGGGGTTGTCCTCGGCTGAGCCCGGCCCGCTGGCGGCTGCCCTCACCCTGCTCCGTCGCGGGCGCTACCGCGTCCACCAGTTCACGCGCGGCTTGCATCCCCACCTGGCTCCCGGCGAGGTCGCCGAGGTGCGCGGGTTGCTGCGCCCGGAGGAGTTCCGCCTGTTCCTCCACGCGGAGCCGCGCGACCGCCGTCACTCCCTGGACCTGTACCGCTTGCTGGTGGCCGAGGGCGCCTCGCCCGCGATGCTGGTGGCGGCGCTGGTGCACGATGTCGGGAAGGGGCGCCTCGCCACCTGGCATCGCGTCGCGTTCGTGGTGCTGAGCGGCGTCTCACCCCGCTTGGTGAGCGTGATCGCGGCGGAGAGCGGGGCCGGATGGCGACGCGCCCTCTGGCGCCTACAGCACCACGCGGCGCTCGGGGCGCAGGCGCTGGAGGCGGTTGGCGCGGACGCGCGTGTGGTTGTTCTCGTGCGCGCGCACACGGGGCCACCGCCGGACGACGACGCCGAAGTCGCGCGGTTCATCGCGGCCGACGACCAGGTCTGAGGGCTCCTCACCCGCGGCGGGTGAGGCCGCAGCGCCGGGAGGCCTGCCGGCACGGTAGGATCGTGCTCCACCATCGGGCGGAGGGGGTACGCATGACTCGTGTCGCGATTCTGGGGACCGGGCTGATCGGCGCCTCTATCGGCCTGCGCCTGCGGCAGACGCTGAAGGATGTTGAGGTCGTCGGCTACGACCGCTACCCGGATGTGGCCCGCGTGGCGGAGCGGCGCGGCGCGATCCAGCGCGTGTTCCACACGCCCGAGGACGCGGCGAAAGACGCCGACGTGGTGATCCTCGCCGCGCCGATCCTCGCGATCCGCGAACTGCTGAAGGACATCGCCGGCGTCGTCAGTCCGGACGCGGTGATCACGGACACCGGCTCCACCAAGGTGGAAGTGATGCGCTGGGCTGCGGAACTGCTGCCCGGCCACCACGGCTTCGTCGGCGGCCACCCCATGGCCGGGAAGACGGAGTTTGGCCCCGCCGCTGCCGACCCCGCGCTGTTCGAGGGCGCACGCTGGGTCGTGCTGCCGCCGCCGACCGCGAGCGAGCACGCCGTGGCGACCGTCACAAACCTCGTGGAGTCGATGGGCGCGCGGCTGATGTTCATGGACGCGGAAGAGCACGACGCCTACACGGCGGCGATCTCCCACATGCCGATGATGGCGGCGATCGCACTGTTCTCCATGGAACGCGCCTCCGAGGCCTGGCCGGAACTCTCCGCCCTCGCGGCCGGCGGCTTCCGCGACATGACCCGCCTCTCCGCGACCGACCCGTCCATGGCGTTCGATATCGCCGCCACCAACCGCGGGCACATCGTGCACTGGCTGAACCGATACATCGAAACGCTGCGCGAACTGAGCCGCCGCGTCGCCGACGAGGCGGGCGAAGAGGACCTCTACCGCCTGATCGCGGCGACGGAGTGGGAGTACACCTCCTTCCGCGCCGGCAACGTCGGGCGGACCGAGAACGTCTCGAAGGCGATGTCGAGCATGGACGGCGCGGGCTTCGGCGACTTCCTGGCCGGCGGCTGGGTGACCGACAAGCTGGAGGCGCTGACGCGCGAGTCGGAGGACCGCGTCCGGCAGCGCGAGGAGACGGAGCGCAACCGGCGAACGCCGTAGTCGCCTCCGGGTGGACGGGCGGTACGGGCGGTGGCGTATCCTTTTCCCGGGCGGATGTCCGGCGCTGAGCGTCAGGATTCAGCCCGGAAGGAGGGCGGCAGCCATGGCAGCCGACCTGATACATGTGGGATTCGACAACTACCTCACGCTTGATCGCGTGCTTGCGGTGGCTTCGCCGGCCTCGGCGCCCATGAAGCGGACCATCCAGCGCGCGAAGGAGATGCACCGCTCGATCGACCTGACGAGCGGGCGTCGTACGAAGGCCGTAGTGGTGATGCACGAGGACTGGGTCTCGCTGATCGCGATCACGCCTGAGACGTTCGCCGGGCGGGTGGCCGCACTCCGCGCCGCTGCCAGCGGCTCGGCCTCCTAGCCTTCGTGGAGGACGTCGCCGTCGCCTCACCGCTGGTCGTCGTCCTCACGGGCCCCTCGGGTGTCGGCAAGGATGCCGTGGTGAACCGCGCGCGTGACCTGGGCGTCCCGCTGGAACGCCCGGCGACCATGACCACGCGCGCCCCGCGCCCCGGCGAGATCGAGGGCGTCCACCATCTGTTCGTGACCCGCGATGCGTTTCTCCGCAACGTCGCCACCGGCGAACTGCTGGAGCACGCGGAGGTGTACGGGAACCTGTACGGGGTGCCCCGTTCCTCCGTCCGCGCCGCGCTCGCGACCGGCCACCATGTGGTGATCCGCGTGGACGTGCAGGGCGCCGAGTCGCTCCACGACCTGCTCCCGGGCGCGCTCTTCATCTCGCTCGAACCGTCCACCCTGGACGCGTTGCGGGTGCACCTGGAGGAGCGCGGTACGGAGGGTGCGGGCGAGGTGGAGCGCCGCCTGGCGATCGCCGCCGCCGAGATCGAACGCGCCCGCACCTTCTGCCGGCCGCTGGTGAACGCGGAGGGCGACCTGGACGCCACCGTCGCCGCCCTCGTCGCGCTCCTGGAGGCGGAACAGACGCGCCCGGACCGCGCGGTGGTGCGGATCTAGGGGCGCTTCCGGCGACCTGGCGGCCGACCGCGGGCGTTCGTTGACAGCGCGATTCCGGTAGACGTAACGTGGCCGTCTGATCAATCGCGTACAGAGTGACGCTGATCGGGAATAGTAGGCCGCTTCGCGGGACTCAGAGAGCCGGGGCAAGGTGAGAGCCCGGCGTCCGCCAGCAGCGGTTGAATGGACCCGTGAGTCCCGGCCCGAGGCCCTCGATCCATCGAGGGAGGTAGGCGTCGGCGGTGTGGGCGCCGTTATCCATGCCCAGGCGATCGCCACCACGGGGTACCGGGGCGGGCCGTCGCTGGATGAGCCTCCACCCCTGCGGGCGGAGGGAATTGTGGGTGGCACCGCGAGGACCATCGCCCCACGTGTACGGGGTGGTGGTTTTTTTTGTGGGCCGGAGCCGGCGAGATGACGAGGGAGCGAAGGATGAGCAGGCATCACCGTCCGAGCGCGCAGACGCGACACGGGCAGTGGTCATGGTGGTGGCGCGGGCGCGTCACCCACCCCACCTTTGTGGTCCTCGGAGCCTGACATGACCTACTCACCCGAACTCACCGACGTCCGCCGCATGGTGGGGCGCGGCAACATCGTCCCGATCTATCGCGAGGTGCGCGCGGACCTGGAGACGCCCGTCTCCGCCTACCTGAAGGTGGCGCGCGGCCCGTACTCGTTCCTCCTAGAGTCCGTCGAGGGGGGCGAGCGCCAGGGGCGCTACTCCTTCATCGGCACGGAGCCGTACCGCGTCCACTCCGCCACGCACGCGGAAGGCGACCCCTTGAACGTGGTGCAGGAGGAACTGGCGCGCTTCAAGTCCGTGCAGGTGCCGGGCCTGCCGCGGTTCCACGGCGGCGCCGTGGGCTACCTGGGCTACGAGGTGGTCACCCACTTCGAGCCGCGCGTGCCGATCACCGGTCGGGACGTGCTGGGCGTGCCGGAGTCGTGGCTGATGTTCACCGACACCCTGCTCGTGTTCGACCACCTGAAGCACAGCATCAAGGCCGTCGCCCACGTCCGCCTCGATGGCGACGTGGACGCCTCCTACCGCGCGGCGCAGCGCCGCATCGACGAACTGGTGGAGCGGCTGGCGATGCCGCTGGGGGCGCTGCCGTACGTGCCGTTCTCCGGCGTGCGCGGCGACGAGGTGCAGTCGAACTGGGAGCACGAGGACTTCCTGGGCGCCGTCCGTCGCGCCAAGGAGTACATCACCGCCGGCGACATCATTCAGGTGGTGCTCTCGCAGCGACTGTCGCGCCGCACCGGCGCGCACCCGTTCGAGGTCTACCGCAGCCTCCGCGCGATCAACCCGTCGCCCTACCTCTTTTTCCTGCGCTTCGATGACACGTACCTGGTCGGCTCCTCGCCGGAACTCCTCGTGAATATCGAGGAGGGCGGCGTGGAGGTGCACCCGATCGCCGGCACGCGCCGCCGTGGCGAGACGCCGCTGGACGACGAGCGCCTCGCCGAGGAGTTGCGGCACGACCCGAAGGAGATCGCAGAGCACGTCATGCTCCTGGATCTGGGTCGGAACGACGTCGGCCGCGTCTCGGAGCCGGGCAGCGTGGCGGTGAACCAGAAACTGGACCTGGAGTTCTACTCCCACGTCATGCACCTGGTGAGCAACGTCACGGGCCGCCTGCGTAAGGACATGACCGCTTACGACGCACTGCGCGCCGCGTATCCGGCGGGCACGGTCTCCGGCGCGCCGAAGATCCGCGCGATGGAGATCATCGCGGAACTGGAGTCGGATCAGCGCGGCCCGTACTCGGGTGGGGTCGGCTTCTTCGACCTGTCGGGGAACATCGAGACCTGCATCACGATCCGGACACTGGTGATGAAGGACGGCATGGCCCATGTGCAGGCCGGCGCCGGCATCGTGTACGACTCCGATCCGCAGAAGGAGTACGAGGAGTGCTGGCAGAAGGCCCGTGCGCTCCTCGCCGCCCTCGACGATGCAGAGCGGGGCGAGGGCGCCGCGCCCGCCGGAAGCCTGGGGTACTAGTCATGGCAGAGTCACAACTCGCCTCGGTCGGCGTCCTCGTGCGTGAGGACGGCAAGGTGCTGATGGTGCGCCACCCCAGCGGCCCGTTCGCCGGGAAGTGGTCCATGCCACTCATTGGCGTGCACGACATGGAGACCGCGGAGGCCGCCCTGGAGCGCATGCTCCGGGAGATGCTGCATGTGCAGCCCGGGCCGTACGAGTTCCTGGACACGCTCTACCTCGGTGGTTCCGGTGGCGAACGCTTCATCGGCAACGTCTTCACCTGCGTCGACTGGACCGGCGACCCGCGCTTCGCGCGCGAGGTGTTCGACGACGCGATCTGGCTGTCGCCGTCCGAGCCCGGTGGCCTGGAACTTCTGCCCGAGGTGCGCGAGTTCCTCCGCACCTCCTTCGAGGCGGAGACCGGCGTGATCGCCGCCGTCGAATACGACTCGGCTTCGCTGGCGCAGGAACTGGCGGACGCGCGCGAGGGACTGCTGGCTGCGTACGACGCGATCCCGTCCGACCTCCGGGTGGAGGTGCTGGAGGAGGGTGGCTGGTCACCGCTGGACGCGCTGACGCACGCCGCGGACGCGGAGGCGTACTACATCGCCGAACTGCGCCGCTGCCTGGACGAGCCCGGTCGGGTGTGGGTGCCCTTCAACGGTGGCCAGTGGGGCGACATGCACCGCCTCTACCCCGCGCAGGGTGAGGCGGACGTCATAGTGCGGATGGAGCAGGTGCGGCAGGAGACGCTGCTCTGGCTCAAGTGGCAGGGCCCGGACACGCTGCGCGCGTACGTGAGCCACCCGGAGCGCGGCGTCACCCAGGCCGGTGGCCGCGTTGCGAAGGTGGCCACGCACGACCGCGAACACGCCGAACAACTGCGGCGGATGTGGCAGACCGCCACCATCCGTGCCGCCCTTGACCCGCAGTAGGACAGGAGACGCCCGTGTTGCTCCTCATCGATAACTACGACTCGTTCACCTACAACCTCTACCAGTACCTCATGGAACTGGGCGCGAAGGTGGAGGTGTTCCGCAACGACCAGATCAGCGTGGAGGACTGCCTCGCGATGAACCCGGAGCACGTGGTGATCTCACCCGGCCCGTGCTCGCCGAAGGAGGCGGGCATCTCGGTCGACCTCATCCCGGCCTTCGCGGGGAAGGCGCCGCTGCTGGGCGTCTGCCTGGGCCACCAGTGCATCGGCGAGGCCTACGGTGGCATCGTTGAGTCGGCCGGCGAGATCATGCACGGCAAGACCAGCCAGATCACCCACGATGGCCGAGGCGTATTCGCCGGCCTTCCGAACCCCTTCGAGGCGATTCGATATCATTCGCTTGCGATCCGGCCGGACTCCGTGCCGGCGGTGCTGGAGGTCAGCGCACGCTCGGAGAGCGGCGTGATCATGGGCATCCGCCACCGCGAACTGGCGATCGAGGGTGTGCAGTTCCACCCGGAGTCGATCATGACCGAACACGGGCACGCGCTTCTGCAGAACTTCCTCGGCATGCGTACGACGCAGCCGGTGGGAGCCGCCTCGTGATCCGCGAAGCGATTGCCGCGCTGGTCGACGAGCGCCGGGACCTGACCGAGCGCGAGGCGCGCGATTCGATGCGCGAGATCATGAACGCCGGCCTGGACGGCTCCGCCGGTGAAGCCGCGACCGCCGCGCAGTTCGGCGCGTTCGTCACGGCGCTTCGCATGAAGGGCGAGACCGTCGATGAACTGACGGGGATGGCGCTCGCAATGCGCGAGGCGTCCCTGAAGGTGGACGTGGCGGTGAAGCCGCTACTGGACACCTGCGGCACCGGCGGCTCGAACAAGAAGGTCTTCAATGCCTCCACGGCGGCCGCGTTCGTCGCGGCCGGCGCCGGGGCGAAAGTCGCGAAGCACGGCAACCGGGCGATGACCTCGCAGTCTGGCTCCGCCGACCTGCTCGAGTCGCTCGGCGCGGTCGTGACGCTGGGGCCAGCGCAGGTGGCCGAGGTGATCACGAAGACGGGCGTGGGCTTCATGTTCGCGCAGACCTTCCACCCGGCGATGAAGTTCGCCGGGCCGCTGCGCCGTGAGATCGGCATCCGCACCGTCTTCAACATCCTGGGGCCGCTGACGAACCCGGCCGGCGCCACCTGTCACGTGATGGGCGCGCCGGACGCCGAGCTCGCGGGCAAGCTCGCGCAGGTGCTCGCGCGCCTGGGCATGCGCCACGCGCTCGTCGTGAGCGGTGAGGACGGCCTGGACGACATCACCGTGACCGGCCCGACGACGGTGTTCGAGGTGCGCGGGGACGCCGTGACGCAGCGCACGATCACCCCGTTCGACCTCGGCCTCACCGTCCACGCGGAGGAAACGATCACCGGTGGTGATGCCGCGCAGAACGCGGCGCTCACCCGCTCTGTGCTCAGCGGCAACGGGCCGCTGCCGCTGCGCGACCTCGTCGTCGCGCAGGCGGGCGCCGGCCTCTACGTCACCGGCCTCGCCTCCTCGCTCCGGCAGGGCGTGGAGATGGCGATCCGTTCGATCGACGAGGGGGACGCGGCCGCGAAACTCGCCGCGTTCGTCGAAGCGACGCGCCGCGCGGCGGGGAAGTAGAGCCACATGCCCCCATCCCGCGCGCGGCACACCGGCACCATCCTCGACCGCATCGTCACCGACCGACGCGTGCGGCTGCAGGAGGACCGCGCCACCCGGGATGAGGACGCGCTGCGCGCGCTGCTCGTGCAGCAGCCGGCCCCGCTCGACTTCGTCGCGCGTCTGCGCGACGGCCGTCGCGCGACGCCGGAGGGCGCACGGCTGCGGCTGGTGGCGGAGATCAAGCGCGCTTCACCCAGTAAGGGATTGTTCGACGCCGACCTCGACGCGGTCGTGCAGGCGCGCGCCTACGCGGAGGCGGGTGCGGCCGCGATCTCGATCCTCACGGAGCCGGACCACTTCCGAGGCAGCATCCAGGACCTGGCGGACGTCAGCGCGGCGTTCGCCGGCGATCCAGACCGCCCGGCACTGCTGCGCAAGGACTTCATCTTCGACCCGTACCAGGTGCTGGAGGCGCGCGCGTTCGGCGCGGATGCGCTGTTGCTGATCGTGATGATGCTGGAGCCGTACGCGCTGCGCGACCTCCTCGCCGCCACGCATGCGCTCGGCATGGAGGCGCTGGTGGAGGTGCACGACGCGGACGAACTGGACGCGGCAGTTGCCGCCGGCGCGCGCGTGATCGGCGTGAACAACCGTGACCTGCGCACGTTCGAGGAGGACCTCGGCACGTTCGAGCGCCTCGCGGCGCTGGCGCCGGCGGGTGTGACGCTGGTCGCGGAGTCCGCGATCCGGTCGCCCGAGGATGCGCGCCGCATGGCGTACGCCGGTGCCCACGCGTTGCTCGTGGGTGAGGCGCTCGTGCGCAGCGGCACGGTCATCGACACCGCGCGGTCGTTCATGCTGACGGGCGCGGCCGCGAAATGACCTACGTGAAGATCTGTGGGAACCGCACGCCGGAAGACGTCCTGGCCGCCGCCGAGGCGGGCGCGGACTTCGTCGGCATTATCTTCGCGGCCTCGACACGCCGCGTGGAGATCGAGGACGCGCAGGCGATGGTCCGCGCCCTCGGTGGGCCGCTCTCGACGCACGAGATCCAGTACCCGCCGCCCGCGCAGCCGCGCGCACGCGAAGAGATCGGCCCGTGGTTCGAGCACGGCGCGCGCGTGCTGGAGGCGTACCGCGAGGTGAAGCGCCCGCTCGTCGTGGGCGTGTTCGCCGACCAGCCGATCGACGAGGTCAATGAGATCGCGGAGGAGGCGGGGGTCGACCTCGTGCAGTTGTCCGGAGATGAGACGTGGGAGGACTGCCTGCGGGTGAACCGCCAGGTGATCCAGGTGGTGCACGTGTCGCCCGTGGACTCGCCCTCCGACCCGATGCAGTTCGTGCAGCCCGGCTTCGCGATCGCCCTGATGCTCGACTCCGCGCACGGCCCGTACCGCGGCGGAACCGGCGTCACCTTCTCCTGGGAGGTGGCCCAGCAGGTCGCCTCGCGCATCCCGATGCTGCTCGCGGGCGGCCTCACGCCGGAGAACGTCGCGGAGGCGGTCGCGACGGTGCGCCCGTGGGCGGTGGACGTGGTCAGCGGCACGGAGACGGACGGCGCGAAGGACCACGCGAAGGTGCGCGCATTCATCCAGGCGGTCCGCGACGCGGACGCCCGTATCGCCCGAGAGGCAGGCCGATGACCACCGAGACCCCCGACGCCCTGGGGCACTTCGGCGAGTTCGGCGGGCAGTATGTGCCCGAGACGCTGATGCCCGCGCTCACCGAACTGGAGGCGGAGTACCACCGCGCCCGCGTGGACCCCACCTTCATCGCGGAGCTCGAGGGGCTGTGGCGCGACTACGTGGGCCGGCCCTCGCCGCTCACGCTCGCCTCGCGCGTCTCCGCACAGGTGGGCGCGAAGGTCTACCTCAAGCGCGAGGACCTCAACCACACCGGGGCGCACAAGATCAACGCAGTGCTGGCGCAGGCGCTGCTCGCGCGACGTATGGGCAAGCGGCGGATCATCGCCGAGACCGGCGCCGGCCAGCACGGCGTCGCCACGGCCACCGCGTGCGCGCTCTTCGGCCTCGACTGCATCGTCTACATGGGCGCGGAGGACATCAAGCGCCAGTCGCTGAACGTCTTCAAGATGAAGGTGCTCGGCGCGGAGGTGCGCGCGGTGGAGTCCGGCTCCCGCACGCTGAAAGACGCGACGAACGAGGCGATCCGCGACTGGGTCACCAACGTCCGCGACACCTACTACATCATCGGCTCCGTGGTCGGGCCTCACCCGTACCCGCTCATGGTCCGCGACTTCCAGTCCGTCATCGGCCGCGAGGCGAAGGAGCAGATGTACGAGAAGGAGGGCCGCCTCCCGACGATCGCCGTCGCGTGCGTCGGTGGTGGCTCGAACGCGATGGGGCTGTTCCACCCGTTCGTGGACGACCCGGTGCGTCTGATCGGCGTCGAGGCGGCGGGCGAGGGGCTGAACAAGCGCCACGCCGCCACGCTAAGCGCGGGCCGGCCGGGCATCCTCCACGGCGCGCGCTCGTACCTGCTGCAGGATGCCTGGGGCCAGATCATCGAGGCGCACTCGATCTCGGCCGGCCTCGACTACCCGGGCGTGGGGCCGGAGCACTCGTGGCTGAAAGTGTCCGAGCGTGCCGAGTACCGCGCCGTCACCGACGACGAGGCGCTGGCCGCGTTCCAGACGCTCTCCCGCCTCGAGGGGATCATCCCGGCGCTGGAGTCCTCCCACGCGATCGCGCAGGTGCTGAAGATGAAGGGCGAATTCCGCCCCGACGACATCGTCCTCATCAACCTGAGCGGGCGCGGCGACAAGGACATGAACACGGTGGCGGCGGCGCTGGGCGTGACGCTGTAGGCACCACCGGGAGGATGGGTTGCGGAGCAGGCAAGGCTGAGGCACCACCGCAGCCGGGGGGCGATCACCCCAAGGGCTCGCAGCCTGCCACCGTCGCCATTAGTTCAAGCCATGCACGTCGGTTGGCTCTCCACCACCGACCGAGTTGTCTCGTGGAAGTGCAGCCGGTCAACTTCTTCAAGTCCTCGACATGGCTCCGCGCTCCGTTGACCGACACCCCCATCTGCGCCGCGACTTCCGGCAGCGTGGCCCCGTCGGCGAGCAGCGCCAGCACCTCAGCGCGCCTCGCGGTGACGTGTAAAAGGTCTGACGCGACTGGAGGTCCGTTGTCGTGCATGCATTTCCCGCAGAGGCAGGCGGTGACGCGATCCCCCTGGAGAGGGCATTTACGGTACCGCTCGCTCTGGCTTTCGTAACCCCATGCAATGGATCAATACGTCTACCATTCCATTAAGTCAAATCGAGGATTGAGGAGGGAGACATCGCTCCATCGGAAAAATGAACGACTGACTAGCAGGATGGTATAAGGTGAATCAAGCGAAGATTGCGTTGATTAGCGGCGCTGCCGGTGTGTTTATCGCGTTAGTTGTAATTCTTCTCAACATCACATCGATTAACTCTGGATCTTCTTCCGCAGCCGATCCTAATCAGGTCCGCGCACGATACGTGGCTTTCGTGAGTCCTGAGACACTGCGCCTTCTGGGGTCGCCTGAGATACAGGACTCACTCCGCCTCGATCAAGTCGATGCCGCTGACGCGGTCAGGCCTCTCGTTTTCCAGAGCGACGCGGATGGCATCATCATGGATGCAGAGACGATGGAGGCGCTTCCGGAAGGAACAATGGCGAACCTGTTTGCTTCTGGAAGAGTTATCGTGGTGTTTAACGTCGAGAAGCAAGACATCCTGCGTGCGTCGAATAGTAGTGACGCATTCCCAGATGCGGACAAGGCACTCATCCCCGATGTGACCATGAATCCAGGCGATCCTGTTGGGGGGTTCAGTCAGCCGTTCTTCAGTCTCGTCTACCGGTCCAGGCCCGGTCAGGGAAATGTCTATGGCGGGGAAATGACCCGAGAATTCGATCCACATCTGTTCTCGGCAATGCTGAATGAGCGCGCCACGAACGCTCGTGGCGTAATTACCGGAGTTACCGAATGACCGTCACGTCAGTAGCCTCGCGAATGCGTTGGATTGGCTTGGTAGTACTTATTACGGTGCTCTTCGCTGCCGTAGCCGTCCAGCAGGCGTTTGCTGAGCAAAGCTCAAGTTCTTGCGGTGGTGTGACCTGTGTGCGGCAGACCACGTGGGCCTACAGTGATGGCAGCTATCGATCGAGTGCAGCCTCCTCGACAGGCTCAACATTCTATGCGATATCTACAGACATGTATGGTTACAATATCTACCATTATGGATCGTTCGGCGCTGCGATCGATCACGAGTACAGCTATTGTCCTTCCACGACCTTCTGCAGCGTGCCAGCCGGTTGGAACTGTAGTTCCGCTGCTCCTCCTACGGGGTGCGGGGGAGGTACAGCGAATTGGTATGACACGACGCTCCACTTTTTCCGTCAGACGAACAACGGACCCGACTTCAGCTTCTACACGAGTACAGATGGCACTCGTTCCAGTTACACATGCCTCGCCGGCTCCGGGACGTGCTTCTAGCCTGCCCGTGTTTTAGACGTGGAGTCTGGCGGATCGGCACCGAATACGATGTCTAATGAGAGGAGGCTCGCCAGGCGGCGAGCCTCCTCCAGTGCAGTGGAACGACGCAGGCGAATGTCATCGTCCACCGCGCCCGGATCGGGACGGGTCCCTCAACGCCGCGCGGGGAGGCCCCACTCGGCCGGGTCGAACGCCTCGAGGTGGTTGAGGACCAGGTGGGCGGAGGTCACGAGCGTCTCGTGGCCCGTCTCGGGGAGCGCGATCACGGACATGCCGGCGGCGAGTGCCGACTCGACGCCGAGCGGCGCGTCCTCGAACACGAGGCACGCCTCGGGTGCAGCACCGATGCGGCGGGCGGCCTCGAGGAAGATGTCCGGCGCCGGCTTGCCGTGCGCGACGTCCTCCGAGGTCACGATTGCTTCGAACTCCCCGAACCATGCATCGTGCGCCACGCGCTTGTCCGCGAGCGAGCGGGCCGAGGAGGACGTGGCGATCGCCTGCGGGATGCGGTGCGCGCGCAGGTGGGCGGTGAGTGCGCGTGCCCCGCGCGTGGGCAGGACGTCGCGGAACAGGATCGCCAGCGCTTCCTCGCGCTCGTGCGCGAACTCCTCGGGCGTGAGCGGGATGCCGGTGGCCTCGATCAGGATACGCGACGCGACGGACGTGGGGCGGCCGATCATCTGCGCGCGCACGGCCGGGTCCAGCGGCACGCCGTACCGGGCGAGGATGGTCGTCGTCACCTGCCGGTACAGCGGCTCGGTGTCGAGCAGCGTCCCGTCGAGGTCATAGATGACGTGGGTGATCCGAGGGCGGTGCGGCACCCCTCCATCCTACCGACGCGCGGGGAGGCCGTCGCGGACGGCGGGGGCCGCTGGTAGCCTTCGAGATATGGCGATCGAACGTCCCTCGCAGTCACCGCCGTGGACGCCGCTGGGCTGGCGCGCGTCCGACCTGGCGCTCGGCCTCCTCCTCGTGCTCGTCGGGCTCGGCGGGCTGATCGGGATCGGCGTCGCGCTCGCGACCGTCCTCGATGTCGGCGATCCCGCGGAGGACGCCGCGGCGGCGTTGCTCTCCGCGATCATCGGCTTCGGGTTCGAGGTATGGCTGGGCGTGCTGGTGTTGCTGCTGGCGCTTCGGCGCGGCATCACCGGCACCGACTTCGGGTTCGACGCACCGCACAACTGGCGGCTCGTCAGTATCGGCGTGCTGGGTGCGTGGACCGTCATCCTGGTCTACGGCATCGGCCTGGCGCTGATCCAGAAGGTCACGGGCGCCGACCTCGGGCAGTTCACGGAGGGCAACGCGCTCCCGGAGTCGTCCGCGCGGACGGCGGCGGTGTGGGCGGCGCTGGGGTTGAGCATCGTGGTGGCGGCGCCGCTCTGCGAGGAGTTGTTCTTCCGTGGCTTCCTGTTCCGGGCGTTCGATACGCTGCAGGGGACGCGGGTCGCGTACGTCCTCAGCGGCCTCGGGTTCGCCCTCTTCCACTTCAACCTGAGCGTGGTGCTCCCGTTCTGGGTGATCGGCGTACTGTTCGCCTGGATCTACCGGAAGTCTGGGTCGATCTGGACGCCCATCGCCGCACACGCGATCTTTAATGCTGTCTCGTTTGCCGTGACCATCGCAGGAGCTACCTCGTGAGCACCACCGCCACCACCGACCGCCTCGCGGAGATGTTCGCGCGGACCCGCGCGGAGGGCCGCCCGGCCGTCATCCCCTTCATCCCGGCGGGCTGGCCAGAACTCGACGCCACCGTCGAGATCGTCGAGGCGGCGGTCGCCGGCGGGGCGGATGCGGTCGAACTCGGCCTTCCGTTCAGCGACGCAATGGGTGATGGGCCGGTCAACCAGCGCGCCTATGAGCAGGCGATTGCGAACGGTTGTACGACGGAAACGGTGTTCGCCGCGGTGCGTGAACTGCGCGCCCGTGGGGTTCGCGCACCATTACTCATTATGGGATACTCCAACCCGCTGTTCGCATACGGGGTGGACAGGTTCGTGCAGCACGCCGTCGAGGCGGGGGTGGACGGTCTGATCACCGTCGACCTCCCTCCGCAGGAAGCGGGGGAACTCGAACGGCCCGCCCGGGCAGCCGGGCTGCACATGGTGTACCTGCTCGCCCCGACCTCGACCGACGAGCGCATCCGTCTGGTCGCGGCACACGGGAGCGGCTTTATCTATTGCGTGAGCGTCGTCGGGATCACCGGCGCCCGGCGCGAACTGTCGGCTGAGTTGCCTGAGTTCGTCGCCCGTGTTCGAGCCCTGACGGATCTGCCGCTGGCCGTTGGCTTCGGCATCTCCGCCCGCGAACACGTCCAGGCGGTCGGGGAACTGGCGGATGGTGCGATTGTCGGCAGTGCCTTCGTCAACCTTGTGGCGGAGACACCAAGGGAGCAGCGCCCGGCACGTGTCCGGGCCTTCCTGGAGGAGATCACCGGTCGTGACCCTGGACATCGGTAACCGTCGCGTCGAGGCGTATGCCCTCGGAGGTTCCACGTATACGTGGAGCCAGGCGACCGCTGCCGTCCCCGTCCGGGCGACGACCGGTTCGTTTGGCTCGTAGCCCCCGCATCACACGTCCCGGCGAGCAGCAGGCGAGCCCGCGACGGTCTGGAACGGTCTGACGAGCGAACGGAGATCCTCAGCATGCTGGTCCGCGGTATTCGTGGCGCCACCACTGTGGCCACCAACACGCGTGAGGCGATCCTGGCGGCGACGCACGAGTTGCTGACCCGCATCGTGGAGGCGAACGAGGTCGACCCCGACCTGGTCGCCAGCATCATCTTCAGCACCACACCAGACCTGAACGCGGAGTTCCCCGCGGTGGCGGCACGGGAGCAGGGGTACACCATGGTGGCCCTCTCCTGCGTCCACGAGATGAACGTGCCGGGTTCGCTGGCGAAGTGCCTGCGCATCCTGATGCACGTCAACACGGACCGCCCGGTGGGCGAGATCAAACACATCTACCTCCGCGGGGCGCGCGCACTTCGCCGCGACCTGGTGGACGACGAGGAGTAAGCCCCCGTGATCGTTGTCATGAAGCCCGACCATTCGCCCGAGCAGGCGGAAGCCGTGATGACCCGCCTGGGCGAGTTCGGCCTGAAGGGCCAGCCCGTCTTCGGCGTCACCCGCACCGTCATCGCCGGCCTCGGCCAGGTGCTCCAGGACCACCGCGACGACATCTCGATGATGCCCGGCGTGGACGAGGTTATCCGTGTCTCTAAGCCGTACAAGCTGTCCGGTCGCGAGGTGCACCCGAACGACACCGTGATCGAGTTGAGTCACGGCGTGAAGATCGGCGGCGGCCACCCGGTCTTCATGGCCGGCCCGTGCGCGATCGAGACCGAGGAGCAGCTGTGGGCTTCCGCCTCCGGCGTGCGGGCGGCCGGCGCGCACGTCCTGCGCGGCGGCGCGTTCAAGCCGCGCTCCTCCCCGTACTCCTTCCAGGGCCTGGGCGTGCCCGGCCTGAAGCTGCTCCGCCAGGCGGGTGACGAGTTCGGGATGCCGGTCATTACCGAACTACTGTCCGTCCGCGACGTGGACGCCGTGGCGCAGTACTCCGACATCCTGCAGATCGGCGCGCGCAACATGCAGAACTTCGTCCTGCTGGGCGAGGCGGGCAAGACGGGCAAGCCCGTCCTCCTGAAGCGCGGCATGGCCGGGACGATCGAAGAGTGGCTGCTCGCCTCCGAGTACATCCTGTCCGAGGGCAACCCGAACGTGATGCTCTGCGAGCGCGGCATCCGCACCTTCGAGCCGGCGACGCGCAACACGCTGGACCTCAACGCCGTCGCGCTGCTGCGCCGGCTGTCCCACCTGCCCGTGATCGCCGACCCGTCGCACGGCACCGGCAAGTGGTACCTGGTGAAGCCCATGTCGCTCGCCTCGCTCGCGGCGGGCGCCGACGGACTGGAGATCGAGGTCCACCCGAACCCGGACCACGCCCTCTCGGACGGTGCGCAGTCACTGACGCCGGGGAACTTCGCCGAACTGGCGAACGAGTGCCGGGCGCTGGCGAGCGCCCTCGGCCGCCCGTTTGCGGAGCCGCCGGTCGCCGTGCCGGTGGGCTCCTAGTCCCCGCCGTCCGATGACCATCGAGCACGACCACGACGCGCCTGCGGCTCCCGAGGGGGAGCCGCAGGACGCGGCGTCCGCCGTCCCCTCGGAAGTCGCGCCCGAGGCCGCCGCTGAGGCGTCCGAGGGCTCGGCCGCCGCTGAGGCCGCCCCGGAGGCTGCGGCGGAGGGCGCCGACGACGCCAGTGCGGAGGCGGCTGCTGCGCAGCCTGACCCGGCGATCCAGCTCGTGCTCCCCGTCTTCCACGGCCCGCTCGACCTGCTCCTCCATCTCATCGAGGACAACCGGCTCGACATCACGGAGGTCTCGCTCCTGCAGGTGACGGAGCAGTACCTCCGCCACCTGCGTGGCCGTGAGCAGATCGACCTCGGCATGCTCGCCGAGTTCATCGGCATCGGCGCCCGCCTCCTGCTGCTCAAGTCGCGCGCGCTGCTCCCGAAGGAGGAGCAGCCGGCCGCGGACGACGAGGAGCCGGAGGACGACATCCGCGCGCTGATCGAGGCGTTGAAGGACTACCGGCGCTTCAAGCAGGCCGCCGAGTTCCTCCGCGAGCGGGAGGTCGGCCACGGCACCTACCGCCGCGAGGTGCCGCCGCCGCAGGTGCCGCTCCCGACCGGCCTCGGCGCCGTCACGCTTTCCTCGCTCGTCGACCTGATCCGGGACGTGCTGGAGCGGATGCCGGAGGAGGAGCCCGCCGCGCCGGAGGTACGGCGCGAGCCGGTGCGCCTCCGCGACCGCATGCAGAAGATGGTGCAGACGCTCGAGACCTCAAAGACGATGTCCTTCCGGCGGCTGATCGAGTCGGCCACCTCCCGGACCATGGTGATCGTGGACTTCATGGCGGTGCTGGAGTTGATCAAGCAGCGCTACCTGGCCGCCCGGCAGTCGGAGTCCTTCGGGGACATCGAACTCGTGCGGCTGGACGGGGCGGAGGCACCGCTGTTCGCGCAGGCGGAGGAGGACTTCGCCGGTGTGTAGGCAGGCGGCAGCAGGGCGGCTAGCATGCGCCGGACGCGCCCGTGCGGCGCGCGCGATGGGAAGTGGGTCCCGTGCTCCTCGTCCGTGACGAGTTGCGCCGCGTCGCGACGCCGGGGGACCACGCGCTCTCCATCGGCGTCTTTGACGGCGTGCACGGCGGCCACCGCCTGCTCGTCGCCCGCATGCTCGAAGAGGCGACCGCCCGAGGTTTGACCGGCGGCGTGGTCACCTTCCACCCGCACCCGCTGAGCGTGCTTCGGCCGGACGTGCCACTCGTCTACCTCGAGTCGCTCGAACGCCGCGTGGAGCTGCTGCGCGAGGTGGGCGCCGACTTCGTTGCCGTCCTCCAGTTCACCTCTGAACTGCAGCAGGTCTCCGCGGAGGACTTCACCCGCCTGCTCGTTGAAGAGGCGCGCATGCGGCTGCTCGTCGTCGGCGAGGACTTCCGCCTCGGCCGCGGCGGTGCCGGCACGGTGCCTGTCCTGACGGAGATCGGCCGCGAGCAGGGCTTCGAGGTGCTCGCGGTGCCGCTGCTCCCGGACAACGATGGCCGCGAACGCATCTCCTCCACCCGCATCCGCCAGGCGCTGGCGGAGGGCCGGATGGAGGAGGTCGCCGCGCTCCTCGGGCGGCCCTATGCCGTGCGTGGCCCCGTGGTGCATGGCGAGGAGCGTGGCCGGGCGATCGGCTTCCCCACGCTGAACATCGGCGTGAGCGCGGACCGTGCGCTGCCGCCGAACGGCGTGTATGTGACGCGCGCGTTCGTGGGCGACCGCGTGCTGGATGCCGTCACCAACATCGGCACGCGGCCCACCTTCAACGACGGCACGGAGCGCCGCGTGGAGACGCATCTCCTGGACTTCGAGGGCGACGTGTACGGACAGGTGGTCACCATCGAACTGCTGGCGATGCTGCGCCCGGAGCAGAAGTTCGAGGGCTTCGAGGCGCTCGTGGAGCAGATCCGCCGCGATGTGACCGCGACGCGGGAGTGGTTCGCGTGACCGCGCGCCGCATGGCCCCCGTGGACGAGCAGATGCGCGTGCTGATGGCCGGCACCGAGTTCGGCGACCCGGCCACGCGGGTGACGATGGAGCGCGAGTTGCGCGCGCGCATCGAAGAAGACCGCCCGCTGCGCGTCTACTGCGGTTTCGACCCGACGAAGGTGGACTTGCACCTGGGCCACACCGTGCCGCTGCGCAAGATGCGCCAGTTCCAGGACTTCGGGCACCAGGTCACGTTCCTCGTGGGTTCGTTCACGGCGCTCATCGGTGACCCCACCGGCAAGGACCGGACGCGCCCGATGCTGACGCCGGAGGAGATCGCGGAGAACGCGAAGACCTACACGGAGCAGGCGTTCGCCGTCCTGGACGCGGAGCGCACGACGATTGCCTTCAACGGAGACTGGCTCTCCAAGCTGGGCTTTGCGGACGTCATCCGCCTGACCGCGCAGTTCACCGTGGCCCAGTTCCTGCGCCGCGACAACTTCGCGAAGCGGTACGAGGGCGGCGACCCGATCCACATCAGCGAATTCCTCTACGCGATGATGCAGGCCTACGACGCCGACCACATGGACACGGACATCCAGATCGGCGGCACCGACCAGACCTTCAACCTGATGGCCGGCCGCCAGTTGCAGGAGGCGAACGGCCATCGCCCGCAGGTGTGCATCACGCTCCCGATCCTGGTCGGTACGGACGGCCACGAGAAGATGTCGAAGTCGCTCGGCAACTACATCGGCATCACCGAGTCGCCGACCGACATGTTCGGCAAGACGATGTCGATCCCGGACGACGCCATCGCCACCTACTTCACGCTGGTCACGCCCCTCCACCCGAACGAGGTGGAGGAGGTCCGCTCCGGCCTGGAGGCTGGCGCGCTCCGCCCGATGGACGCGAAGAAGCGCCTCGCGGAGACGATCGTCGGCATCTTCCACGGCACGGCGGAGGGCGCGGCCGCGCGCGAGTACTTCGAGTCCACCTTCCAGCGCCGCGAGACGCCGGACGAGATGCCGGAGCACGCGCTGGCGGGGCCGACCGTCCTCGCGGACGTGCTCACGGAATCGGGACTGGCGGCGAGCAAGGGCGAGGTGCGCCGGCTCGTGCAGCAGGGCGGCGTGCAGGTGAATGGCGAGCGCGTCGACGACGCGAACGTCAAGGTGTCCCCGGGGGACGAGGTGCGCGTGGGGCGCCACCGCTTCCTCCGGCTGGTGACGCAGTAGCGCGAGTCTGGCACAGTAGAGGTCGAAGGGCGGCAGGATGATCGACGGTGGCCTTGAGCTGGACCTGGACGCGGTACGTCAGAACATCTCCGAGGCTGAGGTTATCTGCTTCTACTTCACGTTCCTGAACCGCACCCTGGTGGTGGACACGCGCAGCAGCGACCAGGTCGGCACTTTCATCCGCGTGGTGCCCATGGCAAAGGACGGCGGCGACCGTCTCCGTTCGATCCGCCGGCTCCGCCCACAACTCCCCCGCCCGACCTCCATGACCCTGATCCCGTGGGACTGCCGGGTCGCCTCGCTGGTAAGCATGGGCGTGTGGGCGCCGCTCCTGTCCCGCCTCGACAACGTCGAGGAGGCGGAGGCGTGCCTGCAGGCGCTGCGGCTGCGTGAGCACCGCGAGTTGCGCCGGATGATCCGGGGTCACCAGTACGACACGCTGTGGATGCGCCCCGACTACTCCAAGGAGAGCGCGGACCAGTAAGGCTCCCGCTCAGTCCTCGGTCGCGGGGCGGAGGTCGGTGACCTCCAGTTGCAGGCCGCCGTCGCCCCGGAAGTCATCGCGCTTGAACGTGTAGACGATGTCCGCGCGCTCCCCGATCGGCACGGCGAACTCCGCGTTTCCGAACGAGATCGCCCGCCACGTCACCGCACCCTCGCGCACGCTGAACTGCAGGTGCTGGCCGTCCGCACCCACCGCGCGCGCATCCGTCACCAGCACGTTCCGCGCGAGGAACAGCGGCAGCGGGTTGCCGACGCCGTGCGGACCGATCAGCGTGAGCCACTGCACCATGCGTCCGTTCACCTCGGATAGCGGCAACTCCGCGTCCACCGGGATGGTCGGTGCGAGGTCGTTCAGGTCCAGGTGCCGCCCGGCGTCCTCGATCAGCCGCGCGCGCAGTTCCGGCACCCGCGCGGCGTCCGCGGAGAAGCCGGCGGCGGCGCGGTGGCCGCCGAAGCGCAGGAACAGGTCGGCGTTCCGCTGGAGGAGCGCTGTCACGTCGAATGACTCGACGCTGCGACAGGAGGCGCGCGCCTCGCCGTCCCGGATCTCCATCACGATGGCCGGGCGGCTGAACTCCTCCGCCAGTCGGGCCGCGCACAGGCCGACGATGCCGGACGAGATCGCCTCGCTCGCCACGACCAGCAGCGGCCCGGTGCGGTCCGCCTCGCTCAGCGAGTCGCGGGCCGTCTCGATCGCGGTCTGCGTCGCGTCACGCCTCGCACGGTTCAACTCTTCGAGGTGGCTCGCGAGGCTGCGGGCCTCCTCGCTCGTCCGTGCGAGCAACAGTTCCAGGGCGAGGCGAGCGTGCTCCATGCGGCCGGCGGCGTTCAGGCGTGGCCCGATCACCCAGCCGATCGTCTCCGCCGTCACCTGCGCCTGCTTCACGCCCGCTGCCTCGAACAGCGCGAGTAGGCCCGGGCGCTTCGTCACGCGCAGCGCCTCCAGCCCGAGGCGGACGAGGTCGCGGTTCTCGAACAGCATCGGCGCGAGGTCGCAGACGTTGCCCAGCGCGACCAGGGCGCGGTGCTCGGTGGGGTCGTAGCCGCGTCCCAGGCGGTCGTGCAGGTCGTGGATGACCTTGTACGCCACGCCGACCGCCGCTGGCTCTGAGCCGTACGAGAGGTCGTTCAGGCGCGGGTTCACGATCGCCAGCGCCTCGGGCAGCACGTCCGGGATGGTGTGGTGGTCGATTACGACCACGTCCATGCCGAGGCCGTTCGCCTCCGCGACCTCGGTGACGGCGGAGGTGCCGGTGTCCGCGGTGATCAGGAGCGTGGCGCCGCGGTCGGCCAGTTGCCGCACGGCCCGGACGTTGGGGCCGTAGCC
Source organism: Chloroflexi bacterium HGW-Chloroflexi-9 (assembly GCA_002840675.1). Classification (GTDB taxonomy): domain Bacteria; phylum Chloroflexota; class Dehalococcoidia; order UBA2979; family UBA2979; genus W-Chloroflexi-9. The sequence continues at coordinate 33,310 of PHBR01000006.1, forward strand.
CTCCGTGAACCGGTCCGGGATGTACGGCATCGGCTTCGCGCCGAGCGCCGTTAGCCCCTCTATCAGCACCGCGGTCGCCGTGACGCCGTCGACGTCGTAGTCACCGAGGACGGCGACCGTCTCGCCCGTCTCGCACGCGCGCGCCAGGCGCGTGACGGCGGTGTCCAGGTTCGGCATGAGTCGGGCGTCTGTGAGGTCGCCGGGGCTGCCCAGGTACTTCCGGGCCGCCTCGGTCGTCAGGATGCCTCGATGCGCCAGCAGGACGCGCACGAGCGGCGGGAGGCCGGGCCCGGCGTCCGCGTAACCATCGAGCGCAGGCGTGCCGAGCAGCCGCCAGCGGCGGCCACCGGATCCGCGCAGGAGCCTCGTCGCGGTCTCAGATGTCGGAGCGGTCACGGACACTCGTTCGCGGTCGGGGAGATGCGCGGTGGGTGGTGAGCGTAACACCCCGCTCGGAGCGGGGCTCAGTCCTCGTGGCGCTTGAAGATCAGCGAGGAGTTGTGGCCGCCGAAACCGAGCGAGTTGGACATCGCGTAGCGGATCGCCAGGTTGCGCGGCCCCTCGGGCACGTAGTCCAGGTCGCAGTCCGGGTCCGGCGTCACGATGTGGATCGTCGGGTGGATCTTCTGGTCACGGATCGAGAGCACCGTCGCCGCCGACTCGATGCCGCCGGCGGCACCGAGGGTGTGGCCGATCATCGACTTCGTCGAGGAGATCGGGAGATTGGCCGCGCTCTCGCCAAAGACCGTCTTCACGGAGAGCGTCTCGAACTTGTCGTTCAGCGGCGTGCTGGTGCCGTGCGCGTTGAGGTAGTCGATCTCGCTGGCGGCGATGCCGGCCTTCTTCAGGGCGATGTTCATGGCGCGCGCCGCGCCCTCGCCGTTCTCGGACGGCTGGGTGACGTGGAAGGCGTCCGCGGACTGCCCGTACCCGACCATCTCGCAGAGGATCGTCGCGCCGCGCGCAATCGCCTGCTCGCGCTCCTCCAGCACCAGGATGCCCGCGCCCTCGCCGAGGACGAAGCCGTCGCGGTTGAGGTCGAACGGGCGGCTCGCGGTGAGCGGGTCGTCGTTGCGGGAGAGTGCACGGCTGGCGGCGAAGGCGGCGATCGACATGCGGTTCACGGCCGCCTCGGCGCCGCCGGCGACCATCGCGTCCGCGTCGCCGCGGCGGATGATCTCGAACGCCGTGCCGAGCGCGTCCGCGCCGGAGGCACAGGCGGAGACGGGGTTGAAGTTGGGGCCGCGGAGCCCGAAGCGGATCGAGACCTGCCCGGCGGCCATGTCCGGGATGAACATCGGCACCAGGAACGGCGAGACGCGGCTCGGACCCTTGTGGAAGAAGGTGTCGAACTCCTGCTCGAGCGTCTCGATGCCGCCGATGCCGGAGCCGATCATGCAGCCGGTGGTGTCCGCGATCTGGTCGAGCGGCAACTTCGCCTGCTCCAGCGCCTCGCCCGCGGCCATGATCGCCAGGTGGGTGAAGCGGTCCATGCGGCGCGCTTCCTTGCGGTCCAGGTAGGTGCTGAGGTCGAACTCCGGCACCTGCCCCGACACCTTGGAGGCGAGGTCGCTCGCGTCGACCAGCGTGGTCATGGTGATGCCGCTCGTGCCGGCCAGCATCGCCTGCCAGGACGCCTCGCGCCCCACGCCGATGGCGCAGATGATCCCGGCCCCTGTCACCACCACGCGACGCTCGGTCATGACTGGCCCTCCCAGGCGCTGAAGATGATCGCGGAGTTGTGGCCCCCGAGGCCGACCGAGGTGCTCATCGCCGCGCGCACCGGGCGGACGCGCGCCTGGTTCGGTGCGTAGTCCAGGTCACACGCCGGGTCCGGCGTCTCGTAGTTCATGGTGGGCGGGATCACGCCGTGGTGGCACGAGAGCACGGCGACGGCTGCTTCCACGGCCCCGGCCGCACCCATCATGTGCCCGTGCATCGACTTGGTCGAGGTCACGACGAGGGAGTTGGCGTGCGGCCCGAAGACCTGGTGGATCGCCGTAGTCTCCACGCGGTCGTTGAGCGGCGTCCCGGTGCCGTGTGCGTTGATGTAGTCGATGCCGTCTGGCTGCATCTCGGCGCGCGCGAGGGCGTCTTCCATCGCCTGGCCGATGCCGTGGCCGTCCTCGGCCGCGCCGACCATGTCCTCGGCGTCGTTGCTGGTCGCCGCGCCACGCCACTCCGCGTAGATGTGCGCGCCGCGCGCGAGCGCATGCTCCAGCTCCTCCAGCACGAGGATGCCGGCGCCTTCCGAGATGATGAAGCCGTTGCGGGTGAGGTCGAACGGGCGCACGGCCTTCGCCGGGTCCTCGTGCGTGGCCAGCGCCTTCATGGCGTGGAAGCCCGCGTAGTAGATCGGCTGGATCGGCGCTTCGTAGCCGCCCGCGACGATCACGTCCGCGTTGCCGCGCGCGATGATCTCGGCGGCCTCGCCTACGGTCGCGCCGCCGGTGGCACAGGCCGCGGTGATCGCGAAGTTCGGCCCGCGCGCGCCGATCTCGATCGCGAGCAGGCCGGTCGCGGTGTCCGGGAGCATGTGCGAGGTGAGGAACGGCGAGATCCGGCGCGGGCCCTTCTCATCCAGGATGCGCTGCTGCTCCACGATCAGGTGGGCGCTGCCCATCCCGGTGCCCAGCACCACGCCGACCCGGCGCGCGTTCTCCGTGGCCATGTCCAGGCCGGAGTCCGCGAACGCCTGCTTGCCGGCCGCGATCGCGAAGGCCGACGAGAGGTCGATGCGGCGCGCCAGTTTCGCATCCACGTAGTCGGTGACCTCGAAGCCCTTCGCCTCGCCGGCGATCGGGCACTCGTAGGCGGAGGTGTCGAAGCGGGTGATGGGAGCGATGCCGGAGCGGCCGGCGACGAGCGCATCCCAGGTGGACGCCACGTCCAACCCGACGGGCGTGATCAGCCCGAGACCGGTGACGACGACTCGACGCATGGCTACGTAATCGGCTTGCGGACGGGGAGGACGGAGATCGGGATCGGGTTCTCGCGCGCGTCGTCCAGCGACACAGCGGTGCTGTCGTCCTGGATGCGCTTGATCATGCGCGACAGCGCGTGACCCGGGCCCACTTCAACGAAGGTGTCGACGCCTTCGCGGGCCATGCGGCGGACGTTCTCCGCCCACAGTACGGGCGACTTCAACTGCGCCTCGAACTCGCCGCGAACCTCGTCCGCGGTGCGGAGCAGCTCGGCGGTGATGTTGGAGACGATCGCGGTGTCGGGGTCGGCGAACGGGATCTCGCGGATGATCTCCGCGAACTCGGCGGCCTGCGCCACGTGCAACGGGGTGTGGGAGGAGACCTTCAGCTTGAGTCGGATCGCCTTGCCCTGGAGCCCCTTCGCGTGCGCCATCGCGCGTTCGACCGCGCTGACGTCGCCGGAGATCACCGTCTGGGTGTCCTCGTTGTGGTTCGCCACGTCCACACGGTCGTGTCCGCCGAGCGTGGCATCCTCGCAGATCGCGCGCACCGTCTCGGAGTCCAGGCCGATGATCGCGGCCATGCCCACCGGGCGATCCGCGTTGAAGGAGCCCATGAGGCGCGACCGCTCGATGATCACGAGCAGGGAGTCGCGGAAGGAGAGCGCACCGGAGGCGACCGCCGCGCTGAACAGGCCCAGCGAGTGACCGCCGAGCAGGCGCGGGCGGATGTTCTCGCCCACCTCGCCGGCCTTCTCGCGCATGGCGCGAAGGAAGGCGATGGAGGTGGTCAGGACGGCCGGCTGCGTGTTTTCGGTGGAGGCGAGGTCGTCCGCCTCGCCCTCGAAGCAGATCTTCGTGAGGTCGAGCCCGGTGACGTCGCTGGCCTCTTCGAACGTGCGTCGCGCGGCCTCGGAGTGGCCGTGGATCAGGCGCCCCATGCCGGGGGCCTGGGAGCCCTGGCCGGGGAAGACCAGCGCGATCCCATCCGTGGAGTCGTGCATCCGGCGGTCGGTGTCAGTCACCGAGGAGCCCTCTCCTGGCCGAGGTCAACCTCAGCCCGCATGTCGTCCTGTGAAGTGTAACAGTCACGGCGGTCTGCAACTGCGCAGCGCCGTTAACACTTCTAGTCGACATAAAGGCACGTTATCACGCGGGTGTGATCGATTTGCGCACCTCGGGCAGCACACGCAGGAGGTCGGAGGCCAGCGTGGAGGCGTCACCGTAGACCTCCGCGACCTGTCGGGCGGTCTCGGCGTGCAGATAGACGGCCGCCGTGGCCGCATCGAACGGCTCGAGGCCCTGTGCGATCAGGCCGGCGATGAGGCCCGCGAGGACATCTCCGGTCCCTGCGTGGGCCAGGGCGGAGGTCGCCGCCTCCGAGATCCGTGCGCGGCCGTCCGGCGCCGCCACGATCGTCCCGGCACCCTTCAAGACGATCACGCTGCCGGTGCGCGCAGCGTACTCAAGCGCGGTGTCGAGGCGGGCCGCCTGCACCTGGGAGACCGTGAGCCCCGTGAGCCGGGCCATCTCGCCCGGATGGGGCGTAAGCACGCGGGGCAGGGTCAGGCGGGTCCACCATTCCGCCTCGCCCCCGAGGAGGTTGAGCGCGTCCGCGTCCAGGACGGCCGCGTTCAGCCCCTCGGAGACGCCATCCAGGCCGGCGAGCAGGTGCTGCACGAACGCCCTGGTCCCGTCGGACGCACCGATGCCGGGCCCGACGAGGAGCGCACGGGCCTTCGAGCCGGCGAGCGCGCGCAGCAGCGCGCGGGCGGAGTCCGCGTCCAGCGCGCCGCCCGTGCCGGGGAGGGGCTCGTGGGTGATGTCCGCGAGCGCTGTCAGCAGCGGCTGGATCGTCTCCGGCGCGGCGAGGGTGACGAGTCCGCAGCCGGACCGCGCTGC
>PHBR01000007.1 GCA_002840675.1 Chloroflexi bacterium HGW-Chloroflexi-9
GGTCGCGGCTCCGAGCGGCCCGGCGAGGCCGCCGGCCTCGCGGACGATGAGGCCGCCCGCGGCCACGTCCCACGCCTGCACGCCGCGCTCGAAGTACGCGTCCAGGCGGCCGCAGGCAACCCAGCAGAGGTCAAGGGCGGCGGAGCCGCCTCTACGGATGTCGCGGACGCGGGGCAGCACACGGGCAACGACGGCCCCCTGGCGCTCGCGCACGGCGGTTTCGTAGCCGAATCCGGTGCCGACGAGGGCCTGCCGGGGGTCGGTGACCGCGCTCGGGGCGATCGGGACGCCGTTCCTCGTGGCGCCGTGGCCGAGGGCCGCCGCGAAGGTTTCGCCACGCGAGGGGTCGAAGACACAGCCGGCGACGCTGATCCTATCCACCTCGGCGGCGACGGATACCGCGAAGGCGGGAATCCGATAGAGGTAGTTCACGGTGCCATCCAGCGGGTCGACGACCCAGCGGACGCCGCTGGTGCCGGCGCGGCTGGTGCCTTCTTCGCCCAGGATGCCGTCTTCCGGCCGCTCGCCGAGGAGCCGTGCGAGCAGGAGCGCCTCCGAGGCGCGGTCGACCTCGGTCACCACGTCCGTGTCGCTGGACTTCGTCGTGACGCTGCGTTCGCCGGGGAGGTGCTCCAGCAGGAACGCGCCCGCCTCGTGCGCCGCCCGCACCGCGAGGTCACGCAGCGCGAGCGGGTCGGGCGCGGCGGGCACCGCGGCTACCCGATCTCGGTGAGGGAGGCGCGCAGGCCCTCCAGCCGGGTGCGGGCGGTAGCGAGGCGTTCCTCCTCCTTGCCGACGACATCGGCGGGCGCCTTCGAGCGGAACGCCTCGTTCGAGAGCTTCGCCTCCTGGCGACCGACCTCCGCCTCCACCTCCGCGATCTGCTTCTCGATGCGCGCGCGCTCGGCGGCGGGGTCGAACAGCCCGGCCATCGGCAGCACGACCAAGCCGGTCGCGAGCACGGAGGTCACGACGCCCTCGGAGGGCGCGGCGTCCGCCGTGGCGACGATGTGGAGCGGGCGCGCGCGACAGAGGTTTTCGATCGCCTCCTGCAGCGTGGTGGCGGCCGCCGTGACGTCCGCCGCGACGATGTACGCCTCCACCCAGCGGCCGGCGTCGACGCGCTTCTCCGCGCGGATGTTGCGAATGCCGCGGATGAAGTCCTGAACCGCGCCGAACTGGCGCTCGGCGTCCTCGTCGCGTCGCTCCGTGGCGGCGAGCGGGTAGCGCGCGACGATCAGCGCCGACGCCCCGCCCGGGTCCGGGCTGATGGTCACGAGGCGCTGCCATATCTCCTCGGTGACGTACGGCATGATCGGGTGCAACAGGCGCAGCACCTGGTCCAGGACGTGCACGAGCACGGCCACCGGCGTGCGGTCGCCGGCGCGCACGCGCACCTTCGCCACCTCGATGTACCAGTCCGCGAACTCGTCCCAGAAGAAGTCGCGCACCTGGCGCAACGCCTCCGAGAGTTCGAAGCGCTCCATCAGGCGCGTGGAGTCATCCACCACCGTCGCGAGGCGGCTCAGGACCCAGCGGTCCTCCAGCGCGCCGGTCGCGGGCGCGGGCAGCGTCAGGTCGTCGGAGGACTCCACCATCTGGAGGACGAAGCGGGAGGCGTTCCAGAGCTTGTTGGAGAAGTTGCGGCCGGACTCCAGGCGGTCGTCCGTGATGCGCTGGTCGTTGCCGGGGCTGGTGCCGGAGACGAGCGCGTAGCGCAGGCCGTCTGTGCCCACCTTCGCGATCACCTCGAGCGGGTCGACGACGTTGCCGCGCGACTTAGACATCTTCGCGCCGTCCGGCGCGCGCACGAGGCCGTGGAGGTAGACCGTCTCGAACGGCACGACACCGCCCATGTTGTAGAGGGAGAGCATCACCATGCGCGCGACCCAGAAGAAGATGATGTCGTAGCCGGTCTCCATCACCTGCGTGGGGTAGAAGCGCTTCAGGTCATCCGTCTGGTCAGGCCAGCCGAGCGTGGAGTGCGGCCAGAGGCCGGAGGAGAACCAGGTGTCCAGCGTGTCCTCGTCCTGGCGGATGGCCTCGGAGTTACAGGACTCGCAGCGCGTGGGCGTCTCGATCGCGACGGTCTGGTGCTGGCAGGCATCGCAGTACCAGACGGGGATGCGGTGGCCCCACCAGATCTGGCGGCTGATGCACCAGTCGCGGATGTTCTCCATCCACTGCAGATAGGTCCGCTCGAAGCGTTCCGGGACGAACTTGATGCGGCCGTCCGTGACCGCCTCGATCGCCGGCTTCGCCAGCGTCCTCGCATCCACCCACCACTGCATGGAGATCAGCGGCTCCACGATGGTGCGGCTGCGCTGGCAGTGGCCGATCGCGTGCGTGTACGGCTCCACCTTCTCCAGGCGTCCTGCCGCCTCGAGGTCCGCGACGAGCGCCTTGCGCGCGGCGAAGCGCTCCACGCCGCGGTACTGGCCGGCGTGCTCGTTCAGCGTGCCGTCCGGGTTCATGATCGAGATGATCTCCAGGCCGTGTCGCTCGCCGATCTCAAAGTCGACCGGGTCGTGGCCGGGCGTCACCTTCAGCGCGCCGGAGCCCGACTCGATGCTCACGGCGGCGTCGCCGATGATCGGGATCAGCCGGCCGTTCGTCGGCACGATCGCGCGCTTGCCGATCAGGCCGGCGTAGCGCGGGTCCTCCGGGTGCACGGCGAGCGCCGTGTCCGCGGGGATCGTCTCCGGCCGCGTGGTGGCGATGACGATGTCACGCCCGATCGGCGTGCCGTCCACCTCCGCGATCGCGTAGCGCACGTGCCAGAACGAGCCCGGCTCGTCCTCGTACTCCACTTCGATGTCGGAGATCGCGGAGCCGCAGTCGACACACCAGTTGATGAGGCGCTCGGCGCGGTAGATCAGGCCGTCGTTGTAGAGGTTCTTGAACGTCGTGCGGACGGACTTCTCGCGCTGCTCATCCATCGTGAACGCCTCGCGGCTCCAGTCCGCGGAGGCGCCCAGGCGGCGGTGCTGCGTGGAGATGCGGTCGCGGCTGCGGCGCACGAACTCCCAGGTGCGGTTGAGGAACTCGTCCCGCCCGATGTCGTGGCGGCTGATGCCCTCGCGCGCCAGGTCGCGCTCGATGATCGCGTTCACGGCGATGGCGGCGTGGTCCACGCCGGGCAGCCAGAGCGTGTCGTCACCGAGCATGCGGTGCCAGCGCACCAGCGCGTCCTCGACGGTATTCGTGAGGGCGTGCCCCATGTGCAACTCACCGGTGAGGTTGGGCGGCGGCATGATCACCGTGAAGGAGCGCGCGCCCGGGTGGTTCGGCTTGAAGTAGCCGCTCCGCTCCCACCACTCGTACAGCGGCTGCTCCACCGCCTGCGCGTCATAGGCGGTCGCCATGTCCTTTGGGTCGAGGTTGGGGGTGGTGGTCATTCGGGTTCCTCGGTGTGCTGGGGCAAACAAAACGCCCCGCATCGGCGGGGCGGACGGCGGCGGGCGGAGCGCTCCGTGGCGCTACGCGCGTCGCCGCGACGGTACTACTACGACTACGGATACACGGTGCGTCACGCCTCCGATGGTACGGAGCGCCCGAGGGCCGGACAAGCGACCGGCCGCAAATACATGCCGAACGGGCTGGAGCCGGGCTTCCAGGCGCTGGACGCGCTGCTGGCGGCCGAGGCGCGGCGGTAGCGGTCGCGCCGGGCTCCCTGCCGATTCGCGCCGGATTCGTGGCGGGCCGCGCGTGGCGCTACCATGCCGCGACGCCGCGCGCGGACGGGGCGGCGACCGGGACGGCATCGAGAGGCGTGACCATGCTGCAGGCGCAGGGGCTGAACTATCCCGCGATCATCGTGCGGGACATGGAGGACTCGATCCGCTTCTACCAGCGGCTCGGCCTGCAGCCGTTGTACGTGGAGCCGAACCGCGACGACCCGGACTCCATCGTGGCGCTGTTGAGCGCGGGCGGCGGCGATTCCTTCGTGATGCTGGTGGGGCCGCAGAAGCCGAACAGCGTGCGCATCGCGGATGCCCAGCCGGGCGTCGGCTCCATGCAGTACCTCTCCTTCCACGTGACGCTGGACGCGATGAACAGCATGTGGGACGAGATGTCCCGCTCCGGCGTGCAAGGATCCGAGCAGATCAAGCGCGGCTACGAACGCCTCGTGTTCCTCGAGGACCCGAACGGTGTGCTGATCACGCTGGTTGCCTGGGGCGTCGAACCGCCCGAGGGGATGCCGAAGGGGCTGATCCTGCAGGTCGCGGCGATGCTGCGCGAGCGCGCGGGCGCAATGTTCATCGAGGATGAGCACGTGACGAGCGCGATCAAGGAGATCGAGACCGCCTCCCGCGGCGCCCAGGCGACTTAGCGACCGCGCGAGCCCTCGCGCGCTACTCCTCGTCGACGGACGAAGCGCCGGTGGTGTCCACCCGCACGCGCGCCGCATCCGACGACACGACCACCTTCGAGGCGCCACTCGCTTCACCGCTCACCTCGTCCGCTCGCGTCAGGCGCGCGCGGCTCGCACCGGACACGTCGACCAGCGCGCTCGCGATGTCGGCGTCGAGGTCGACGTGGGACGCACCGCTGACGTCCAGGTCCGCCTCGCCCACCTCGCCGGCATCCACGGTGACGTTGGACGCGCCGCTGACCGTCGCGGCGAGCGATCCCGCCTCCAGCGTCGCGATCTCGATGCGGCTCGCGCCGCTTGCCCTCAGTTCCACATCTTCCGCCGCGACCGTGCCGGTCACGGTGACCTCGGACGCGCCACTGGTGGCGATGCGGTGGAGGGACTCCACTCGGACGCGTACCTTCGCCCCGCTCGACGGGCGCATGTTCCGGTCGGCGTCGATGAACAACACCCCGTCGATGACCGATACCTCGATGCCCTCGATCAGGTTGTCGTCGTAGACGACCTCGACGGCCGGCGATTCGCCTGCTGCGACCGTCACTTCCACCTCGATCGCCCGTGAGACGTCGACGCCGGTGAACGGCGCGACCTCGCGCGTCTCGGTCACGAGGTCGCCCGAGCCACGCTCACCGACGATGCCGGAGCAGCCGGCGATCAGGAACGAGACGGCCAGGGCAAGAACGGCAAGGGTGCGGTGCATTGGAGCCTCCGGGGCGAGCGAGTCTGTCATGTTCGGGCGTGTTGCCCTGCTAGCGGTCGCTGTGTCCGAGGCTGCGGCCGGGCGCGATCCGATCGCGGAGCGCCTGCTTCAGCACCTTCGGGTCCACGAACTCCTCGGCGTCCTTGCGGTTGTAGACGGCCTCGCCATCGACGCGCACCTCCAGGATGCCGCCCTTGCCGGGGATCAGCGCGAGTTCACGGATCTCGTAGGCGAAGGTGGTGAGGAGTTCCTGCGCGAGCCAGGTGGCGCGCGGGAGGAAGCCGCACTGGGCGCAGTATTCGATCTCCACGCGCGCGGTGGCGTCCGGGTTGATCGGGTTCACGGCCATCGATCACCTCCAACACACCGTTGCGGCAGGCGCCCGGCGCGGAGCGTCGACCCGCGGCTCTAGCCGCGCGGCAAGCCCAGTCCGCGCTGCGCGATGATGTTGCGCTGCACCTCGGACGTGCCGGCGGCAATCGTCGCGGACACGGCTTCGAGGTAGGCCTGCGAGAACGCGCCGCCGAGGCGGGCGTAGGGCGAGCCGGGCGCGAGTTGCGAGGCGGCGCCGAGCAGGTGCATGCCGGTGGTGGCGACGCGCTGCGTCAGTTCGGAGCCGTACAGCTTCGAGACGCTCGCCTCGTGGTTCGGGATCAGGCCCTGCTCCTGCAACTGCGGGACGCGGTAGGCCACGTTGTAGCCGACCTGCAGTTCGATCCAGCGGTCGGCGAGTTCGTAGCGGGCCGCCGGGTTGTTCTTGATGAGCGACGCTTCGTCCTTCGCCGCCTCCACGAGGCGCTCGATGTTGCGCCTCGCGTTGGAGTAGGCGGAGACGCCGGAGCGCTCGAAGTCGAGCGTGGTCATGACCTGATACCAGCCGCGGTTCTCGCGCCCGACCAGGTTCTCCGTGGACACGCGGACGTTCTCGAAGAACACCTCGTTGAGGGTCTTGCCGCCGTCCATGCTCTCCATCGGCCGGACAGTCACGCCCGGCGCGTCCATGGGGACGATGAGGTTGGAGATGCCGCGGTGCTTGGCGGCGTGCGGGTCGGTGCGCGCGGCGAGCCAGCCCATGGAGGCTTCCTGCGCGCCGGCCGCAAAGATCTTCGTGCCGTTGATCACGTACTCGTCGCCGTCGCGCACCGCGCGGGTCTGGAGGCTGGCGAGGTCCGAGCCGGAGCCGGGCTCCGTGTAGAGGGCGGACCAGGTGTCGTCGCCGTTGGCGATGCGGGGGAGGTAGAGCTTGCGCTGCTCCTCGTTCCCGAACTGCATGATCGCGGGGCCCACCCAGGAGACGCCGGTGCCGCCACCGCCGGGCATGCGGTTGTAGGCGGTCTCGTCCGTGAAGATGGCCTGCTGGATGTGCGGCGAGGCAAGCCCGCCGTATTCCTCCGGCCAGGCCATCGCCAGCCACTTCTTGTCGGCCAGCGCCCTGTTCATAAACCGCGCGAGTTCCGCGCGCTCCTCCGGTCGGATCTCGCCCACGAACTCCCGGTCGGCCCAGTCCGGCGGCAACTGGCCGGCCAGGAAGGCGCGCAGTTCCTCGCGGAAGCGCTCTTCCTCCGGGGTGAACGAGAAGTCCATGCCGAACCCTCCTGAGGGACCACCGGCCCGGGACGCGGCGACGGAACGCGCGGGTCACGGGCCCCGGACGTGGCCGCCGAGGTACCTCGGTCGGCCCGTTCCGCACCGACATAACGGGCGGGATTTCAGTGTAGCAACGGGGAGGCCCGGTGTTGAGGGGCGGCCTGAGGCGGTCAGGCGAAGGCGGGTGTTACCATCGAAGCCTGGCCTCGCGCTGTCCGAGGACACCCCGCATGACCTACCTCGCACGTGCTCGGAGGCCGCTTGTGTACCGTGAAATCGCCGTGTTCACGGGGAACTCACACCCCGCGCTGGCGAATGCCGTATGCAAGCACCTGGAGATCCCCCTGGGGCAGGCGGAGGTTTTCCAGTTCTCCAACGAAGAGGTCTTTGTCCGCTACCTGGAGAACATCCGCGAGCGCGACGTCTTCCTGATCCAGCCCGTGGTGTCCCCGGTGAACACCCGGCTCATGGAACTGCTGGTCATGATCGACGCGGCCAAGCGCGCCTCCGCCGGTCGCATCACCGCGGTGGTCCCCTACTACGCCTACGGCCGCTCCGATAAGAAGGATCAGCCCCGCGTGCCGGTGACGGCGCGCCTGGTGGCGAACTTCATCGAGGTCGCGGGTGCGGACCGGGTGCTGAGCCTGGACATGCACGCCGGCCAGATCCAGGGGTTCTTCAACATCCCGCTGGACGAGATGACGGCGTTCCCGCTGGTGGCGGACTACTTCAAGACCCTCAACCTCCCCTCGCCGGTGGTGGTCGCGCCGGACGTCGGCCGCGCCAAACTGGCGCGCGAGATCGCCGGGCGGATCGAGGGCGAGATCGCGATCGTGGACAAGCGCCGGACGGGGAACAACGACTCCGCCGAGGCACTCACAATCATCGGTGACGTCACCGACAAGGACTGCCTGATCATGGACGACGAGATCCTGACGGGTGGCACGGTAGCGTCCGCCGTCACCCTGCTGCGCTCGCGCGGCGCTCGCTCCGTCCGCGTCGCCTGCGTGCACCCGGTGATGGCCGCGAAGGCGTTCAAGGTGCTCGACACCAAGGAGATCGACGAACTGATCTTCACGGACACGCTGCCGCTCGTGCACGGCGAGTACAAGAGCGTTCCCACCACCGTGCTGTCGGTCGCGTCCCTGATCGGTGACGCGATCCACCGCATCCACACGGGCGGTTCCGTCGGCTCTCTCTTCCACTAAGAGGGACGGCGTCGCCGGTCGAAGATGCGACCGGCAGGAGGCCCATCTGCATGGTCGGACTGTTCCGCAAGATCCTCGGTGGCGACTCGAACGAGCGCGTCATCAAAGACATGACACCCCTGGTCGCGCGCATCAACAGTTTCGCGGACGCCATCGGCGCGCTGTCGGACGATGAATTGCGCGCGCAGACGGACCTGTTCCGCGCACGCCTCGAGGCAGGCGAGACGCTGGACGACCTGCTGCCGGAGGCGTTCGCCACGATCCGCGAGTCGATCGACCGCACGATGGGCCAGCGCGCCTTCGACGTGCAGTTGATGGGCGCGATCACCCTCCACCGCGGCCAGGTCGCTGAGATGAAGACCGGCGAGGGCAAGACGCTCGTCGCCACGATCGCGATCTACCTGAACGCGCTGGACGGCCGCGGCATCCACTCCGTGACCGTGAACGACTACCTCGCCCGCCGTGACGCACAGTGGTACGCGCCGGCGTTGCACGCGCTGGGCATCACCATCGGTGTGATCCAGAACCACGGCTCATTCGTGTACGTGCCGAACGCCAGCGAGACCCCGTCGTTCGAGCACCTCGTGCCCGTCTCTCGCGGAGAGACCTACCTGTCCGACGTGGTATACGGCACGAACAACGAGTTCGGGTTCGACTACCTGCGCGATAACCTGGCCACCACGCTCGGCGCGCGAGTGCAGCGCAGCCGGTCGTACGCGATCGTCGACGAGGCGGACTCCGTCCTCATCGACGAGGCGCGGACGCCGCTGATCATCAGCGGCGCGTCCCAGGACGACGTCTCGCTCTACCCGCGCTTCGCGCGCATCGTCCCCACGCTGACGGAGGGCCGCCACTACACGGTCGACCTCCGCCACCGCTCCGTCGCGCTGACGGAGGACGGCGTGGAGGCGCTGGAGCGCGCGCTCGGCATCGACAACATCTACTCGCTGGAGAACTTCCGCCTCACCCGCTACATGGAGGCGGCGCTGCGCGCGGAGATCCTCTTCCAGCGCGACCGCGACTACGTGGTGAAGGACGGCGAGATCATCATCGTCGACGACTTCACCGGCCGCCTGATGGAAGGGCGCCGCTGGTCGGACGGCCTGCACCAGGCGGTGGAGGCGAAGGAGGGCGTGAAGATCCAGCAGGAGTCGGTGACATACGCCACCATCACCCTGCAGAACTACTTCCGCCTCTACGAGAAGCTCGCCGGCATGACCGGCACCGCCGCGACCGAGGCGGAAGAGCTGTCCGAGATCTACAAGATCGAGGTCGTGACCGTGCCCACGCACCGCGACATTGCGCGGCAGGACTACCCCGACCTCGTCTACAAGACCGTGAACGGCAAGTGGAAGGCCGTGATCGAGGACATCAAGGAACAGCACGCCATCCACCGGCCGGTGCTCGTGGGCACGGTCGCCATCGAGACGTCCGAGATGCTGTCGGAGCGGCTAACGCGCGCGGGGGTGCCTCACGAGGTGCTGAACGCGAAGCAGCACCAACGCGAGGCGCAGATCATCGAGCGCGCCGGCCAGCCGGGCGCCGTCACCATCGCCACGAACATGGCCGGCCGCGGTACCGACATCCGCCTCGGCGAGGGCGTCGCGGCGGCGGGCGGCCTCCACGTCATCGGCACCGAGCGGCACGAGTCGCGCCGCATCGACAACCAGCTGCGCGGCCGCTCCGGCCGCCAGGGCGACCCCGGCTCCACGCGCTTCTACGTGTCGTTCGAGGACGACCTGATGCGTCGCTTCGCGCCGGACTGGCTGCCGGGCATGATGGAACGCCTCGGCATGGAGGAGGACACCCCCCTCGAGTCGAAGATGGTGTCGAAGGCGATCGAGCAGGCCCAGCAGCGCGTCGAGGCGTACAACTTCGACATCCGCAAGCGCGTCGTCGAATACGACGACGTGATGAACACGCAGCGCAACGTCATCTACGCGGAGCGTGAGAAGGTCCTGAGCGGCGAGAGCCTGCGCGACACCATCCTCGACCTCGTGGAGGCGGAGGTGGACGCGCTCGCGCAGCAGCACCTGACGGAGGACCCGGACCCGGAGGCGTTCCGCATCGCCATCGACACGATCGTCCCCGAGATGATCGACGACGACCTGCCCGTCGAGTCGATCGTCCGCGCGGACGCCGCCGCAGATGCGGCACTCGACCTGATCGAACAGCGCTACGAGGCGCTGGAGGCGGAGGTCGGGGAGGACACGCAGCGGATCGTGGAGCGGCTGGTGCTGCTCCGCACGATCGACTCGCTGTGGGTGGAGCATCTGACCGCGGTGGACGAGATGCGGCAGGGCATTGGCCTCCGCGCGTACGCGCAGCAAGACCCGCTGGTCGCGTACAAGCGCGAAGCGCACGACATGTGGGAGCAGTTCCGGGAGCGCATCCGCACGCTGGTCACGCGCCAGATCCTCCGCGCCCGCGTTGCCCCGCAGGTGGCGCAGGCCGCCATCGCCCAGGAGCGCGCACCGCAGCGCGTGCAGACCAGCGGCCCCGTGGAGGGCGAGAGCGCCGTCGGTGGCGGCGAGGCAGCGGCACGTCCAATCGCAACGGTGCAGCGCACCGTCGCGAAGGTCGGCCGCAACGCGGCGTGCCCGTGCGGCAGCGGCAAGAAGTACAAGCACTGCCACGGCGCGCCCGGCGCCGCCGCCCTGTAGCGGATGTTCTTCCGACCGCCCGACCTCTGGCTCATCACGGGCCTCCCCGGCGCGGGGAAGACCACCGTGGCGCGCGCGCTCGCGGGCCGCTTCGAGCGTGCCGCGCATGTGGAGGGCGAGGCGCTCTGGCAGCAGATCGTCGCCGGCCGGGAGATGCCGGAGCGCGACCTAGAGGGCGAGCCGGAGCGCCAGTACGAACTGGTGATCCGCAACCAGTGCCTGCTCGCGCGGTCGTACGCAGAGGCGGGCTTCGCGCCCGTCCTCGACTTCGTCGTCGTCGACCGGTACCACCTGGACGCCTACCGGAACTACCTGATGGGCGGCCGCCTGCACCTGGTGGTGCTCGCGCCGCCGCTCGATGTCGTGCGCGAGCGCGATGCCGCCCGCGGCGGCAAGACCGGCGAGCGGTTCACCCATTTGGACGCGGGGATACGCGAGGAACTCGCCGGCCTCGGGCTGTGGGTCGACAGCGCGGGGCTCACCGTCGAGCAGACGGTCGAGGCGATCCTCGATGGCCAGCGCGCGGCGCTGCTCCCCGATCCCGGCGTTACGCACCGCTAACCAGGCCGGCCACCCCATGAGCCACGCGCATGCTGGCCCGCCCCACGCGGCGGTCTAGAATGAGTGGATGCGCCCCTCATCCATCCCCGACGAACTGGACGCCTTCGACGTCCTCGCTGACCCCGAGGTGCCGGAGGAAGGCCCGCTCTCTCCGGAGCAGGGCGTCGCCACGTTCCGGGAGGCGATCCTCGCCGGGGAGTCCTGGTATGAGGCGCTGCTGGACGTGATCGCGCGCTGGGTCGCGCCCGAAGAGATCGTCGACGACTCCTACCTCCGTTACCTGATCGCGGGCGAGGCGTTCGACTGGCTGCTGCTCGCGCAACGCCTGGTGACGGCGGCGGAGGATCTCCTGCCCCGCGAGGAGGTCGAGCGGCTGATCGTGCACGGCATCCCGCCACGCCCTCAGGACGAGGAGCAGTTCGAGGCGGCGATTGGCCCGGCGAAGTACCGCGCGCACCTGAACTTCCAGTACGGCGTGGTCGTGGAGGAACTGTTGCTGCTCTCGGTCGAGATGGAGATCAGCAAGACGGGCCCGCTCTCCCGCCACGGTCTGCCCACCCCGGACATCGAGGCGTTCGAGCGCGTGTACGGGAAGCCGCTGGACGAGCTGCGCATCATCTACAACTCAGAGCACGGCTACCTCGGCGAGGAGATGTCGCAGTCCGAGTTGCGGGAGTTCATCTACTGGCTCTCGAAGTACCGCATCCGCTTCGCGGAGCCGGCGCGGATCGCCTCGGACACCCGCAAGGCGATGACGATGCTGGCGCGGCTGGAGTCATCGCGCGCCCGTGCGGCGCGCATGCGCCAGGCGGAGGAGCGTCGCGCGAACCCCACCATCGAGGCGCGGTTCTAGGTCGCTCGGCGCGAACCCTGCCCGGTCGCATGCGACCGTCGATGCGTGCCCTTGAGCCGTACTGCTAACCGGGGCGGCCCCTCCCCTGCCCCTCCCCGGCGCGGGGAGGGGATGAGATGTGATGGGGGTTGCACCCCCATCACGGCCTTCGCCCCCGCTTCCAGGAACGACGGAGGGCTACGCCCGTCGCACGCGGATGGCGCGAGACGCGCTGAGCGTGATTTACAGGACGATGATCAGAATGATCACGATGATGAGCAGCGTTCCCAGACCGATTGAGATGCGCATGACGGCCTCCTAGCCCCGAAATCGGGGCGAACACACGCGCACCTTACTCCGGACCGGATCACAGTCGCGATACGAGCGCGGCTAGTCCAGGTTGCGCAGGCGCGGGACGAAGAGCAGCACGCCGAACGCGAGCAGCATGAGCGCGAGCGACATGCCGCCGAGGGCGACCCGGGGGCCCAGCCACGCGGCGAGCATGCCGGTGATGAACGCGGCGAAACTCGATAGCGAGAACTGGAGCATGTAGACGCTCATCACGCGGCCGCGGAACGCCTCGTCCACGTACTCCTGCACGAGGACGTTGGAGAGGCCCTGACGCGCGGCCTGGCCCACGCCCATGACGAGCATGATCGCGGAGAGCATGACGACGGAGTTCGACAGGGTGAAGGCCAGGAACAGCGTCAGCCCCTGGAAGCCGGAGCCGATCAGGAACCACGCGCCTCGACGCTTCGCGGCCATGGAGGCGACCCAGAGGGCGCCGGCGAGTGAGCCGATGCCGCTGATGCTCGTGATCATCCCCAGGGCGTCCGGGCCCGCGCCCAGCACGTCCTGGACGAAGCCCGCCAGCAGGAACATGTACGGCATCGCGGTGATGACCACGAACACGTTGACCAGCAACAGCGGCCCCATCACGCGGTCACGCTTGATGTAGAGGATGCCCTCCCACATGTTCGCCATGCCGCCCTTGAACTGGGACCACGCGGTGCCCGTGCCGCGCTCCACCACCTTCGGCGTCTCCGGAACGCGCACCACGAACACGCATGCGAGCAGGTAGAGGCTCGCCATGAAGAAGTAGACCGTGGCGCCGCCCGCCCACGCGAGGAGGAAGCCGCCGATTGCCGGCGCCATCAGTCGCATGAAGTTCATGCCGGCGGCGTTCAGCGCCACCGCGTTCATCCGCACCGGCCCCGGGACCAGGGCCGGGATCATCGACTGGCGGGAGGGCATCATCAGCGCCATCGTGATGCCCTGGACGACCGCCGCCACGAACAGGTGGTTGATCGAGAGCATGTCGAACAGCAGTAACAGCCCGACGACCGAGGCGTTCAGCGCGTTCGAGATCTGGCCGGCCATCATGACGGCTTTGCGGCTCTTGACCGCATCCGCGATCGCCCCGCCCACCATCGAGAGCGCGAGCCCCGGCACGGCGTTGGCGAGGGCGATGGTGCCGAGGGCGGCGTATGAGCCGGTCAGTTCGAACGCGAGGTAGGCCCGCACGATCATCTGCATGTTCTGCGAGGCCATCTGGCTGATCATCGCCAGGAAGAAGTCACGGAAGCCCGGGTACCGCAGCGACTGGAACGTCTTGATGCGCGTGAACCAGTTCTCACGCGGCGGCTTACCGTCGTCCCCCTCGTACGTGGGGCCCGAGGATGGGATAGGCGGTGGCGGAGGCGCGACCTCGGCAGGGGTCGCAGCCTCCAGGCGCGCAGTGCGCCCGGGGAAGTTGATGCTCACGAGTCCCCCTCGAGTCTCCGGTCCGGCAGTGGTCGGAGGCCCTTGTTCTGTGGAGCGGGCCGGAGGATAGCGTGCAGGGACGAGGCTGTCACCTCGCTCGCCCGTGCGACGAGCATCACGCCCGTGCTTGAAATGGGTGGCGTGAGGCCCGCTGCATGGCCATGCTTTTTAGATGCAAGAACTCACCAGGGCATTCAAACGCGGCGCGCGATACGGGCTCATCGTCGCCTTGTCGACGGTCGCACTGTCGGTCGTCGTCGCAGTGATGGCGGTGGCCGGCCCGACCCCGGTCTACGCCGAGCAGCCCCCGCCGGTCGCATCCGCGACCCTCGACGCCTCGGTCGCCATCACCCCCGCGCCGGCCGTGGCGCCTGATCCCCTCCCACTCGATCGCGTGTTCACGCTCGCCATCAACCGCTGGGAGGCGTCGGAGCCGGACGCGCCGCTCCCGATCGTGGTCCCGCCCGTCGTGACTCACTCCGCTCCGAGGGTGTCCGTCGCGCCGCGGATCGTCCCCTCGGGCGAGTTGTACGAGCGGTTGACCGCGGCGTTCCCGGGTCAGGCGGATCTCGCCTACTCGGTGGTGATGTGCGAGTCGTCCGGGAATGCCGCGACGAACACGGGCAACGGCTACTACGGCATGTGGCAGTTCGACCTGCCCACCTGGCAGTCCGTGGGCGGCGCCGGCCTCCCGAGCGAGGCCTCGGTGGACGAGCAGATCATGCGCGCCCGCATGCTCTTCGACAGCCGCGGCTGGTCACCCTGGGAATGCGCCTAGACCCCCTCGCGGCGAGCGACGCCCTCACTCAAACAGCGGCTGGCAGCCGACGCAGTAGTTCGTCTCGCTGCCGCCTGAGACCTGGCCCTTGATGTCGCGGCCGCAGCGAGGGCAGGGGGTGCCGGCGCGACGGTGGACTTTCAGGTGCTGGCGCCACTCCTCTTTCTTGCCGAGACCTTCGCCAGCGACCGTCTCGTCGACGATGCCGATCGACTCGTCGAGGACGGAGCGGACGGCCCGGAAGAGGCGTCGCCAGTCCTCCTCCTCCAGCGTGGCGCCTCGACGGTGAGGGTGGATGCCGGCTTCCCAGAGGATCTCGTCCGAGTAGGCGTTGCCGATGCCGGCGAGGACTTCCTGGCTGGTGAGGGAGTTCTTGACCTGGCCGCGGCGCTTCTTCATCAGCGCGACGAAGGCATCCTCGTCCAGGGTCATCACGTCCGGGCCGAGCTTCTCCATCTGCGGGATCGTCGTGACTGCCTCGGGCCCGTCGACCAGGTACCAGCGGCCCATGCGGCGCTGGTCGGAGTAGCGGAGTTCGTGGCCGTCATCGAAGGCGATGACCACGCCGAGCATCCCGGGCTTCCTCGCACCGGCCTCCACCCAGTGGAAGCGGCCGGTGAGCATGGGGTTCACGACGAGGATGCGGCCATCGTCCACGAAGAACAGCAGGAACTTCCCCAGCCGGTGGATCTCCCCGAAGCGGTGTCCGACGAGCGAGTCCATGCCGTCTGAGCCGGTGCGCACGAGCCACGGGATGGGCGTCGCCGTCGAGGTGACGGTGAGCCGCTCAAGGCGCGGCGTCAGGTAGTGGCGGATCGCTTCGAGGTCGGGGATCTCGGGCACGGGCGGCTCCCGTCGGGCGGGCAGGGCAACGGCGCTAGGCCGATGCCCAGCGAGGATACGACCCAAGCACGCGCATCCAGTGGGTGACGGCGGCGACCTCCGCCAGCACTTCCACCATCGCGGGGTCCTCGGCGTGGCCCTGGACGTCCAGGAAGAAGACGTAGGTGCCGAGTTGCCGCCGTGTCGGGCGCGACTCGATGCGGGTCATGTTGATGCCGCGTCGCGCGAACATCGACAGCACCTCCACGAGCGAGCCCGGCCGGTCGTGCTGCGTGGTGAAGGCGAGCGAGGTCTTGTCGTCACCGGTGCGGTGCGCGGCGGCGCGCCCGAGGGCGACGAAGCGCGTCTCGTTCCCCGGCTCGTCGCCGATGTCGCGCGCGTAGATCGTCGCGCCGTACAACACCGCCGACCGCTCGTTGCCGATGGCGAGCGAGCCCGGCTCGTTCATGGCGCCCTCGATCGCGCCGGAGGTGGAGAGCGCCGCGACCGGCTTCGCGTTCGGCGCGAGCCGCGCCAGGCTCTTGCGGCACTGGAGCAGCGCCGAGGGGTGCGAGTAGACGCGCTCGACGGCCGCGAGGTCCAGGCCGGGCGCGCCGACGAGCATGTGCTGGATCTGGACCACCGCCTCGCCGCAGATGCGCAGCGGGAAGTCGGCGCCGATCAGCAGGTCGAGCGTCTCGATGGAGGCGGTGCCTTCGATGGAGTTCTCCATCGCGCAGACCGCCTCATCCGCCTCGTCCTTCACGACCGCCTCAATCGCGGCGGTCACGGACGGGAGCGGCAGGAACTGGGCGTCCGGGTGCAGGCGGAACGCCGCCTCCTCCGTGTAGGTGCCGCGCGGGCCGAGGTGTGCGACGCGCACGCTACGGCCGGCCGTCGTCAGGGTGAGCGCCGGTGACCATCGCGCGGAGCGTCTCGTCCGCCTCGCGCGGGATGACGGCGATGATCTCGTCGCCGTGGCGCAGGACGGTGGAGCCGTCCGGGGCCAGGGCGCCGTCCGGTGTGATCACGATGGTGATGAGGACGCCCATGGGGAGCGTGAGGTCGCGCAACGCCTTGCCTTCCGCCGTGGACCCCGCCTGCACGCGCATGGATACCACGCGCAGCCCGGCGCTCTCCAGCGCCATCAGCGGGACCAGCGTGTGCTCCGGCATGGTCGCCTCGATCTGCGCCATCACCGCGCCCGAGGCTGAGACGATGGAGTCGACGCCGAGCTTACGAAACAGCGCCTCGTTGCGCGGGTCGTTCACACGGGTGATCACGCGCGGGATCTTGAACCAGTGGCGCGCCACCTGCGCCGTCACCAGGTTCGCGCCGTCGTCCGCGGTCACGGCGATCACCAGTTCCGCTCGGCGCGCCCCGACACTCTCGAGGAACGCGATCTCGGAACCGTCCCCGTGCACCACCATCTCCCCGAGCTCATCGCGCAGCGTGCTGGCGCGCGAGCCGCTCAGCTCCACAATCGTGACCTCGTAGTCCGGGAGTTGCTGTAGTTCGAGCGCGAGGCCGTACCCGACATTCCCACCGCCCACGACGATGATGTACATGGCTACCGCCCGTCCGGCGCGAACAGCGCGTCATGTGCCAGTTCGATGCCGACCTTGGTGGGGCTGAAGGTGCGCAGCCCAAGGCGGCCGAAGAGCTCGGCGCGCAGCGGGTCCTTCACGCGCGTCACCACCACCTTGACGCCGTACATGCTCTGCGCCTTCTGCGAGGCGAGGATGTTGCGGTTATCCCCGGACGCGACCGCGACGAACATGTCCGCCGTCTCGATGCCCGCCTGCACCAGCATCCGGTCGTCCGTGCCGGACCCCACGAGGCGACGCCCATCGAACTCCGGGAGGAGGCGTCGGAACGCGAAGGCGTCCGTGTCCAGGACGGTGACGTGGTGTTGCTCCGCAGCGAGACGGGTGGCGAGCCCGGCGCCGACGCGCCCACAGCCCATGATCACAACGCGCATGCGACCTCCCGGGCGTCTCTAACGACGCGGCGCGTCCGGCGCGGGGTAGCGGATGAGCCACACCTGCGCGGGCGAGTGCTCCAGCACATATTGAGGCAGCCGTCCGAGCTCGAAGCGCCCGAACGGCCGGTGGTAGTCAATCCCCAGGATGATCGCGTCCACGCCACGCTCGACGGCCTCATCCACCACGGCGTGGCCGGCCTGGCGCGCCTGCACCAGGTCGCCCTCCACGGCGACGCCGTACTCGGAGGCGATCTGCTCTGCGCGCTCCAGGTACGCCTCGCCGCGCTGCAGTTCGCCCTCCAGCGGTGCATCCAGCGGGATGGAGCGCGGGACCTCGATCACATGGATGAGGTGGAGGTGGGCCTTCGCGCGCTTCGCCGTTTCAGCGGCCACGGCCACGGCCCGATAGGACGCCTCGCTCCCGTCCACGGGGACGAGGATCGAGTGCACGCCGGAGAACGACTGGGGCACGGCTACGACCTCGTCGCCATCGCGAAGCGGACGGCGGCGTTGGCGATGAGGACGACCCCCAGCGCGGCGAGCGGGCTCACCACCTGGTCAGTCAGCAGGGCCCCGGCCAGTGCCGCGACCCCACCGAGGGTGGAGAGGACCGCGACGGCGATGCTGCCGCGACGCATGAGGGACCTCCTGGGCGCTGTCTGGTTCGTCCAGCGCACGGGAGGAAACGCTAGGCCGACCCCTCCGGGGTGTCAACGCGAGCGCGGTCGGCCTCAGCCGGTGTCCGCCGCGCGAGCGCCCGGCGGGCCAGCAGGCCGCCGACCACCAGCAGCGGGATGATCCACCAGGAGTAGACCACCGCCACGAGCACGCCCCGGGCGATCGACTCCAGTGTCTCCAGGGAGGCCTTCCACGCCTCGCGCACGGCGTCGCCGATGCTGTCGGAGGGCTCGGTGTCGACAACATCCGCCACCGGGGTCAGGTAGACGGTCAGGGTGGCGAGCGAGGTCAGCTGGTCCAGCAGGTTGATCCGGCCCTGCACCTGGTCGATCTGCATGCGGACCTGGTTCAGCCGGTCCTGCACCTGCAGCACCTCGCCGATGTCCTGCGCGCGGCCGAGGAGTTCCAGGTACTGGCTCTCCACCGCCTTCAGGTTGCGGATCGTCGCCTGCAGGTCCGCGTACTCCTCCGTCACGTCCTGGGAGTTCGTGGAGAAGGCGTCCACCTCCACCGCGAGGCCCTGGAGTTCGGCCACGACCTGCGCGAACCGGTCCGCGGGGATGCGGATCGTGAGCCAGGCGGACTGGTATTTGTCGCGGCCGTTGATGCTGGAATCGGCCACGTAGCCGCCGGCGGCCTCCGTCGCGAGGCGCACCCGATCGAAGGTGGTAGACACGGACTCCACCTGCAGTTGGAGCTGGCCGTTGCGGATGACCGTGCGGCCCAGGCCCTGCGGAACCTGGTAATCGCCGCCGCTGCCGGTCACGCCCGCGCCGGACTCGCCCTTCGAGTCCTCCGGGACCGCGAAGCCGCCATCGGTGGCCACGGGGGGTATGGCGCCCGGCGCGGGCTCGACCGAGGTCGTCCCGCCGAAGCCGCCGCCGAAGTTGGTCGAGTCGGAGTCGTCCGCCCCTCGGCCAGGACTTCCGGCCGTCACCCAGGCCGCCCAGATGATGCCCAGCGCGAGCAGGATCGCGGCCAGGATGAGCAGGCGGTGGTTCACGGCGCGGATGACGTTGGCGATGGCGGACATTCGGTACCCCCTCGGTCTCGTGTCCCTGAGACGCTGGCGGGGCCGTGGCGGTTCCGTGAGCGGGTCGAGGCCAAACTTAGTGCAGTTGCTCGATCCATGCGTCCACGCGGCCATCCCGGATGTCCAGGTAGCCGACCGTGCCGAGCTGCGTGCTCAGGTTGCGAGGGTACGTCGGCGAGCCAGAGTTGACGATCAGCGTCCCGCGCCAGGTCTTCACCAGCGGGACGTGAGTGTCGCCGGCCACCACCACGTGGACCGGGCCGCCGAAGTGGCGCTCCATCCGCTCGTCCAGGGTGGCCGCGCCGTTGATATCGCGATCCGGGAAGTCGTGGGTCATCCCCACCTTGAACCCGCCGATGTGGAGGAGCTGGTTGTAAGGCAGCCGGGGGTCGTTCGGGGCGATCGTGCGGCCACTGGAGCCGTCGTCGCCGTTCCCGCAGACGCCCAGCACCGGCTTTCCGCAGCGCTGCTCCAGCCAGTCCAGCACCACGATGTCGTGCATGTCGCCACCGTGGAGGATCAGGTCGACGTCGCGGAAGGCGGCGTAGACCTCCTCGAACAGCTCGCGGCGAGCCTCCGGAATGTGGGAGTCGGTGACCAGGCCAATGAGCATGCCGCCGTCAAAGACGTGCTCATCGCGCCAGCGCCGTTCGGGGAGCCCTCGAGTGACCATGCGCGGGAGGATACGGGTGCCGCGTCGGAGGCGCACGCCGGGGGCCCGGGAGAGAGGTTGCGGATGGCGTCCCGAAACACGCTATCAATGCGCGGGGGTACAATGAGGACTGAATATTCAGCCTGATCGGGAGCATCATGACCAGCAACGGCAACCACAACGGCACCTCTCACCACGCCCAGGGCGACACCGCCACATGGACGGTGAAGGCTGGCCTGGCCCAGATGCTGAAGGGTGGCGTCATCATGGACGTCACCGACGCCGAGCAGGCCGTGATCGCCCAGGAGGCCGGTGCCTGCGCCGTCATGGCGCTGGAGCGCGTCCCCTCCGACATCCGCAAGGAGGGCGGCGTGGCCCGGATGAGCCACGTCAAGAAGATCAAGGAGATCCAGGCCGCCGTCTCCATCCCGGTGATGGCCAAGGCCCGCATCGGCCACTTCGTGGAGGCCCAGATCCTTGAAGCCCTCGGCATCGACTACATCGATGAGTCCGAGGTGCTGACGATGGCCGACGAGGTCAACCACATCGACAAGCACCAGTTCAAGGCGCCGTTCGTCTGTGGCGCGCGCAACCTGGGTGAGGCGCTGCGGCGCATCTCCGAGGGCGCGGCGATGATCCGCACGAAGGGCGAGGCCGGGACCGGCGACATTGTGGAGGCCGTCCGCCACATGCGCTCGATCCAGGGCGAGATCCGCCGCATCCAGTCCCTCCGCGACGACGAGGTCTTCATCGCCGCGAAGGATCTGCAGGTGCCGATCGACCTCCTGCGCGAGGTGAAGCGCCTGGGCAAGTTGCCGGTGGTGAACTTCTCCGCCGGTGGCGTGGCCACCCCCGCGGACGCCGCGCTGATGATGCAGCTGGGCGCGGAGGGCGTGTTCGTCGGCTCCGGCATCTTCAAGTCCGGCCTCAACGAGCCGACCGAGGCCGCGCGCCGCAAGGTGCAGGGCCAGATGGCCGCCGCGATCGTGAAGGCCGTGACGCACTTCAACGACCCGAAGATCCTCGCGGAGGTCTCCGCGGAGATCCCGGATGAGGCGATGCGCGGCATCTCCACCGCGCAGATGAAGCCCGAGGAGCTGCTGGCCGGACGGGGTAACTAACCGCCGGGCATGCCGAGCACCAGCGCACCTGCCTCCCTGCCGACGAGCAGCGTCTCCCCCGCATTGCGGATCGGCGTGCTCGCCCTGCAGGGCGACTTCGCGGAGCACATCGTGATGCTCCAGGAGTGCGGCGTGGAGGCGGTGGAGGTCCGCACCGAGGCGCAACTGGCCGAGGTGGACGGGCTGATCCTCCCCGGGGGCGAGAGCACCACGATCGCGCGGCTGCTGATCGCGTTCGGGCTGATGGCCCCGCTGCGCGCCCGGCTGCATGACGGGCTGCCCGCCTGGGGCACCTGCGCCGGCGCGATCCTGCTGGCGAAGACCGTCACCAACCTGGACCGGCCACCGCTCGCCGTCATGGACATCACCGTGGAACGCAACGCCTTCGGGCGGCAGCTCGACTCGTTCGAGGCCGACCTGGACATCAAAGGCGTGCCGGGCGAGCCGTTGCGGGCGATCTTCATCCGTGCCCCCATCATCCTGAGTGTGGGCGAGGGGGTGGAGGTGCTGGCGGCGCTCCCGGACGGGGAGATCGTGGCGGCACGGCAGGGCAACCTGCTAGCCACCTCCTTCCACCCGGAACTCACGCACGACCGCCGCGTCCACGAGTTGTTTGTTCGGGTCGTGGAGGCCGCAAGACGAACCACCACGGGGTAGCATGGCAGCGATGACCGACACCCGCGCACCCAGGCCCACAGACCTGGTCGCCCTCGTCACTTTCGACGATGAGGTGCGGGAGAACCTTGCGGTCACGCGCGAACACCTCACGGAACCACCGAGCGCCGCCCGCCCGCTCTCCGCCGCGATCGACCAGTGGCTGCACCTCGGCCGTCGCACCTGGATCTCCCTGGCCGGCCGCGAGATCCGCGGCATCGCCACCGCCCGCGACCTCTCCGCCCGCCACGCCTGGCAGATCGACGCGCTGATCGACGCCGAAGGGTCCGAGGGCGGACGGGCGATCATCGGCGACCTGCTCCGGCAGGCCTCGATGGCCGCGGCTGAGGCGGAGGTCACGCACCTGGTGCTCCGCACGCCAGAGGGCTCGCCCGCACAGGAGGACGCGCCGCGCGCCGGCTTCCGGCCGGTGGTGCTGGAGCGGCTCTGGATGGGACGGCTGACGCCCCCCGCACCCTCGGCGGAAGCCGCGGTGCGAGAGGCGACGCCAGCGGACACCAACGCGATGTTCCACGTCTATTCCCGCTCCTGGCCGGTCGAGGCGCGACAGGCGCTGGCGATGACGCTGGACGAGTGGACGGCGCTCCAGGAGCACCGATGGATCGAACGCGGTAGCGTGGTAGTGGCGGAGCAGGCTGGCCAGGTGGTCGCCTTCGCCCGCACCTCCCGCACCGGACAGTTCACCCTCACGGTGACGCCGGGCGCGGCTGCCGCCGCCGACGCGCTGCTGGGCGCGGTCGCGGCACGCCTCGAGGAGGCGGACCGGCACCTGGCACTGGTGCCGGCCAGCGGGGTGGAGGAAGAGGCCGCGCTCAGGCGAGCGGGGCTGGAGCCGGAGCGCACGTTCGCGCTCTTCTGTAAGCGCATTGCCCGGCCGGTACGCGAAGAGGCGTACGCCCGGGCGGGGGTTCCGATCACCGGCTGATCGCCGGACACGGAGGTCGAGACGACCGCATGAGAGAGTCCGCACGCACCTTCGGCACGCACGACACCGATGCCTTCGACGACGACGTCGAGGAGGAGGTGTTCGCGCACGACCCGCTCACTGACGACGACGGCCCCCTCCATGAGATGACGGAGGAGGAGCGGCTGGAGATCGACCTCCTCGTCGGGATCATGCCCGCGCGCATCGCGGAGGCCGTCCGCACGCAGGGGTACGACGGGCTCATCGAGATCGTGCTGGACCTCGGCCGTCGGCCCACGGCTCGCTACCGCGGCAACGAAGTCTCCCTGAGCGACCTGGAGGTCGCCGACACCGAGATCTCGCATGTGGTCGCGCAGGTCTCCGAGTTCGGTGACGACAACCGCGCCGGCATCCCTCGGACGCTGCACCGCATCTCCGGCATCCGGAACCGCCGGGGCCACATCGTGGGCCTCACCTGCCGCATCGGCCGGTCGGTGTCTGGCTCCGGCCAGGTGATGCACGACATCATCGAGTCCGGCCGCAGCGTGCTGTTGCTGGGCCCTCCGGGCGTGGGCAAGACCACGATGCTGCGCGACGTCGCGAGGATGCTCGCGGACGAACTGAACAAGCGCGTCGTGATCGTGGACACCTCCAACGAGATCGGCGGCGATGGCGACATCCCGCACCACGGCATCGGCCGCTCGCGCCGCATGCAGGTGCCGCGCGTCGCCATGCAGCACGAGGTGATGATCGAGGCGGTGGAGAACCACACGCCTGAGGTGGTGGTGATCGACGAGATCGGCACCGGCGCGGAGGCGGAAGCGGCGCGCACGATCGCGGAACGCGGCGTGCAACTCATCGCCACCGCCCATGGCACCACGCTTTCCAACCTCATGCAGAACCCGACGCTCTCCGACCTCATCGGCGGCATCGAGTCGGTGACGATCTCGGACGAAGAAGCGCGCCGCCGCGGCACGCAGAAGACCGTCCTGGAGCGGCGCAACCCGCCCACCTTCGAGGTGCTGGTGGAGATCCAGTCGTTCCGCCGGCTCGCGATCCATGAGGACGTGGCGCAGACGGTGGACTCGCTGCTCCGTGGCTACGAGGTGGAGGCGGAGATCCGCGTCGCCGGCGAGGCGGGCGAGGTGCAGCATGTGGAGCGTGTGCCGCTACGCGCGTCGCCGGATGAGCCGCTTCGCGCGCGACCGCAGACGGAGCGCGCTCGGTCGCTCCCGGCGGCCCCGGGCGGGCCGGAGAAGCGCCTGCTGCCGTTCGGGATCAGCCGCGGCCGACTGGAACAGGCGATCGCGGACACACGCTCCGCGGCACGCATCGTGGACAGCGTGAAGGAGGCGGACGCCGTCTTCACGCTGCGCCCGTACTACCGCCGCCGCAGCGGCCCGCTGAAGCAGGCCGAGGAGCGTGGCATCCCGATCTACGTTCTGCGGAACAACACCGGCCCGCAGATCGAACGCCAGTTGCTCGCCCTGCGCGGCGAGGGCGCCACCGACGACCCGACCACCGCCGCGCTGCGCGAGGCGGAGAGCGGCGTCGCGGAGGTGACGTTCCGCGGCGCCTCCTCGGTGGAGCTGTCGCCGCAGACCTCGTACCTGCGTCGTCGCCAGCACGAACTCGTGAGCCGCGCCGGCCTGCGGTCCGTCTCGAAGGGCCGCGAGCCGTTCCGGCGCGTCACGATCCTGCAGGAAACGGTGCCGCCCGGCAGCATTGGCTGGGACGACGAGGAGTGACGCCGGACGCACCTCCCGGCCCGCGCGGGCGCGGTGTGTTCGTGACGCTCGAGGGTGGCGAGGGCGCCGGGAAGTCGACGCAGATCGACGGCCTGCGCCGCCTCCTCGAACGTGAGGGCTGGAGCGTCGTGACCTGTCGCGAGCCCGGCGGCACGGCGCTCGGCGAACGGCTGCGCGAGGCGCTCTTTGCCACGACCGATGACGAGCCGCCGCCCTCGCCGGAGAGCGAGCTGCTGATCTTCAACGCCGCGCGCGCCCAGCTGGTGCGGCAGGTGATCCGTCCCGCGCTGGAGTCCGGCGCGGCCGTGATCTGCGACCGGTTCACCGGCTCCACCGTCGCCTACCAGCACCACGGCCGCGGGCTACCTCGCGAGGTGGTGGACGCGGTGAACGAGGCGGCAACGGGAGGCCTGCAGCCGGACCTCGTCGTGCTGCTGGACCTGGAGCCGGAGCAGGGGTTCGATCGCACCGGCAAGGGCCGCGACTACCTGGAACGCGCCGGGATCGAGTTCCACCGTCGCGTGCGTCGCGGCTTCCTGGAGCAGGCCGCCGACGACCCCGACCGCTGGCTCGTGCTCGACGCGACGAAGCCGGCGATGCAGGTCACGCACGCGATCTGGCAGCGCATCGGGGCGCTGCGCGCGAAGTAGGGCCGCTCAGCCGCGCTTCGAGCGCATCGCGTTCAGGATCTCGAGGCCGGCGTCGCCGTTGACCAGGCGGTGGTACTCCGGCGACTCCATCGGGCAGAGGGCGACGCGGCCCTCGCTGTCGAAGACCAGGCCCCAGCCGTACTGCTTCGGGAGTGGCGAGGAACGCAGGCAGGCCTGCGACTTCGCGAAGAACTCCGTGCGCAGCCGCGCCTTCTCCGCCTCGGACGTGTCGTCCAGTGCCTGGCGTGCGAACCAGGACTCAAACAGGACATCCTCCTGCGTGAGGGCGAACGGGGCGGCGGCGATCATCTCGTACTGCAGGACGGCCACCGTCTTGCGGCCGCCCCGGATCGGTGGCACTTCGCTGACGCTCACCGGGCAGTCGTCCGCGACCGCGATCAGCGTGTCGTAGTAGTTCAGGTCTTCCATAGCGACGGGTACCTCGTACATCTCTCTACATCGAGGCTAACCCATCGGTGGACGGGCAGCCGTGTCTGAGCAGCGAGGGCCGCGCGCGCGTGCACGCACGCACGCACGCAGAAGCCCCCGTCTTGCGACGGGGGCTTCGTGGTTGCGGACTCGTCGAACGCGCTAGGAGACGCGCTCGAAGATGGTGGCGATGCCCTGGCCGCCGCCGATGCAGAGCGAGACCAGGCCGTAGCGGCCGCCGGTGCGCTCCAGCTCGTTCATCACCTTCACGGTGAGGATCGCGCCGGACGCGCCGACCGGGTGGCCCAGGGCCACCGCGCCGCCGTTCGGGTTGGTCTTGTCCTGCGGGAGGTCGAGGGCGACCGAGCAGGCCGCGGCCACGGCCGCGAACGCCTCGTTCAGTTCGATGACGTCCATGTCCTCGACGGTGAGGTTGGCCTTCTCCAGCACCTTGCGGATCGCCGGGATCGGGCCGGAGCCCATGATGCTCGGCTCCACACCGGCCTCGGCGCGGGCGACCATACGCATGCGCGGCTTGATGCCGAGTTCTTTCGCCTTGGAGGCGGTGGTCACGACCAGGGCGGCGGCGCCGTCGTTGATGCCGGAGGAGTTACCGGCCGTCACCGACCCGTCAGGCTTGAAGGCGGGGCGCAACTTGCCGAGCACTTCCATGCTCGTGGCGCGCGGGTACTCGTCCTTGTCGAAGACGATCGTGTCGCGGCCCTTCTTGACCTCGATCGGGGCGATCTGGTCCACGAAGTAGCCGGCCTCGATCGCGGCGATCGCGCGCTGCTGGGAGCGCACGGAGTACTCGTCCTGGAGCTGGCGGGAGACCTCGAACTGGGCGGCCAGGTTCTCAGCGGTGACGCCCATCGGGACGTCCTCGAACGGGTCGGTCACCAGGTCCTGGGTACCGTCCTCCAGCTTGCCGTCGCCGTAGCGGTAGCCGTAACGCCCCTTGCGGATGTAGTACGGCATGAGGCTCATGTTCTCCGCGCCGCCGGCGACCACCACCTCGGCGTCGCCGGTCTGGAGCCAGCGCGCAGCCGTGTTGATGGCTTCCAAGCCGGAGCCGCAGATGCGGTTCACCGTGTAGGCCGGGGTGGTGATGGGCATGCCAGCCTTCACGGAGGCGTGACGGGCGATGTAGCCGTCCTCCGCCACCTGGCCGACGCAGCCGAGGATGACCTGGTCGATCTGTTCCGGCTGGAGGCCGGAGCGCTTGACCGCCTCGCGGATCACATGCGCCGCCAGGTCAGAGGCCGGCGTTTCGCTGAGCGTGCCGCCGAACGAGCCGATGGCCGTCCGAACGCCACCAAGGATGACGATGTCTTCCATGAGAACCCCCGATCGGCCCTCGCGTGGGGGCCGCGCAACCGTCTTGTCCGCAGTGTATGCCGGCGCCGGGGGCGCGTCGAAGCGCACCGGCCGGGGGCCTGGCGTCACCTGTTTTTCTCATTGTACGCCCGGCCGGGCACGACGCGAGGGGGCGCCGTCGTCGGCCAGGCGGTTGGGGCTTGGACCGAGCCTGTCGAACCGACACCTCCGTCAGGCCTTCGTCCCGCGCGATGCCCGCAGAGTCGCCGGCGTGCGAGGTCGGAGGGCGCTTCGATGCGTGCCCGGACTGAGGGCGCACTTCGACAGGCTCCGTGCGAGCGGGAGTCGGAGAGCGAGGGCGCCCTCCCCATGTCGCCTCCGTAGACCTCCCGAGAGGCCGCCGGTAGGATCGAGGGCGTCCCCTACGGCCCCCCAGCACAGCCGTCCGCCCCCGCGTTTCGAGGGCGTTCCCGGAGCATCGAGCACCACCATGCCTGACCGCAGCGTCACCGTTCGCGTCCCCGCGACCTCCGCCAACCTGGGCCCGGGCTTCGACGCCCTGGGCGTCGCGCTCGACTGGTTCGGCACGATCACCATCCGCACCTCGGACAGCCCGCAGACGCCGCCCGAGGGGTCGATGGAGCGGATGGCCGCCGCCGCCGCGCTCGCGCTGCTGGACCAGGCCGGGGAGACGCCTCGTGGCCTCTCCGCGACGTACGAGGGCGACATGCCGGTGGGCCGCGGCCTGGGCATGTCCGCGGCGGCGCGCGCCGGCGGCCTGGTCGCCGCGAACACGCTGCTGGGCAACCGCCTCACGATGGCGGAACTGGTGCCGCTCGCGGTCGCGCTCGAAGGTCACGGGGACAACATCATCCCCGCGCTGTTCGGCGGCCTGCAGGTGGTGGCTGAGGACGAGGGGCGGCATGTGCATGTGAAGATCACGCCGCCGGCCGACCTGCGCATCGCGCTCCTCGTGCCGGAGTTCAGCATGCCGACTGAGGAGTCGCGCAAGTTGATCCCGACGAACCTGACGCGCAACCAGGCGGTCCACAACATCGGCCGCGCCGCGATGATGGTCGCGGCACTGACGCAGGGGCGGTACGACGCGCTGGTCACGGCGGTCGAGGACATCATTCACCAGCCCGCGCGTGGCACGCTGTTCCCGGCGATGTTCCCGATCTTCGAGGGAGCACGCGCCGCCGGCGCACACGGCGCCTACCTCTCCGGCGGTGGCTCCACCATCGCCGCGTTCGTGGACCCAGCAACCGCCGAGCATGTCGCGAACACGATGCGCGAGGTCGCGGCGGCGCACGGGGTGGACTCGTTCACGCGGGTGGTGTCCATGAGCAACACCGGCACGGAAGTGATCGACCGATGACACGGACGGTGCAGAAGTACGGCGGTTCCTCGGTCGCGACGGCGGACCACATCAAGCGCGTCGCGCGCCTGGTGGGTGATCGCCGCCGCGCGGGCGAGGAGATGGTGGTGGTGGTGTCCGCGATGGGCGATACCACCGACGACCTCATCGACCTGTCGAAGCAGATCAACGCGCGCCCGCCCGCGCGCGAGATGGACATGCTGCTCTCCACCGGCGAGATCGTCTCGAGCGCGCTGCTCTCCATGGCGCTGCAGGCGGACGGCGTGGACGCGGTCAGCCTCACCGGCGCGCAGGCCGGCATCCGCACGGACGCCGTCTCCGGACGCGCGCGCATCTCCGGCATCGAGGGCGACCGCATCGAGCGGGAACTGGCGGCCGGGCGCGTCGTGATCGTCGCCGGGTTCCAGGGCATTTCGGACGACTTCGACGTCACCACGCTCGGCCGAGGCGGCAGCGACACGACGGCGGTGGCGCTGGCCGCCGGCATCAACGCCGACCGCTGCGAAATCTACACGGACGTCGCGGGCATCTACACCGCCGACCCGCGCATCTGCCCCTCGGCGCGCCCGCTGCGCGACATCGGGTACGAGGAGATGCTGGAGATGGCAAGCACCGGCGCGCGCGTCATGCACGCCCGCGCGGTGGAGGTCGGCGCGCTGTACGGCGTCGAGATCTACGTGAAGAGCACCTTCGACCCGTCCGCACCGGGCACGATCATCCGCAAGGAGACCATGATGGAGCAGGGGAACAAGGTCCGCGGCATCGCCCACGAGAGCCGCGTCGCAAAGGTGACGCTGCGAGGCGTACCGGACCGCCCGGGCATCGCCGCGAAGATCTTCGAGCCGCTCGCGGAGGCCGGCGTCTCCGTCGACACCATCGTCCAGAACGCCAGCATCGAGCGGCTGACCGATCTCACGTTCACGGTGGCGCCGGGCGACCGCGAGCGCGCGCTGGAGGTGGTGAACCGGCTGAACCAGGAACTGGGCGCGGCGGAGATCGTCTCCGCGGACGACCTGGGCACCGTCTCGATCATCGGCACCGGCATGGCAAGCGCCCCGGGCTACGCGGCGCGGATGTTCCGGACGCTGTTCGACCAGCAGATCAACATCGACATGATCAGCACCAGCGACATCCGCATCACCTGTGTGGTCGCCGCGGACAAGGTGGCGGACGCCGTGGTGGCGCTGCACAACGCCTTCGAGCTCGACCGCCAGGGGTAGCCCTCGGGCTTCCGATCGCACGGGCGTACGACACTGCCCCGGCTCACGCCGGGGCAGTGCTGATCTCGGAGCGGACAGCCTGCTGACCCGCCTCGAACGCCGCTCAGCCTTGCGGCGCGATCCGGGCGGGGTGTAGGCTGCGGAGGCGTCTCCGTACGCACACGCGTTCGCGTAATTGCATCAGCCGGTTAGCCGATCTCGCACCACCGTGCGAGGCCTCCGAACCGCCCGGGATCACCGCCTCTCATGTTCACCCACCTCCACACGCACACGGAGTACTCGCTCCTCGACGGCCTGTCGAAGATCGAGCCGCTGGTGAAGCGTGCGAAGGCGCTGGGGCAGACGGCGCTGGCGATCACCGACCACGGCGCAATGTACGGGGCGATCGAGTTCTACCAGACCGCCCGGAAGCACGACATCAAGCCGATCATCGGTATCGAGGCGTATGTCGCCCCGAACTCGCGCTTCGACAAGGACCCGAAGAACCGCTGGCCGCACCACCTCACCCTCCTCGCGGAGAACGAGACCGGCTACCGCAACCTCCTCAAGCTCTCCTCCGCCGCCCACCTCGAGGGCTTCTACTACCGCCCGAGGATGGACAAGGAGTTGCTGGCCGCGCACAGCGAGGGGCTGATCGCGCTCTCGGGCTGCCCGTCCGGCGAGTTCATGTCCGCGCTCCGCGAGGACAACGAGGCGAAGGCGCGCGAGGTCGCGGGCTGGTACGCGGATGTCTTCAAGGGCCGCTACTACCTGGAGACCATGGAGCACGGGATCCAGCAGTTCTCCGCGCTGATGCCGGACGTCTTCCGCCTCGCGAAGTCGATGAACCTCCCCACGGTGGTGACGAACGACTCCCACTACACGAGCCCGGACGACCACCACGCGCACGAGGTGTTGTTGTGCATCGGCTCGAACAGCACGATCCACGACGAGAAGCGCTTCAAGCTCGATGGCGACACCTTCTATCTCCGGTCTGAGGAGGAGATGCGCTCGCTGTTCCCGGACCACCCGGAGGCGGCCGACCACACCGCGGAGATCGCGGAGCGCGTCAACATCGACATCACGTTCGGGCGCACGCAGTTGCCGGACCCGGGCGTGCCGGCCGGCAAGACCGCGCGCCAGTGGCTGCGCGAACTGTGCGAGGAAGGCCTGTACCGCCGCTACCCGGACGTCACAGACGACATCCGCGAGCGGCTGGACTACGAACTCCACGTGGTGGGGCTGACCGGGTTCGACGAGTACATGCTGATCGTCCGCGACATCGCGCACTTCGCGAAGCGCAGCGGCATCCGCATGGGCGTCCGCGGCTCGGCGGCCTCCTCGATCATTCTCTACACGCTGGACGTGACGGACATCGACCCGCTGGCGTTCGGCCTGGTGTTCGAGCGGTTCCTGAACCCCGAGCGCCTGAGCATGCCGGACGTGGACTTCGACTTCGCGGACGACCAGCGCGAGAACGTGATCCGCTACACGGTCGAGAAGTACGGGCGCGACCACGTCGCGCAGATCTGCACCTTCGGGACGCTGGGCGCGAAGGCCGCGATCCGCGACACCGGCCGCGCCCTGGGCATGGACTTCGCCACCGCCGACCGCGTCGCGCGGATGATCCCGGAGGTCCTGAACATCTCGCTGGGCGAGGCGCTGAAGCAGGCGCCCGAGCTCCAGCAGGCGTACGAGGCCGAGTCCGACATCCGCGAACTGATCGACACCGCGAAGGCGCTCGAGGGCGTCTCGCGCCACTCCTCGACGCACGCGGCTGGCGTGGTGATCTCCAGCCAGCCACTGACGGACGTGGTGCCGCTGCAGCGCGCGACGAGCAAGGACGCCGACTCCGACACTGCCGTCCCGACGACGCAGTACCCGATGGGCGACATCGAGAAGATCGGTCTCCTGAAGATCGACTACCTCGGGCTGACGAACCTCACGATCCTCGGCCGGGCGATCGACATGATCGAGGCGCGGCGCGGGGAGCGCGTGGACCTGCTGGCGATCCCGGACAGCGACACGGCGACCGCGGCGATCCTCAGCGCAGGCGAGACGTTCGGCGTGTTCCAGATGGAGTCGGCCGGCATGCGCCGGTACGTGGTGGAGTTGAAACCGCAGAACATCCGCGAACTCTCCGCCATGGTGGCGCTCTTCCGCCCCGGCCCGCTGGAGCACATCCCGCGTTTCATCGACGTGAAGCACGGCCGCGCCGAGGCGTACTACCCGCACGACAACCTGCGTCCGATCCTCGAAGAGACGTACGGCGTCATTACCTACCAGGAGCAGGTGCTCCAGATCGCGCGCACGTTCGCCGGCTACTCGCTGGGCCAGGCGGACGTCATGCGCAAGGCGATGGGTAAGAAGATCGCCTCCGTCATGCTGGAGGAGCGCGAGCGCTTCCTGGCCGGCATGAAGGAGCAGGGCTACGACGACCAGCTCGGCAACGACCTGTTCGACCTGATCGAGCCGTTCGCCGGCTACGCGTTCAACAAGGCGCACGCGGTCTGCTACGGCACCATCGCGTACCAG
This sequence comes from Chloroflexi bacterium HGW-Chloroflexi-9, assembly GCA_002840675.1. Taxonomy (GTDB): domain Bacteria; phylum Chloroflexota; class Dehalococcoidia; order UBA2979; family UBA2979; genus W-Chloroflexi-9. The sequence continues at coordinate 31,594 of PHBR01000007.1, forward strand.
ACCGCGTACCTGAAGGCGCACTACACCGGCGAGTACATGGCCGCCGTGCTGCAGGCCGCCAACGGCAACCACGACCGTATCGCGCAGGCGATCGCGGAGTGCCACCGCCTGGGCATCCCGGTGCTGGCGCCGGACGTGAACCGCAGCGCCGCCAACTTCACGATCGAGTCGCTCCCCGACGGGCGCGAGGCGATCAGGTACGGCCTGGCGCAGATCAAGAACGTGGGCCTCGGCGGGATCGAGGGGCTGATCGCGGAGCGCGAGACGAACGGCGAGTTCCTCCACATCGAGGACTTCGCGCGGCGCGTCAACGCGCGCGACGTGAACAAGCGCGTGCTGGAGTCGCTGGCGAAGGCCGGGGCATTCGACGCCCTCGGCGACCGCGCGACGGTGATCAGCGGCGTCGACCGGCTGCTGTCGCTGGCGCAGCAGGAACAGAAGCTCCGCGAGACCGGCCAAACCTCCATGTTCGACCTCTTCGGCGCGCAGGTGGACACGCCGCTGCCGTCACTGGAGCTGGAGGCGGTGACGATCCCGCAGCAGGAGATGCTGGCGTGGGAGAAGGAACTGCTCGGGACCTACATCTCGGAGCACCCGTTCGCGCTCGCCGCACGCCACCTCGCGCCGTACATCACACACCAGGCCGCGGAGGTCACCGCAGAACTCGCCGGGCAGGACACCGTGTTCGCAGGCATGGTCACGAACGTCCGCGCCCTCGCCACGCGGCAGGGCAAGGCCTTCGCCGCCGTCACGCTGGAGGACCTGAGCGGCCAGGTGGAGGTCACCGTCTGGGCGGATGCCTACGAGAAGTACAAGCAGGCCGGCGTGCTTTTCGAGGGCAACATCCTGCTGATGAAGGCGTCCGTGCGGCCTCGTGGTGATCGCGTCTCCGTCGGCGTGCTCGAACTCGCCGCGTACGACGCGGAAGCGGGACGGCTCGCCTCCACCTTTTCGCCGGCGAAGTTCCAGATCCGCGGCGGCAGCCGCCCGGCCTTCGCCGTGCGCGACCGTCAGCCCCCGCCGTACAACCCCGGCCCGCCCTCGGGGGGTGGCGGCCCGGCCAGCGGCGAGACGCCACGGCGCCCCGACCTGCGTATTGTCTCCGGCACGACCGCCGAGGCGGACGCCGCGCCGGTGCCGCCGCGCGCCGTCCTCGATGGCGGGCCGCATCGACTACTGATCGAACTGGAGGAGACCACGGACGAGCCCGCGGACGTGCGCCGCATCCGCCGCATCTGCTCCGCGCTGGACGAGCACCCCGGCGACCTGCCGGTGGAGATCCGCATCCAGCGCCGGAACGGCGACGTGGTCCGTCTGGCGCGGGGCACCGTCGCGCTCGCCGACCTCGAACAGCTCGTGCCACGCGTCCGCGCGTTCATCGGCGTGCTCGGCACCGTCCGCGAGGCTGGGACGCCCGAGGTCGAGGTCGAGGCCGCGCCCGCGCCGGACCTCGCCGCCGTCGGGGCGTAGGCGACAGCGTCCGATCCGCCTTCACACGAGGCCATCCGCCGCCGGGTACACTCGGAGCACCCACTCACGCGCGACGATGAGGGCCCATGGCTGTCGACCCGTCCGGGGTTTCTCCCACGACCGCACGCCAGCACGAGCAGATCGAGGCGATCCGCCAGGAGGTGGGCCGCGTCATCGTGGGGCAGCACGCGCTGGTCGACCGGCTGCTGGTGGCGCTGCTCACGAACAACCACGCGCTGATCGAGGGCGTCCCGGGGCTCGCGAAGACGCTCACGGTCTCCACGCTCGCGGGCGCGCTCGAATGCTCGTTCGCGCGCATTCAGTTCACGCCCGACCTGCTCCCGGCGGACATCACCGGCACGCTGGTCTTCAACCCGCAGGCCGGGGAGTTCTCCGTACGCCGTGGCCCGATCTTCGTCAACGTGGTGCTCGCCGACGAGATCAACCGCGCGCCGGCGAAGGTGCAGTCCGCACTCCTGGAAGCGATGCAGGAACGCACCGTCTCCATCGGCGGGCAGTCGCTCCCGCTCCCGGACCCGTTCCTGGTGCTCGCAACGCAGAACCCGATCGAGCAGGAGGGCACCTACCCGCTGCCCGAGGCACAACTCGACCGCTTCATGCTGAAGATCGTCGTCCACTACCCGGAGCGCACCGAGGAGCGCGAGGTGTTGTCGCGGGCGCTGGAGGGCGAGCAACCGCAGGCACGCGCGGTCGTCGGCACCGCTGATATCGCGCAGCTGCGTGACGCCGTGCGCGCAGTGGACGTGAACGAACGTCTACGCGAGTACGTCATCCGCCTGGTGGAGGCGACGCGCGACCCGGCGCGCTACCAGATGGCCGACCTGGCCCCGCTGATCGAGTTCGGTGCGAGCCCGCGCGCAGGCGTGTTCCTCGCGCGCGGCGCGCAGGCGTATGCCTTCCTCGACGGGCGCACGTACGTGACGCCGCAGGACGTGAAGGCGCTGGCGCCGGACGTGCTGCGCCACCGCCTCGTGATGTCGTACGAGGCGGAGGCCCGGGGCGTCACCGCGGAGCACGTCGTCACGCGCCTGCTCGAAGGCGTCGGCATCCCCTAGGCGGCAGCCCCATGGCCGACGTACCCATCGACCCCGCGATCGAGATCTCCGCCGCCCTGATGGGGCGCGTCCGGAGCATTGAGATCCGCACGCGCCGCCTCGCCGCCTCGGACGTGTCGGGCTCGTATCGCTCCGTGTTCCGCGGCGCCGGCATCGAGTTCGCCGAGGCGCGCGAGTACGTACCGGGCGACGACATCCGGCGGATCGACTGGAACGTGACCGCGCGCACGGGCGTGCCGTGGGTGAAGGAGTACGTGGAGGAGCGCGACCTGACCGTGGTCTGCGCCGTGGACCGGTCCGCCTCCATGCTCGCGGCGCACGGCGCGGGCGGCCGCGTCCGCGCCGCCGCCGAACTGGTGGCGCTGCTCGGCTTCGCCGCCGCGTACAACCACGACCGCACCGCGCTGCTCACGTTCAGCGACGGCATCGAGGCGTTCGTGCCGCCGAAGCGTGGACCGCGCCACGTCATCCGTCAGATCCGCGACGTGCTGCAGGCGGACCTGGCCGCTGGGAAACGCACGGCGATGACGCCGGCACTCGAGTACCTCGGGCGGGTGCTCGGCCGGCGCTCCGTCATCTTCCTGATCTCCGACTTCCTGGACGACGGCTACGAGGCGGCGCTGCAGACGCTCGCACGGCGGCACGAGGTGATCGCGCTGACGCTCATCGACCCGCTCGACGAGGCGCTGCCGGACCTCGGGCTGATCGAACTGGAGGACGTGGAGCGCGGCGGGCGGTTGCTGGTGGACACCGGCGACGCGCGCACGCGCGAGGCCTACGCGGAGCGCGCTCGCGCGCGGACGTTGCGACGCCAGGAGACGCTCGCGCGCGCCGGCGTAGACGAGATCGCGGTCCGCCTCGACCGCGACGCCGTCGACCCCGTGTCCGCGTACTTCCGGCGGCGAGCACGCGCGGTGAGCATGTGACCACTCGTACGAGGCGCACCGCCCTCGCGACGCTCGGCATGCTCGCTGGCGCGTGGCTGATGCTCGTGGCCGTCGCGCCTGCCGCCGCGCAGGAGGCGCCCGCGATCACGGTGACCTCGTCGTTCCTCCCGTCGGCCGCGACCGTTGGGGAGCGGGTGACGCTGGAGGTGCGAGTGGCGCACCCGGCGGACGTGCTGGTGAGCATGCCTCGCCCCACCTTCCCCAGCACCGACTTCGTCAGCGAACAGTTGCCCCGGGAGGAAGCGCAGACGGACGGCAGCCTGGTCACGGTCTTCGAGTGGACCTTCCAGCCGTTCACCCTGCGCACGCTCGACTCTGGCCCCGTGCCAGTCCGGTGGCTGCGCGCGGACGGATCGAGGGGCGTGGTGGAGGGCGCGCCCGTCGCGCTGCCGATCACCCTCACGCGCGCCCTGGATGACGAGACGCTCCGCCCACTCAAGGCGCTGGCCTCCGTGCCCGGTGCCCCACCCGCGTGGCAGCGGCCGGCGTTGATCGCCGCCGCGATCCTGGCCGTGGCGGGCGCGATCACCGGCC
>PHBR01000008.1 GCA_002840675.1 Chloroflexi bacterium HGW-Chloroflexi-9
GGTGTTGCCGCCGTCCACCAGCCGCTGGAGCACCTCCAGCAGCGCCTCCACGTCCGAGAAGGAGAGGCCGGTCGTTGGCTCGTCCAGGATGTAGGCCGTGCGGCCGGTGGAGCGGCGTGAGAGTTCGGTCGCCAGTTTGATGCGCTGCGCCTCGCCGCCGGAGAGCGTGGTGGCGGGCTGGCCGAGGCGGATGTAGCCCAGGCCGACGTCGCGCAGCGTCTCCAGTTTCCGGCGCGGCGAGGGGAACGCCTCGAAGTACTCGAGCGCCTCGGTCACCGTCATCTTCAGGACCTCGGCGATGGTCTTGCCGCGGAACAGGATCTCCAGCGCCTCGCGGTTGTAGCGGTCGCCCTTGCAGACCTCGCACGGGACGGTGACGTCCGGCAGGAACTGCATCTCGATGAGGTTGTAGCCGTCGCCCTTGCAGGCCTCGCAGCGGCCGCCTTTCACGTTGAAGGAGAAGCGTCCGGGCTGGTAGCCGCGCGCCTTCGCCTCCGGCACCTGCGAGAACAGGTCGCGGATCAGCGTGAACAGGCCGGTGTACGTGGCCGGGTTGGAGCGCGGCGTCCGGCCGATCGGCGACTGGTCGATGATCACGACCTTGTCGAGGTGCTCGATGCCCTCGATCGCCTCGTGGTGGCCGGCCTTCTCGCGCGCGCCGTTCAGGTGGTAGGCGAGCGCCTTCGAGAGGATCTGGTTCACCAGCGAGGACTTGCCGGAGCCGGAAACGCCGGTGACCGCGATGAAGGTGCCCAGCGGGAACTCCGCCGTGACCGACTTCAGGTTGTTCTCGGACGCGCCGCGCACCACCAGCGACTTGCCGTTGCCGGGGCGCCGCTGCGCGGGCACGGGGATCGCGCGCGTGCCGGAGAGGTACTGCCCGGTGAGCGAGGCGGGGTTCTTCATCACCTCGGCGGGCGTGCCGAAGGCGACCACGTTGCCGCCGTGCTCACCGGCGCCGGGGCCGATATCGATGAGGTGGTCCGCGGCCAGCATCATCGCCTCGTCGTGCTCGACGACGAGGACGGTGTTGCCGAGGTCGCGGAGGCGGGTGAGCGTGCGGATCAGCCGCTCGTTGTCGATCGGGTGGAGGCCGATGCTCGGCTCGTCGCAGACGTAGAGCACGCCCATCAGCGCGGAGCCGATCTGCGTCGCCAGGCGGATGCGCTGGCCCTCGCCGCCGGACAGCGACCCGGCCGAGCGGTCCAGCGTCAGGTACTCGAGGCCCACGTCGCGCAGGAAGACCAGGCGCGCCTCGATCTCCTGCAGGATCTGGCGGCCGATCGCCAGTTCGCGCTCGCTGAGCGGGCCGGTCGCCGCCTCGCGCAGCCCTTCGGTCCAGGGCAGCGCTTCCGCGACGGACATGCGGGAGACGTCCACGATCGAGCGGCCGTCCACGAAGATGTGGAGGATCTCCGGCTTCAGGCGCGCGCCGCCGCAGGTGGGACAGGGGACGGCGACCATGTACCGCTCGATGTCGGAGCGGACCCAGTCCGACTCGGTTTCCCGGTAGCGGCGGTCCAGGTTGGTCATCACCCCTTCCCATGTGATCTGGTAGGTGCGCACCTTCCCGGAGGAGGAGCGCATCTCCACCTTGTCCACGGCCATGTCGCCGGTGCCGTGCATGAGCGCGCGGTACTGGTCCGCGCTCAGCGTGTTCAGCGGCTGCTTGAGCGTGAACCCGAGCGCCTGGCCAAGCATCTCCAGGCGGCGCCGCTGCCAGCCGGAGGTGGTGGCGAGCCGCTGATACGGGACGATGCCGCCCTCGTCCACGCTCAGTTTCTTGTTCGGCGCGACGAGGTCCTCGTCCAGTTGCATCTGGAAGCCGAGGCCGGTGCACGCGGGGCAGGCGCCGTGTGGGGTGTTGAAGGAGAAGTTGCGCGGCTCGATCTCGCCGACGGAGTACGGCGGGTGAGTGGTGTTCGGGCAGGCGAAGTGCTCCGAGTAGGTCTGCTCCTCCGCGACCGTGCCGTCCTCCGCGAGCAGCGCCAGCACGGCGACCCCCTCGCCGAGGCGGAGCGCCTGTTCCACGGAGTCGGAGACGCGCGTGCGCGTGGCCTCGAACTCCTCGTCGCCGGGCGCCGGGATCACGATGCGGTCGATGACGACGTCGATGTCGTGCCACTTGTTCTTGTTGAGGTCGATGCGTTCGTCCAGGTTCAACACCTGGCCATCGACGCGGACGCGCACGTAGCCGCCTCGACGGACCGCCTCCAGCGCCTGCGCGTGCTCACCCTTCCGGTGGCGGATCACCGGCGCGAGGATCATCGCGCGGCGGCCGGCGTCCAGGCCCAGGATGCCGTCCACGATCTGCTGCACCGTCTGGCGGCGGATCACCTGGCCGCAGTGCGGGCAGTGAGGCGTGCCGACGCGCGCGAATAGCAGGCGGAGGTAGTCGTAGATCTCCGTGACCGTCGCCACGGTCGACCTCGGGTTCTTGGAGACGCCCTTCTGGTCGATGGAGATGGCGGGGGAGAGGCCCTCGATGTAGTCGACGTCCGGCTTCTCCATCAGCCCGAGGAACTGGCGGGCGTAGGCGGAAAGAGACTCGACATAACGACGCTGGCCTTCGGCGTAGATGGTGTCGAAGGCGAGCGAGGACTTGCCGGAGCCGGAGACGCCCGTGATCACGACCAGGCGGTCGCGCGGGATCTCGACGGTGATGTTCTTGAGATTGTGTTCGCGCGCGCCGGTCACAACGATGCGGTCGGTGGGCATCCGGGGCACCTTCTGTCCGAGCGGGGGAGGGGACGGCGCGGACGCCGGGGCGACGTTCCGAACAGGTATCGTACCGCCGAGGGGTGCCCGCATGGAAGCCTCCCGGCGCACGCGGCGGAGGAGAGGCGCACCGCGGGCGCTAGGATGCGCACGATGAGCAGCGACCCCGTCCCCGGGCGGCCTCGACGGATGGCGGAGTACGGCGTGCCCGTGTCCCTGGAGGGCCTGCTGCCGTGGTCCTGGGCGGCGGAACGTCTCGCCGGCAGCCGGAACTACTGGTTGAGCACGGCCGACGCCCGAGGCGTCCCGCATGCGGCTCCCGTCTGGGGCGTATGGCTGGACGGCACCTTCCTGTTCGACACCGGCCTCGACTCCCGCAAGGCGCGCAACCTCGCCGGGCAGCCGCGCGTGGTCGTGACCACGGAGCAGGCGAGCGAGCCGGTGATGCTGCACGGCCTCGCCGAGCGGGTGGGCGACGACGAGGCGATCGAGTCCCACCTCGCGGCGTACGAGGCAAAGTACGGCTCGCGGCCACCAGGGACGCGCTTCCTGGTGCGCCCGGTCGTTGCATTCGGGTTCATCGAGGATGCAGCGCACTTTGGAGCCAGCGCGACACGCTGGGAGTGGCCGCAGGCGTAGGGCGAGCGCGTCAGGCGGGCGGGCGCGGCTCCTCGGGTGGTGGGGTGCCCTCGGTGCGGTCGGGGTCGTCGAGTTCGGCGGGGCGGTCGTCGTTCGCACCGGCCGGCGGTTCGGCGTCGAGGCTGCCGAGCGGCGGGATGATCGGGCCACCGAAGATGTCCGGTAGTTCCGTGCCGGCGGCGGCGAGCTGGTCGCGCAGTTGTCGCTCGAGTTCCGCCAACTGGTCGTCGGTGACGCCGGCGTGGTGCAGGGTCTCCCGGAACAACCGCTGGACCTCCGGCATGTCGCCCCGCACGAGGGCGTCCGCGACCTCCAGCTGCGTCTCGACCGCCTTGAACCGCTCGCGTCGCTCGGTGTCGTTCTCGGTCGACAGGATCGTCGCCATTAGCCGCGTGAACAGATTCGTCGTGCGCGCGATGCGGACGCGGTCGTCCGGCTCGCCGGGGAACTCGCCCGTGACCTGCACCTCCAGCCCGGTGCGCGGGTCGGTGGCGATGTACTGCTGGGCCATGACGTCTCCCTCGGCGGTGGTGGTGCCTCGATCCTACCGCCGGGAAGGGCGAGGGGCCTGCGCGGGCGTACCACTAAGGCGGGGAAGCGAGAGGCCCCCGGCGTCTCGCGACGGCCGGGGGCCTGAGGTGGTCGGAGGCCGGTCAGGCGCTAGTGGTGCGCCTGGATGTTGCCGCCGGTGAGCTTGCCGCTCACCTGCGAGATGACCTGGCCGCTGGCGTCCTTGATCACCACGGAGATGGTGTCGTTGCGCCCCGGCTCACCCTGGTCGGTGATGGTCAGTTCCACCGTGCCCGTTGCCCCGTTGCCGAGGCGGCCCGTGCCCGTGAGCACCATCGTGTCGATGGACGCCGGGCGGGGTTTCGGGTTGATCGACGGGTTGTCCGAGCAGGTCACCGAAGTGATGGTCTGCAGGTGGAACTTCACGCCGCTGTCGTGGTCGTTGAACTGGAAGTTGTTCCCGGAGGCGTTGCAGCGCAGCGACAGCCCGAAGGTATAGCGGTCACCGCTCACCACGATGTTGCCGCCGCCCGTCATCCGCCCCGTGCCGGTCCCGCCGGAGGTGGGCGCACCGATGGTGACCGTCACCGTGGCCGTGTCCGTCGCGCCGGAGGAGTCCCGGACCGTGTAGGTGAAGGTCACCGTACCGGTCTGGTTCTTCTTCGGCGTGAACTTCACGTTCCCACCGGTGATCGAGACGGTCCCCTTCGAGTTGCCCGAACCGGGCTGGGTGACGGAGATGACCGTCAGGCCCGTGCCGGAATCGTTGGCCCGTACGTCGATCGTGACGGCGGTGTTCTTCGGCGTGACCGCCGCGTCATCCACCGCCTCGAGGGCGGACTGCACCGTCACCGTCACGGTTGCCGTGTCGGTCGCCCCGGAGGCGTCCGTCACGGTGTAGGTGAAGGTGGCCGTCCCGGAGAAGCCCGGGGCGGGGGTGTAGGTGATCGTGGTGCCGTCGGTGGTCGCGGTGCCGCTCGTCGGGGTGCTCACGGCGGTCACCGTGAGTTCGCCCACCGTGGCGGTGTCGTTCGCCAGCACGTTCACCGTCACCGGCGTGCCACCGGGGGTGGTAGCGGTGTCGTTGGACGCCTCGACCACACACGGGATGCCTATGACCTGGAAGACCACGTCGTTGTAGTCCTGGTCACCGCCGCCGTAGACGTCCTCGAAGCCGACCACGTACAGGACGCTGCCGGAGCCAGCGTTGATCTGGGCGTGGACGAGGTTGTCCGGGTTGGCCGAGGCAGTGCCCGTCACGAAGGTGTAACCGGTCTGCTGGACCTTGATCCCGAAGTCAAGCGTGGTACCGGCGGCGTAGAAGCCGACCGTGACCTGCTGGTTGACGTTCTGGTTGGTCACGCCCAGGTAGCGCGGGCCATCCGGGCCCATCAGCCAGATCTGGCTCGTGTAGCCAGCGCTGAAGGCCATCACCTTGATCGCGATGCAGGCGTCGGCCGCGACGAAGATGCGCGGGGCGCCCGCCACGGTGATGGTCACCGTGATCGTGGCCGTCCCGCCGTTGCCGTCCGTGACGGTGACGTCGAAGGCGTCCTCGCCATCGAAGCCGGCGTTCGGGGTGTACGTGACCGAGCCGCCGCTGACCGCCACCGTGCCGTTGGCCGGCGTGGTGGTGGAATCAATCGCCAGCGGGTCGCCGTCCGGGTCGGACACGCCGGCCAGGATGTCTACGGTCACCGGCGCGTCCGCGCCCGTGGTGGTGCCGATGTCGTTGCCCTCGGGGGCGCCGTTCACGGTCACCGTGACGGTGATAGTGAGCGAACCGCCGTTTTCGTCCTCCACCGTGACGGTGAAGGAGTCGGTGCCGGAGAAGCCCGGGGCCGGGGTGTAGATGACGTTGCCACCGCTGATGGTGACGGAGCCGTTGGCACCCTGCGTGACCGAGGTGATCGCCAGGTCGTCGCCATCCGGGTCGGTCACACCGCCCAGGATGTCGATGGTGACCGGGGTCTCAGCCTGCGTAGACGCGGAGGCGTCCGCGCCGACCGGCGCGCCGTTCACGGTGACCGTGACGGTGATGGTGAGCGTGCCGCCGTTCTCGTCCTCCACCGTGACGGTGAAGGTGTCGGTGCCGGAGAAGCCCGGGGCCGGGGTGTAGACGACCTCGCCACCGGAGATGGTGACGGAGCCGTTGGCACCCTGCGTGACGGAGTCGATGGTCACAGCGTCGCCGTCCGGGTCGGTAATGCCGGCCAGGATGTCGATGGTGACCGGGGTCCCGGCCTGCGTGGACGCGTTGACATCTGTGCCGACCGGGTTGCCGTTGACCAGCACGGAGACCGTGATGGTCAAGGTGCCGCCGTTGCCGTCCGTGACGGTCACGTCAAACGTGTCCGTCCCGGAGAAGCCGGTGACCGGGGTGTAGGTCACCTCGGTGCCGTCAGTCGTGACGGAGCCGCTGGCGCCCTGCGTGACCGCGTCCACCACCAAGTCGTCGCCGTCGGGGTCGCTGACCCCGGCGAGGACGTCGATGGTGATCGGGGTCTCGGCCTGCGTCACGGTCTCGATGTCGTCGCCGACCGGGGCCGCGTTCGTGACCTGGACGGTCACGGTCAGGACCAGTTCGGAGCCGTGCTCGTCCACCACGGTCACCGTGAAGGTGTCCGTGCCGGAGAAGCCCGGGGCCGGCGTGTAGATGACGTTGCCGCCGCTGATGGTGACGGTGCCGTTGGCGCCCTGAGTCACGGCGTCGATGGTGACGTCGTCACCCTCCGGGTCGGTGACCCCGTCGAGGACATCGATCGTCACCGGCGTACCGGCGACCGTCGAAGCCTCGATGTCGTCGCCGACCGGGGCCTGGTTGGTCACGTCCACCGTGACATTGAGGGTCAGTGCGCCGCCGTGGATGTCGACGACGGTCGCCGTGAAGGAGTCGGTGCCGGAGAAGCCCGGAGCCGGGGTGTAGACGACCTCGCCGCCGCTGATGGTGACGGAGCCGTTCGCACCCTGGGTGACCGCGTCGATGGTGACGACGTCACCATCCGGGTCGGTCACGCCGCCGAGCACGTCGATGAACACGGCCGTGCCCGCCGCCGTCGTCGCGTCGATGTCGACGCCCTCGGGAGCGTTGTTCGGGCGGAACTCGACCGTGGTCGAGCCCAGGAGGACCGAGCCGCGGTAGATCGAAACGGTGACGATGCCCGGCGTGCTGTTTGCCGTCAGCGCGACGGTGCCGCCCTGGCTCGTGTAGAGGACGCCGCTGCCGAGGTTGGCCTCGATGCTGGCGGCTGGCCCGGTAGTCACCCACGACGCGATCAGTGAGTCGACGCCGTAGGAGATCCCACCGGTCAGCGTGCCGCCGGTCGTGACGATGGTGATCACGTCCGGTGCGCCGGTGATGGCCGGGACGGAGAACGTGATGTCGATCGCGGTCTCGTTCTGACCGGTCGGGACGTCGCTCGCGACGATCGACGTCCACTGCGGGGTCAGGACGACGCCGACGAGCGCCAGCGTGCCGGTGCCGGCATCGATGCCCGCCTCGACCTCGAGGTCACCGGAGACGGAGCCGAAGGTGACGGCCGGCCCGGTGTTGCCACCGGTGATGGTGAAGCCGCTGCCGGAGGGAATCGCCTCGGCCAGGGTGAAGGTCACCGTGGTGCCGTCGATCACGACCGCGGACGGCGGTGCGCCAATGCCCGGGGTCGCCTGGATGAACCAGTCGGACGGTGAGGGTGCGCCGCTGAAGGTCGTGCCGGCCGGGAAGGTGACCGCGATGGTCCCGCCCACGGGCACGCCGTTGTTGGCAGGGGACTGGGTCACGCTCACGAGCGGCGTGCCCATCGGGACCGTCGCCCCGGCGAGGAACGTGATGGTGGCCACGTCCAGGACCGCCGGGACGCCCTGGATGGTGACCGTCACGGTCAGGACCAGGATGCCGCCGAAGTCGTCCACGATCGTCACGGTGAACGTGTCCACGCCCTGGAACGCGGTGTCCGGGATGTACACGACGTTGTTGCCGGAGATGTAGGCGATGCCGTTCGCCGGGTCGGAGATGCTGGCCAGGAAGACGGAGTCGCCGTCCGGGTCAGTGACGCCCGCGAGGACTTCGATGCTGATGCTCTGGTCCGGCCCGGTCGACACCTCGATGTCGTCACCCTCGGGCAGGCCGTTCGGGAGCACCGTCACGGAGACGGTCGCCGTCGCGACGTTCCCGAGGCCGTCCTCCACCGTGTAGGTGAAGGTGTCGGTGCCGGTGAAGCCCAGCTCCGGGATGTAGACGACCTGCAAGCCGTTGATGATCGCCTGCCCGTTGGAGGGCTGTGTCACGGACACGATGGCGAGGCTGCCGCCGACCGGTGCGGTGTCGTTGTCGAGGACGTTGACCTCGACCTGGCTACCCGCGCGGGTCTCCGGGGCGTCGTCGCCAGCCACGATCGTCGCCTCGACCGTCACGGTCACGGTACCGGTAGCGATGCCGCCTCGGCCGTCGGAGACGGTGTAGGTGAAGGTGTCGGTGCCCAGGAAGTTGAGCGCCGGGGTGTACGTGAAGGTGTTGCCAGAGAGCGTCACCGTGCCGTTGGACGGCTGGGTGAAGGCGACGTTCGGCACCGCCGCGCTGATTGCGGTGTGGATGTCGCCGAGTTCCGTCGCGCCCAGGGCGACCGGGAACACGGTCAACTGCCGCAGCTCGTCACCTGCGCCACCAGCGCCGTAGAGCGTCTGGCCCAGTGTGATGAGGTCGGTGCCGGTGTCCAGGTCAGTCCACAGCGTGGCGGTGGTGCCGGCGACGCCGTCCACCCACGCGGTCAGGCCGCGCGCGCCGTCGTACACGAGCGCGATCGTGTGCTCGAGCCCGTCACCGAGGTTCGTCCCCACGGGCAGGTCCAGCACCACGTCGTTGTTCCACCCGGCGAAGACCAGCTTGTCGTTGCCGAGGCTCGTCCGCGCGATGGAGAACTGCGCGAAGTTCGTCAGGTTGGTGCCGTAGCCGAACAGGCCGATGTCACCGGGGCCTGCGAAGTTCGCCTTGAAGCGGAACACCACCGTGCGCGGGTCGTTCCCCGTCGGCAGGCTGCCCACGCCAGAGCGCGAGACGGACCCACCGAAGAAGGAGATCCCGGTCCCGCCGTCGCAGTCACCGGTGGTGGCGCCAGCCGCCGCGCCACCCGAGAGGGTGCCGGTCAGGCCGTTGCCGGAGAAGTCGAAGAGCGTGCTGCCGCCGGACGGCAGGCACTCCCAGAACAGGCTGGGGCCGAGCGCCACGATCGTCGGGCGGGCAGCGGAGCCGCTACCTACGTGGAGCGAGTCGAAGTCAGGATCGGAGTCGTTCATCAATACGGCGATGTCGACGGGCTGGTTCTGGCCCGTCGTCGCCGCGTCGTCCACGGCCACCGGGGGCGCGTTGTCAGGCGTGACGTTGACCATGACGGTCGCGGTGCGCGTCTGGCCGTTCTCGTCCTCGATCGTGTAGGTGAACGAGTCCGAGCCCTGGTAGAGCGGGCTCGGGGTGTACGTGACCATCGAGCCGTCGGTCGTGACGGTGCCGTGGGCGCCGTCCGTGACCGCGGTGATGGTGATGCCAGCGCCCGTGTCGTTCGTCAGCACGTCGATCGTGGTGGCCCCGCTCACGAGCGCCAGGTCGTCCACCGCGATGACCGGGCCCATGACCGTGAGGGTCACGAGCGCGACCGAGGCGCCGCCCTGGCCGTCCGAGACGGAGTAGAGGAACTGGTCCGTACCGCTGTAGCCGGGGTCCGGGGTGTAGGTGATCGTCAGGAAGTCCGGCGACAGCGAGAGGGATCCGAACTGCGGCTTCGTGAAGGCGCGGTTGAGCACGGCGGCCTCAATGGCCGCGTGGATCAGGTAGGCGTCCGCCTCATTCACCGCGTCCGGGAAGATCGCGAACTGGCGCATCTCGTCGCCGGCGCCCTGCCAGCCCCACGGGGAGTGGCCGAGCATGACCGTGTCGTCCACGGTTTGCAGCGGGATGCCCAGCGTGCCGGGCGCGCTCTGCACGCCGTCCACATACGCGTAGACCGTCACGTTCCCGTCGTACACGAACATGATCGTGTGCTCGAGGCCGTCGGCGATATTGAAGCCGGGCTGCAGGTCGAAGTGCAGGTCGTTCGCCCACGAGGTGAAGATCAGCTTGTCGTTGCCCAGGATGGTGCGGGACACGGTGAACTGCGCGAACGGCGTGCCGTTCAGGCCGTAGCCGAACAGCGGGATGTCAGCCGGGAGCGGCTGGTTCGCCTTGTAGCGCACCAGGGCAGCGCGCGGCTGCGCCCCCGTCGGCAGGTCCGGGTTGGTCAGCGAGATCACGCCGGTCGGCCCCGGGTTGAAGACCATCGACGAGCCGTTGTCGCAGTCACCGGTGTAGGTGCCGGGCGTGATGCCAGCGCCGACGATGCCGGTGCGGCCGTTACCGCTCGTGTCGAACTGCGTGGCCGAGCCGCCGAACGGCAGGCACTCCCAGTGGAGCAGCGGGCCCTGGCGCAGGATCGCCGCGCGGGCCAGCGCACCGGGGGAGATGAACAGCGTGCCACCGTCCGCGTCCGAGTCGTTGTCCAGCACCGGGATGGTGACGGAGGTCTCGAATGGTGCGATCGCCGTGTCGTCCACCGCGACCGGGAAGATGTTGTCCGGCGCAACCAGCACCGTGACCGTGCCCGTCGAGGTGTTCAGGTCCGCGTTGATGATCGTGTAGGTGAACGTGTCGGTGCCGACGAAGTTCGGGTTGCTGGTGTAGGTCACCGTCAGCCCGTCCGTGGTGACCACGCCGTTGGCGGGCTGCGTCACGGAGTCGATCGCGATGCCGTCGCCGGCGTCGTTCGCGAGCACGTCGATGGTGACCGGGTCGTTGGTCAGCGTGTTCGCGCCATCGTCCACCGCGAGCAGGCCGGCGGTCACCGTGACGGTCACGGTCGCTGCGGCGATGCCACCACGACCGTCAGAGACGGAGTACGAGAAGGTGTCGACGCCGGTGAAGCCCGGATTGGCGGTGTAGGTGACGGCGTTGCCGGTGAGGGTGACGACGCCGTTGGCCGGCTGGGTGAAGGCCTGGAAGGCGGCAGCCGCGTCGATGGCCTGGTGGAGGCCCTCGATCTGCGGGGCGCTGAGGGCGCCTGCGTACACCGCGAACTGGCGCAGTTCGTCGCCGAAGCCGGCGGCTCCGTAAACGGTCTGCCCGAGGTGGACGACCCCATCGACGGTGTCGAGCGGAATGAAGAGGTTGGCGGTGGGGCCGGCGACGCCATCGACGTACGCGGTCAGCCCGGTCGCCCCGTCGTAAACGAGGACGAGCGTGTGCTCGATGCCGTCGCCGAGGTTGGTGCCGGCGGGCAGGTCGATGACGGCGTCGTTGCCCCACGCGGCGAAGTAGAGCTTGTCGTTGCCGAGGCCGGTGCGGGCGATGGAGAACTGGCCGTTGCCGACGGCGTTGGTGCCGGCGCCGAAGAGCCCGACATCACCACCGCCGACGTTCGCCTTGAAGCGCAGCAGGAAGGAGCGCGGCGAGGAGCCGCTCGGGAGGCCCGGGCTGGTGAGGGTGACGGAGTCGCCGGGGAAGAACGCGAGGCTGGTGCCGCCGTCGCAGTCGCCGGTGGCCGCGCCCGCGGTCACGCCGGTGACGACGCCGTCACGGCCGTTGCCGCTGAGGTCGGTGAGGGTCGCTGCACCGCCGGCCGGGAGGCACTCCCAGTGGAGGACGGGCCCGAGGCCGTCGATCGCCGCGCGGGCGAGTGCGCCCGGGGAGATCGAGACCGGGTCGCCGTCCGGATCGGTGTCGTTCGCGACCACGTCGATCAGGACCGGGGTCACCCCAACGGTCGATGCAACGTCATCCACCGCGACGGGCGGCTGGTTCGTTACCACCGCGGCCTGGACATCCACGGTCACGGTCGCGCCGGCGATGGCGCCGAACGCGTCGGAGATCGAGTACGTGAACGAGTCGGTGCCGGTGAAGCCGAGGTTCGGCGTGTAGAGCAGGTTGTTACCGTCCAGCGTCACCACGCCGTTCGCCGGCTGCGTGAAGGACTGGTACGCGGCGGCCGCGCTGACCGCGGAGTGCAGGCTGGCGATCACAGATGCAGACAGCGCCGTCGGGAAGACGGCGAACTGGCGCATCTCGTCACCCGCGCCGGCGCCGCCGTACAGCGTCTGGCCGAGCATGACCTGGCCGTCGAGGGTGCCGAGGGGGATGAAGAGGTTGGCGGTGGGACCGGCGACGCCGTCCACGTACGCAGTCAGGCCGGTCGCCCCGTCGTAGACCACGACGAGTGTGTGCTCGATGCCGTCGCCGAGGTTCGTCCCTGCCGGCAGTTCAATGACGGTGTCGTTGCCCCACGCGGCGAAGTAGAGCCTGTCGTTGCCGAGCCCGGTGCGCGAGATCGAGAACTGGCCGTTGCCGACGCCGTTGGTGCCGAGGCCGAACAGGCCCACGTCACCGGGGCCAGCGAAGTTGCCCTTGAACCTGACCATGATCGAGCGCGGCGCGGAGCCGCTCGGCAGACCGGGGACGGACGTGACGACGCTCGCGTTGGCCCACGACCAGAACGTCATGGCGGTGCCGCCGTCGCAGTCGCCGGTGGTGCTGCCGGCCTCGAGGCCGGTCGCGATGCCGTCCCGGCCGTTGCCGCTGCGGTCCACGATCACGCCCGCGCCACCAGCGGGGAGGCACTCCCACTGCAGCGACGGGGAGAGGTCCGAGATCGCGGCGCGCGCGAGGGCGCCGGGGGAGATCGAGATCGCGTGGCCGTCCGGGTCGAAGTCGTTCGACAGGACGTTGATGCTGACGGGGGTTCCGCTGGTCGTGCTCGCGAAGTCGTTGGTGGCGAGGGGCGGGTTGTTCGGGAGGGCGCTGACAGTGACGGTGACCGTGCCGATGGAGACCAGGAGCTCCTCGTCCTGCACTTCGTACGTGAAGACGTCATCGCCGACGAAGCCGGGGTCGGAGGTGTACACGACGGTGTCACCGTCGATCACGGCTGAGCCGTTCGCGGGGTCGCTGACGCTGATGAGCGTGAGCACACCCAGTTCCGGGTCGGCGTCGTTCGCCAGGACCGGGATGATGACCGGGACACCAGAGGTGGTGGACGCCGTGTCAGGGATCGCGACGGCCTCGGCCGCACCAGCCGGTGACGCGTGGACCGCGAGCACCGAAATGGTGAAGACGAGCGCCGTGGTGAACCACGACAGCGCCTGTCGCGCAGGGAGGTGCGTCATAGAATCGCCCGATCGATTAGACCCCAGCCAGTTGCCTGATATGAAGTTACCGGTCGGCACGGGCAAGGGGGGCTCCTACCCCGTCCTCCACCTTCACTCTCAACCTCTCCTATACCGTCTTTACCGTTCCTTCACTGAGAAATAGAGTCCGTCGCTGAGCAGCGGTCAGCGCTGCCCGGTTCACTGTCTTTAGAAGACATAACGAATCAAGAAGCGGATCCCGCCCGCGTGCCTTCGTGGCGCGTTCGAGGGCGGTTCGGCGCGCGCCGTTCGACCTCCCGTGAGGGTGTTTCGGCGGCCCAGACCGGCGACGTTCCGCACCCCGCCGGGTGTCACTGCGAGCGGTGAGTGACGCACGAGGTAGACCGCACATGACGGCGACCGCAACGCGATTCGCATGTGATTGGCACACGGTCGGCGCGCGAATGCGGCACATACCGTGCGCGGCGCGCTAGAGTCCCGTCAGCCCTCGGACTGCTCCTGGAGTGCACATGACGGATGACGCGATCCTGGTGGTCGATCGGTTGGAGAAGCGCTTCGGCGGCAACCGCGCGGTCGATGGTGCTTCGTTCACTGTCACCCGTGGATCGATCACCGGACTGATCGGGCCGAACGGCGCGGGCAAGACCACCTGCTTCAACTGCATCGCCGGTGCGCTCCGTCCCGACGGTGGCAGCGTCACGTTCGATGGGCACGACATCACCGGTGAGCCGCCGTACCGCGTGTTCAAGCGTGGGCTGGTGCGCACGTTCCAGATCCCGCAAGAACTCGGCGGGATGACGGTGATTGAAAACCTCATGCTCGTCACCGCGGGGCAGTCCGGCGAACGGCTCTGGGAGCCGCTGCTCCGGCCGTGGCGTGTGCGCGCGGAAGAACGCGCGAACGCGGAGCACGCGTACGAGGTGCTCCGGCAGGTCGCGCTCGATCACCTCGCACTCGAGCCGGCGTCCAACCTGTCGGGCGGGCAGCGCAAGCTGCTGGAACTCGCGCGGGCACTGATGGCCACGCCGAAGATGATCCTGCTCGACGAGCCGAGCGCCGGCGTGAACCCCACGCTCGCGCAGCGGCTGGTGGACGACATCCGCGCCATCCAGCGCGACCAGGGCGTCACGTTCCTCGTGATCGGCCACGACATGGATGTCGTCGCCCGCCTCTGCGACAGGATCGTCGTGATGGCAGGTGGGCAGGTCCTCACCGAAGGCACACCGGATGAGGTGCTGAGCAACGTCGAGGTGCAAGAGGCGTACCTGGGGAGCCAGTACCGTTGAGCGCGCTGCTGGAGGTGGTCGGGCTCTCCGCCGGGTACGGCGGCGTGCAGATCGTGCATGAAGCCTCGATCAGCGTGTCGCAGGGCGAGATCGTCACGATCATCGGTCCCAACGGGGCCGGGAAGTCCACGTTCCTGAAGGCGATCTTCGGAGCGATTCGACCCACGGCCGGGCGCGTCATGCTCGACGGGCGCGACGTGTCGGGGCTCAGCGCGAACCAGATGGTCGCGGCCGGCGCCGGGTTCGTCCCGCAGACCGAGAACGTGTTCCCGTCGCTCACGATCCGCGAGAACCTGGAGATGGGTGCCTACCGCCGCCGGGGCGGCGTGAACGAACGCATCGACGAACTCCTCGCGCGCTTCCCGGAACTCGCGAGGCGTCCCGGGGAGCCCGCGACCCGGCTCTCCGGCGGCCAGCGCCAGGCGCTCGCCATGTGTCGCGCGCTCATGCTGGAGCCGCGCGTGCTGTTGCTGGACGAGCCGACGGCGGCGCTCTCGCCGATCATGCGCGAGGAGATCTTCCAGCAAATCCAGACGATCCGGGACAGTGGCGTGGCGGTGCTCATGGTGGAGCAGAACGCGCGCGAGGCGCTCGCGATCTCGGACCGCGGGTACGTCCTCGTCGCCGGGCGCAACGCGCTGGAGCAGAGCGGGCGCGAGATGCTCGACAACCCGGAAGTCGGGCGGCTGTTCCTCGGTCGCGTCGAGGTGGAGGGATAGCGATGCTCGACCTCGCGCAACTCGTCATCGTCGGCCTCGTCGTTGGCTCGATCATCGGGCTCGGCGCGATGGGGCTGACGCTCTCGTACGGCATCATGAAGTTCGCGAACTTCGCGCACGGCGACATGATGTCGCTGGGCATGTTCCTGGCGTACGCGGCGGTGACCACGTTCGGCACGGGTGGGGTGGGGCCGTTCTCCGTAGGCTGGACCATGATTCCGGCGCTATTGCTGGCGATGCTGGGTGTGGGCGTAGTGGCGGCGGGTGTCGACCAGGTGGTCTACCGGCGCCTCCGACGACGTGGCAGCAGCACGATCTCGATGGCGATCGCGTCGCTCGGCATCGCGATCATGGTGCGTGCGCTCATCCAGATGGAGTGGGGTCCATCGCCGGTGCGGTACGCTTCCGGCATCAACCGCGCCTGGACACTCCCCGGCGACCTCAAGATCCGGCCGGACCAGGTGCTGATCATCACGGCGATGCTCATTGTTGCGGTCGCCGTGTACCTCCTGCTCTTCAAGACCCGCCTGGGCAAGGCGATGCGTGCGACATCCGACAACCCGGCACTGGCGGAGATCTCCGGGATCGACACCGAGCGTATCCGCGCTGCGACATGGGTGATCGCGGGCGGGCTGATCGCGGTCGCCGGCGTGATGTTCGGCATCCAGTCGCAACTGAAGTTTGACGCGGGGTTCGAGTTCCTGTTGCCGATGTTCGCAGCGGTGATCCTCGGCGGGATCGGGAACCCGTGGGGCGCGCTGGTGGGTGGGCTGATCGTGGGGATCTCGCAGGAGACCTCCACCTACTGGATTCCCACCGGCTACAAGACGGCCGTCCCGTTCGTGCTGCTCACCGTCATGCTGATCGCGCGCCCGCGCGGCCTCTTCGGTTCGACGGTGTAGGGGGCGAGAAGATGATCGAGGCGCTACTTCCGTCGCCGATGTTGCTGCTGACCTTCAGCGGCGTGGCGAACTGGTCGATCGGCTTCTTCACGACCGTCGCGATCCTGGGGATCGCGGTGCTCGGGCTGAACATCCAATGGGGCTACACGGGCGTCCTGAACTTCGGTGTCGCTGCGTTCCTCATGGTCGGCGCCTACACCACGGCGTTGTTGACGCTGCCGCCGGCCGGCGACTTCCAGGCGTACCAGCTGGGCCTGGAGTTGCCCGTGTGGGCCGGCTGGATCGGCGGCGCCGTCGCTGGCGGCCTGCTCGCGTTCATCATCGGGCTCCCCACCCTGCGGCTCCGGCGCGACTTCCTCGCGATCGCGACGATCGGTGTCGCGGCGATCCTCCGCACGATCGCGAACACGGCGGAGGGCTTCGTGAACCGCGCCCGCGGGCTGAACGGCATCCCGAGGTTCCTGGGGGACTCGTTCGACTCCTCCGACTACAAATGGGTGCTGCTGGTGACCACCGTGGTCGCGCTGTTGCTGTGCTACCTGGTGGTGCGCGCGATCACGGCTTCGCCGTGGGGCCGCGTCCTGCGCGCCGTGCGGGACAACGAGGACACCGCGCAGGCCGCCGGGAAGGCGACGGTGCCGTACCGGATGCAGTCGTTCGTCCTGGGCGGTGCGCTGATGGGCTTCGCCGGGGCGCTCTGGGCGCACCGCGTCGGCACCATCGCACCTGACGCATTCAGCGACCTGTTCGGCACCTTCTTCATCTGGACGATGTTGATCGTGGGTGGCTCCGGGAACCACATGGGAGCGGTCGTCGGGTCCGTGGTGGTGGGCTTCTTCTGGTTCGGGACGCCGCTCATCCAGGAAGACCTGCCGAGGGCGCTCGCGTCGCAGGTGCTGGTCCTGCGCCAGTTCGCAATCGGCCTGCTGGTGGTGCTTGCGGTGCTGCTGATGCCGAAGGGGCTCTTCCCGGAGCAGGCGCGCGTTAGCCGCTTCGCCCCGGCGCCACCGCCCACCGGCTGGCGGGCGCGCCTGCGGTTCCGGCGCTCCGGGGCGTAGGCGGGCTCACTCCAAGCGGATCCGTTCGGACGAACGAACGCCCCTCCGAAGAGGGGCGTTCGCGTTGGTCCGATGGACCGGCGTGGGTCAGTTCGACAGGTCGAACGGCACCGTGTCCAGTTCGACGATAGCGCCGCCCTGGTACTGCCAGATTCCGATGAAGCCGGTGGTGACGTCGCCGTTGGCGTCCCAGTTCAGGGTCGTCGCGGCGCCGTCGAAGTCGATCTCGGTGCCAGCGCGGACGGCCTCAATGGCCGCCTTCACGCTCTCGGCGCCCGGGATGAACGTGGCGCCGCCGGGGCCTGCCACGTCGCGCAGGGCGTCGCGGATCGCCGCACCATCGTTCGAGCCGGCCTTCTCAGCCGCCAGGGCGATGGCGATGACGGCGTCGTACGCCTCGCGGACGAACGGTCGGGTCGGCAGGGCGCCGAACTCGGCCTGGAAGGCCGCGTCCCACGCCTGCGTCGCGGCGTTCGCCGGGCCGCCCACGGGGGCGGTGCCCTTCATCCCCTCGAGCGTCTCAGCGCCCACGGCGGCAATCAGGTCCTCGGACTTGGTGCCGTCGACGAAGAGGAACTTGGCGAACAGGTCGTTCTCCAGCGCCTCGCGGATGAAGATCTGCGCCTGCGTCGGGTAGCCGATCGCGACCAGCGTGTCAGCGCCGCCCGCAGCAGCCGCCTGCAGTTCCGCCAGGTAAGACGCGGAGCCGTCCTGGAACGCCGCTTTGGCGACGTTCGCGGCACCGAAGGCCGCCTCAAAGGCGTCCGCCAGGCCCTGGCCGTAGGCGTCATCCAGGTAGAGGACGCCGACCTTCTCGATGCCGTCCGCCTTCGCCAGGTCAGCCAGGATCACGCCCTGGGCTGCATCCGACGTGGTGGAGCGGAACAGGAAGTCGCTGTCCTTCGCCGTGGTCACGGCCGGGGAGGTCGCGGACGGGGAGATCACGATGACCTTCGCGGGCCCGGCGATGCTCTCAGAGACTGCGATAGTGATGCCGCTGGCCAGCGGGCCAACGATCGCCGAGACACCCTCGACCTCGATGAGGCGACGAGCCTCCTCGGTCGCGGCGGCCGCGTCCGTCTTGTCGTCGCCGACGACGAACGTGACCGGCTGGCCGTGCACGCCACCAGCGTCGTTGATGTGCTTGACCGCGAGCTCAACGCCCTTCTGGATCTCCGGGCCGAACTCAGCGAGCGGACCGGAGAAGTCGGCCAGGAAGCCGATCTTCAGAGGAGCCATCGCACCTGCCGTGGCGGTGGCGGTGCCGTCGCCGGCGGCCGCCGTGGCCGTGGGCGTCGCGTCCTCGTCGCTGGAGCAGGCGAGTAGCGCCACCCCCGCGACCATCGCGACCAGGAGGACCAGCGCCGAACGACGCCAATCCGCAATACGTAGACCGATCATGCAGTTCCCTCCGTGCTGTTCTTGTCCTGATGGTTTCAGGACAGATATCAGGCACAGAAATGGTAAGAACTGAGGTTATGCGAGGCAATACGTTCTTAAACTGGCGTTCGGAACACTGCTGAGAGCGCCTACCAGGAGCCCCCGCCGCCGCCGCCGCCGCCGCCCCCTGAGAACCCACCGGAGAAGCCGCTGGAGCCCGATCCGCCCGGGGTGGCGGCCAGCGTTCCGCTGGTCGCCACCGAGAAGTCGTCGATCGTGGATGCGAACGCCCCGTAGGCCAGGGGGCTGGTGCCCGAGTACCACGAGGGCGCCGGCGCCTCCGCCAGCCCCTCGAACGCCTTCGCCCAGCGTTCCGTGAGCCCGAAGACGATCGCGTATGGGAGGTACTCGTAGAACAACTGCGCCCGCTCCGCGAAGCGCGCCCGTTCGGACTCCGCCGTGGCGATGAAGCGCTGGAAGCCGCGCACGCGGGTGAGCGCGGCGGTGCCCCGGGCGGTCCGGCTCGGCATCCACGGGTGAGCGATCGTGAGCATGAGCCCGCCGAGCACCAGCGGGACCGCGATCAGGGCCAGGTGGGTGAACGCCGCCGCGGCAACCTGCACGATGATGGCGACGGTGAGGGCGCCCAGGCCCAGCCCCAGCCAGCGCATGCGCGTGCCCTCCGGGCTGCTCCGGTACCACCCGCGCGCCACGGCATCCTCGTACATCGCCTTCTGGACCTTGCCCAGGTCGGCGTGGAACTTCGTCCGCAGGTCGCTCAGGTCCCGCTCGGTCTTGCCGCCGCCGAAGAGCGCATCCAGCAGGACACGCTCGTATTCCAGGAGTGGGGTCGTGCCGGGCAGGCGCGTCAGCCGCCAGTCCGGCTTCTTCTTCTCCGTCGAGATCTCCGTGATCTGCAGGTGCCCGCGTACCGCGAGGTCGACGATCGTGGCGGTCACGTCCACGGTATGTGCGCGCTCGTCCAGCACGAGGCCCACCTGGCCCGGCCGGAGCGAGTCCGGCGGGACGTACTCCACCGGGTACGGCCCGCTCTGGAACAGCGGGACGCGCTGGTCGGCGCCGCCCGCTCCGCCGAAGGCGACATCCACCGCCGAGCCCTGGAAGCGCCGGTCGCGTCCGCGCGTCCAGACCAGGCGGGCGGTCCCCGCTATCACCAGCACCAGCAGCGCGCCGGCGCCGCCGAGCGTGAACGGGGTGACCTCGAACGCCCGGCGGAACGACCACCGCTCCTCCAGGATCGGGGCGGGCTCCGGCACGGCTCCCTTCGGGAGCGCCACCACCACGGTCACGCCCTGGTAGGCGCGCAGGCCGCCCTCTGAGAACGTGGCGCGTGTCCCGGCGGTAATCGCGCTCGTGCACCTGAGCGACGAGCCATACGACCCGGCGTAGCAGGCGACCTGCTCGATCGGCGCGGGCGCGACCACCTGCACCGCCACGCGGTCGATCGGGACATCCCAGTTCGTGCCGATGGCATTCCAGTTGAGTTCGTCGTGCGAGGTAAAGGCGTTCAGCGCGCCCCGGATCCGGTACTGGATCCGGTACTCGTGGCGCCCGCTGATCGTGACGTCGGCATCGCCGATCCGGATCCGCCGGTTGCCCGCACCACCGTCCTCCAGCACGAAGCCGGCAGGCGTGCGCTCCGAGGCGGTCACGGACAGCACGTCCAGGCGGTACACCCGGTCGTGGGTATCGTCGTAGCGGAGCCGGACAGGGATGTCGCGAAGGATGCCGTGCCGCTCCTCCGTCCCAAAGTCGTACACGATCTGCTCGTCGATGAGCAGCGCACCGTCCGCCTCGATCTCGATGCGCACCTCGAACGAAAGGATGCGCTCGCCCGCCTGGGCACGCGCCACGCTGGCCGCGGCGACCATGAGCGCGGCGAACAGGGCAAGGACCGCGACCGACAGGGCCGCGAGCCGGCGATAGTCAAACATTGGGGCTCCCCCGCCCGGTGAGCCGCGGGCAGTGCGAGGATACTGTCTGCTGGTCAGGCGCAGTTGACGCGCTGCCGCAATGTTCCCTCAGGAGTCCTCGCATGGATCTCACGGTCTGGATCGCGGTGCCCGTCGTGGTCGTCGTCATGGCGTGGGCCGGCTGGACGTTCAACGTCCTCGTGCGGAAACGCAACCGCGTGGACGAGGGCTGGTCGCAGGTGGACGTGGAACTGGCCCGCCGTGCCGACCTCATCCCCTCGCTCGTCGCCACGGTGCGCGGGTACGCCGCGCACGAGGAGGCCGTGTTCACGCGCGTTGCGGAGGCGCGCGCCGGGGCGGTCGCCAGCGCGGGCACGGACCGCCGCGCCGTCGCCGAGTCAGGGCTGACCGGGGCGCTGCGCTCCCTGTTCGCCGTGGCGGAGGCGTACCCGGACCTGCTCGCCGCCGAGACCTTCCGGGGCCTCCAGGAACAGCTCGCCACCACGGAAGACCGCATCGCCTACGCGCGCGCCTACTACAACGCGCTGGTCACCGACTACGAAAGCGCCCGCCGCACCATCCCCACGGCGCTCATCGCCTCGCTCTTCCGCTTCCCCCAGCGCGCCTTCTTCGAGGCGGACATCGCCTCGCGCGGCGCCATCGCGGTGGACCTCGGCTAGCTCCGGATGAGGCTCGGCACGCCGTGTGGCGTGGGCGACCGCACTGGTGTGTTCATCAGTTGACACAGTATCGGGGACTTGTATTCTCACGAAGCGGGGACGGGGAAGGATGCTTCCATCGCTACGGCTGAGCGAACCCGTGCGCAACCAGCCCCACGCCGCGTTTGGTACGGGGTAACGAAGGTCGGCATCGACCTCGTTCTGGCCATCTTGTCCCTCGCGGCGCTCTCGCCAGTCCTGCTGATCGCGGCCCTCGCCGTCCGCTTCACCTCGCCTGGCCCCATCCTGTTCCGCCACCAGCGTGTTGGACGGAATGGTGTCCCGTTCGTCGTCTACAAGTTCCGGACGATGCGAACCGATACGGGTCTGACCCCCGACGCTATCGCCTCCTTCCGCGAGAACTACAAGTTGGCGGGCGACCCGCGCATCACCCCGGTCGGCCGCTGGCTGCGCCGGACCAGCCTGGACGAAGCGCCGCAACTCCTGAACGTCCTCAGCGGCACCATGTCGATCGTTGGGCCCCGCCCTGTGACACCAGTGGAGCTGCATGAGAAGTACGGTGAGCACGCCGACGAACTGGTTTCGGTGAAGCCGGGCCTCACGGGGCTCTGGCAGGTCTCGGGACGGTCATCCCTGACCTATCGGCAGCGCGTTGATCTGGACCTCCAGTACGTGCGTGAGCGCGGGCTGTGGACGGACCTCAAGATCATCGCCCGCACGCCGCTCGCGGTGCTGCTCATGCGCGGGGCCGAGTAGCGCCCGCCCGCGGGACACCGTGGCCCATTCACCACTCACGCCCATCCCGCTCCGCTGGCGGATCGCCACCCTGCTGGCGGTCGCCCTCGCCGTCCTCGTCTTCGATTTCGGGCGTCGTTCGGTGACCGGGTACCGCGAGCTCAGCGCCGCCGTCGACCGCATCGAGGCGGCGCGTGCGACGCTGGAGCCGATCGTCCGCTTCGACGCATCACGCTGGCCGGCCGCGGAAGCGATCGCCGTCGCTCACGCTGACTTGGAGGAAGCAAACCGCCGCTTCGAGCGTGCGGACCGCCGGCTCAGCTACGTGCCGGGGGTTGCCCGGCTGTTCGCATGGGTGCCACGCTGGGGAGACAGCCTGGGACACGCGCAGGACGCGCTCCGCGCCGGGCGGACGGTCGCCGGCAGCACCGACCGGCTGGTGCGCCGCCTGGACGCCCTGGTCGCGGGTGAGGGCCGCATCGCCGACCGTGCCTATCAGACCTTCGTGATCGACGCGGCGCCCCTGCTCGCGGAACTCGAGACGCTCGCGGCGTTGCGCGGCGACCTCGAACGCCTCGCGGCGGTCGACTGGCACCCACCGTTTGGGCGTGTGGGCCGCGCGCTCCAGCTCGCGTTGGCGGAGCTCGAACGGGTGGAGGAGGCCCGCGACATCGCGACAGGACTCCGTGATGGGCTGCCGGTGCTGCTCGGGTACGACCAGCCGCGGACGCTGCTGCTCCTGGGCCAGAACGATCACGAGGTGCGTCCGACCGGCGGGTTCATCGGCACCGTCGGACTCCTCACCCTGGATCAGGGGCGCGTGACCTCGAGGCGGTTCGGGTCCTCGTACGACTTCGATGCGCCGACACGTGATGGACTGCGGACGCCGCCCCTCGATCTCTCGTCGTCGCTGGGCATTGGCGAGTGGCACATCCGCGACGCCAACTGGTCTCCGGACTTCCGCGTATCGGGCGAGACCGCCCGTCGCTTCCTGGCGGAGGACCTGGGCGTCGAGGCCGACAGCGTGGTCGCGGTGGATTCGCACTTCGTCGCGCTGCTCCTCGGCGCCCTCGGCCCGGTGGAGGTGGATGGGTACGACGAGCCGCTCACCCAGGACAGCTGGTTCGTGCAGGCAGAGAACAGCATCTACGCCCTGGAGTTCGGCGAGACGGCCGCCCCCGCGGACGTTGGCGAGGGCGGCGTGAACCTCGTCGCAAACCCGGGCTTCGAGGCGTCGCTGGCCGGATGGGACGCGGCCGGTGACGCCGAGCTCGATCTGCTCGAGGCGTTGGAGGACGCGGCCTACGGCAGCGGTGCGCTGCGGGTCGATGCACACAGCGCGGGAGGCGGCGCGCGTTACACCGGCGCAGCGAATGCTCGCGCGGGCCAGGCCTACACCGCGTCCGTCAGTGTGCGTGCGGCGGACGCCGCCTCGGTCGGTGCCGAGGTACAGCTGCTGTTCGAGGCGCGCGGCG
Source organism: Chloroflexi bacterium HGW-Chloroflexi-9 (assembly GCA_002840675.1). Lineage (GTDB taxonomy): Bacteria > Chloroflexota > Dehalococcoidia > UBA2979 > UBA2979 > W-Chloroflexi-9. Next base: position 23,202 of record PHBR01000008.1, read on the forward strand.
GTGAATACGAGCAGGCCTCCACGACCATCCGCCTCTCCGATCAGTGGCAGCGGTTCTCCGTGACGACCACCTGGGCCAACGAGGGCCACACCGGCTGGGGGCTCACGGTCCGGGACGCCATCGGCCAGTCGCTCGTCGTGGAGATGGACGGCGTGCAGGTGGAGGCCGGCCCGGAGGCAACGCCCTACGAGGAGACGGATCGCACGAGCACCGAGCAGGCTGGAGGGCGCGGGGTGGCGCGGCAGGCCTACCTCAGCCCGGTGCTCGACACGCTGCTCGAACGCGCGGAACTAGCATCCGGCGACACCGTGCCGGCGCTGATCGGCGCCCTCAGCCAGGCCGTCCGGGCACGCAACCTCCAACTGTATTCGCCACACGGATCGGTCGCCGCGCTGGCGAGACAGCTTGAGGTCGACGGTGCGATCGAAGCGCCGGCGGACGGCGATCAGCTGGTCGTGGTGGACGCGAACGTCTCGTACAGCAAACTCCAGCCCGCCATCACCCGCTCCATCACGTACCTCCTGGGGCAGGACGGCCACGTGGACATTCTGATCCGCTGGCGGAACGACCTGCCCACCTTCGACGGCGGGCGGTACGCGCGGCTGGGACAGGACGGCATGATCTGGGACCCGGTCGCCTACCGCATGAACACTGCGCCCGGGACGTTCGCGACCTACACCCGGCTCATCCTCCGTGGCGATGCGGAGACGGTGAGGACGACCGGATTCGAGCAGCGCGGCCTCTTCCCTGGCGAGGACGCCCTCACCTTTGCTGGGCGGGTGATCGTCCCACCTGGCGAGGAAGCCTTCGTGGCGGTGAGCTACGAATTGCCGGACCGCCCGCAGACTCTGCGCCTCTGGAAGCAGGGAGGCTTCGCTTCCACCACCGTGAAGGTGCTGGTGAACCAGGGCGGGACGCAGCACGTCGCGTTCGAGGGCCTGCTCCTGGAGGACACCGTGGTCGATCTGAAGGCGCCCTGATGCCCTATCTCCCGCGATCACGCGCCGATATGATGCGCGCATGACGGCTGCGGAGACGCTCTTCAGCGCTGGACTTGCGGAGCATGCGGCTGTGCTGGAAGCCGTGCGCCGTGACCTCGGCGGCCCCTTCGAGCGGATGCTGGAGGCGTGGGTCATCGCCACCCGCGGTGGCGGCAAGATCATGTTCTGTGGCAACGGGGGCAGTGCGGCGGACGCGCAGCACCTCGCCACCGAACTTACCGTCCGCTACGTCTCGGATCGCCCGGCGATCGCCGCGCTGGCGCTGACCACGGACACCTCCGCGCTCACCGCGGTCGCGAACGACCACGGCTACGAGACGGTGTTCGCGCGCCAGGTGGAGGCGCTCGGCCGCCCGGGCGACGTCCTCGTCGCGATCTCCACCTCCGGCCGCAGCCCGAACATCCTGCTGGCGCTACGCCGCGCGGGTGAACTGGGCATCGTGCCTGCCGCCCTCACCGGTGGCGATGGCGGCGGGGTCGTGGGCCTCGCCGACCCGGTGATCGTCGTGCCCTCTCGCACCACCGCGCGCATTCAGGAGATGCACATCACGCTGGGGCAACTCCTCTGCTCGGGGCTGGAGCAAGCCCTCGGGTACGCTTCGTGACCGTCTGCCGAGTGTGCTCCGGAGACTCGCTCCGGCTGGTGATCGACCTCGGCGACCAGCCACATTGCAACTCGCTCATCGGTCCCGAGGCGCTTGCTGAGCGCGAGCCGTACTACCCCCTGCGGCTCTTCTTCTGCGAGGACTGCACCACCGTTCAGATCGACCACACGGTGCCGAAGGAGACGATGTTCTCCGAGTACCTGTACGTCTCCGGCACCACCGAGACCCTCCGTGCCCACTTCCGCGACACCGCGGAGCGGTTGACCGCGCGCCTCGGGCTGCAGTCCGGCGACCTCGTCGTGGACATCGGCAGCAACGATGGCACCTGGCTCGCGGAGTTCCAGGCGCTGGGGCTGCGCGGGCTCGGCGTCGAGCCGGCACGAAACATCGCGGCGCTCGCGAACGACGCCGGTATTCGCACGCTCAACCGCTTCTTCAACGCCGAGGTCGCCACGGCGATCCTCGACGAGGGCACGCCGCCGAAACTGGTCACAGCGGCCGGCGTCTTCTTCCACCTGGAGGAACTGCACAGCGCCACGGAGGGTGTGGCCGCGCTCTGTCGCGCGGGCGCGGTGTTCTGCGTGCAGGCGATCTACCTCCGGGAGATGCTCCGCCAGACCGCGTTCGACAACATCTATCACGAACACCTCACCTACTGGACGCTGCGCTCGTTCAGCGTGTTGCTGGAGCAGTACGGGCTGGAAGTGATCTCCGCCAACGTGGTGCCGATCCACGGTGGCACCATGGAGCTGCTCATTGCGGAGCGCGGGCGCTTCCCGGTCGACGCCTCGGTGGAAGCGATACGAACGCGAGAGACCGAGGAACGGCTGGGCGAGGTTGAGACGTACCTGGCGTTCGCCGAACGCGTCCGCGCGATCGGCCGGGACCTCCTCGCGATCCTGGAGTCGTACCGCGCGGCTGGGAAAACGGTGTACGCCTTCGGCGCCCCGGCGAAGGGGGCGACGATGCTGAACTCGTTCGGCATCGACACTCGGTTGGTGGCGCTGGCGACCGAACGCAACCCGCTCAAGGTCGGCCACTGGATCCCCGGTGCACGCATCCCAATCGTGCAGGAGGGGGCGGTGCCGGAGCCGGACGCGTACCTCGTGCTGCCGTGGAACTTCCTGGGCGAGTTCCTCCGTCGCAACCAGGCCTACGTGGAGGGCGGGGGCGACTTCATCGTGCCGATCCCCCGACCGAGGGTGATCACGGCGGCCAATATCGACGAGGAACTGGCGGGCATAAAATAGCCGCGAGGCTCGGGGTGGACAGGCGGCCTGGATGTTGATGACCTCGCGGACACCGCTGCGCGTCAGCCTCTTTGGCGGGGGGACGGACTACCCAGGCTGGTATCAGCGCGAGCGCGGCGCCGTCATCGGCTTCACCATCGACAAGCACATCTACATCTCCGCGCTCCGCCTCTCCTCCTTCGTGGACTACCGCTACCGCATCTCCTACTCGAAGCTCGAGGCGACCCACCGGATCGAGGAGATCCAGCACCCGGTTATCCGCGCCGTCCTGCTCCGCGAGCACTTTGACGACCCGATCGACTGCTCGATCCAGGCCGATCTACCCGCGAACACCGGCCTGGGGACGTCCTCCGCGTTCACCGTCGGCTTCCTGAACCTCGTCGCGGCGATGAAGGACGCGCCCCGCACGAGGATGGAACTCGCCCGGCTCGCGATCGAGGTTGAGCAGCAGGATCTGCAGGAGCGTGTCGGCGTCCAGGATCAGTTGCACGCCACCTTCGGCGGCCTCAACCACTTCGAGTTCGAAGGCGACCAGGTCCGCGTCCTCACCCCGCATGTCCGAGGCGAAACGCTGGATCTGCTCGCGGACTGGATGCTCCTCGTCTACACCGGCACCAAGCGCCACGCCTCCGCAACACTCGGGGAGCAGTTGGAGAACACCGCCGCGCAGCGCGTGGATGTTGAGTTGCGAGAGATGCTGGCGTTGGTGGATGAGGCGCATCGCCTGTTCGAGGGCTGTCACGGCGATGATCTGCCGCGCGAACTTAGCCGCCTGCTCGCGGAGGGGTGGCGCCTGAAGCGTCGCCTCTCCTCGCAGGTCACGAACTCCGACATCGACACGCTGTACGGGGCGTGCCTGGGCGCGGGCGCGCTCTCCGGGAAGCTGTGCGGCGCCGGCGGCGGCGGCTTCCTGCTGATGATCGTCCCGCCGGAGCGCCGCGCCACCTTCATCGAGACCGTCGGCCGGGAACGGTGCATTCCGTTCCGCATCGAGCACCACGGTTCAACGATCCTGCGCGGGGGCTGACGGGTGCGCCGTCCCCGGCTGCTCCTCGATCTCACCAGGTATCACCCAGCCGACGGCGGTTTCGCGACAGCGGTGCATCACCTGCTTGCGTCGACGTCGACATTCGACGACATCGATGTGGTCGCCGTGGCCCTTGATCAGTTCGCGGATGCCCTGCGGCAGCACGGGACGCACGTGGCCTCCATCCACGCACCAATGAAGGCTCGTAGCTATGTGGGGCTACTCGCCATGCCCTTGCTGGCGCGCCGGTTTGGTGCTGATGCGCTGCACGCCGAGATAGGCGCGTTGCCGTACGGAATGGGTATCCGGAGCTCCGTAACGGCCCACGACCTCCACTTCCTATCGTCCGCAGACCAGCCACCGGGGGGACTATCCGGTCTGAACTACCGCCTGTACTGGCGGCACCTATACGTGTCATCGCTGAAGCGGGCCACCTTGATCAAGGCGATCTCGCGCGCGACGGCCACGGCGGTCACCCGGGCGATCGGCGACAGTGATCGGATACGCCTGGCATATCCGCGCGTCGACCCTGGGGACCCAACGACGGGAGAAGGAACCCCGGTTGAAGGTCGGGAACTCAATCTTCTGTTCCTGGGAAGCGTGGTCCCGCGCCGCAATCTGCCGTTCTTGCTGGACGCGCTGCGCCTCGTCAAGCGACCCTGGCGTCTGAACATCGTCGGTCAGGTCTGGTGGGGGGCCAGAGAACTCGGCACCGTCGACCCCCGGGTAACTTTCCACGGCTTCGTGCCAGACCCTGTCCGCGACGGGATGCTAAGGCAGGCCGACGTGCTCATATGCCCATCCTGGGACGAGGGATTCGGCTACCCGGTTGCCGAGGCGATGGCGTACGGGACGTTCGTGCTCGCGTCGGATATTCCGGTGTTTCGAGAGTACGTCCCCGCCGAGTGCCGGTTCTCGCTTAACTCCCCCGTCGATCTGGCCGCGAAGATTGAGTCTCTGGACGCGACCTCCATGGCCGATCTCAAGTCCTCGCTTATCGACGCGATTCGGCCCTACTCCCGTGAGCGCCACGCCGAGGCACACCATGCGTTCTTCAGGGAGCTCCTGGGTCTTGCCTCGCCTCAGTCGTTCGCTCCACCGCCTGGCTGATCGCCCGGCTCCATCCTGTGGCGAATGCCTCCGCTGACGGAAGGTCGGACGGTATCCCATCCCTGCGCCTCCGCCGGGCGCGCGAGAACGCCTCGGTCAGACCGCGGCGCAGATCATCGTCGCCACGGCCGTCGAGCCAGACGATCGAGGCTGAGTCGCGGAACTCCTCGACCCCCCAGGCGATCCGGGTGGACAGCACCACCGCGCCGGCGGTGAGCGCGTCGAAGAGCAGGCCGCTCGTGCCGGAGGTGTAGAGCGCGGGGTCGTACGGCAGCACCACCACGTCGGACGCGAGTAGCGCGCGATCGTAGTCGCCCGCGGAGAGGTGACCGGCGTGGATGGTCGCGCGCGGGTCGGCGGCGTAGTGCCCGGCGAGCGCCTCCGTCACGGCGCGCTCGGTCGTCGTCAACGGAGTGTCCGCGACCTGGCAGAACAGGCGCACTTCCGGGTCGATCTCCCGCGCGATGCGCAGCACCGTCTCGTAGTGGTCGATGCCCTTCTCCTCACGGAACAGCCCCAGGAGGCTGACCGTGAGCGGCCCTTCCCGATGGTTCGCGCGCGCTGCCTCCAGTCCTGGCCGCACCGGCAGCGGGATCACGGGCACGTCCCGTCCGGTGATTGCGGACCACGTCCGGGCCGCGGCGTGCGAGTCGGAGACGAGGTGCACCACCCTGCGCGCCACCAGCCCGCGCACGCAGCGCTCGATCAGCCGGGCGCGCCAGTCGTCGCGTCCGAACATGATCTCCGCGCCGCGGCGCATCATGATCACCGCGCACCCTCGTCGCGCCACGGGCAGCGTCGTGAGCGTCCATAGCACCAGGATGTCGCGCGCCTCCGGCGTGTGAAACACCACGACATCACCTCGGCGGAAGGCGGACCACATCGCGCGGATGAAGCGGTGGTAGCGGTCCACGCGACCTGCCGGCGGCGTCTCTTCGAGATAGGGCGCCAGCACCTCGAACGGCCGGCCCGCCAGAGCATCCTGGAGCAGTCCGAGGTACTCCGCTGTGTGTCCACCGACGGAGCGGCCGATCAGGAAGTCCACCAGGAGCACGCCACTCATGCGACGCGTCCCCGCGGCGTATCTGGGGTGAATTCCAGGACGCGCATTCGTATGATGATGAGACCGCCGACGGTGAGGAGCACGCGATGCGTATGTTCTACCGGATGCCTCGCGGCCGTGCCAGCGTCCGCCCATCCGATCCCGGGCGTTGAGCCTGCTTCGCCTGGCCCGCGGCTCCGTCCGGCGCGCCGTCCGCGCCGGCCTCGGGGCCGACCGCGAAGCCGCCCTCCACCGTGCCTACCACGACGTCCTCCGCCGCACCGGCCGGTTTGTGCCGCCGGAGGATGCGCTCACGCTGGCAGTCCTGTCGCTCCTCGCCGCCCGCGCCCGCACGATCCTGGACGTCGGCGCGAACACCGGCCGGTACACCCACCTCTTTGCCGAGGCTGCCACGGCCGCCGCGACGTTGCACGCGTTCGAGCCGCACCCGGGCGCCCGGGCGTTGCTGGAGGCGAACACCGGTCGCGACCCCCGCGTCCACATCCATGACTGCGCGCTGGGCGAGGCGGACGCAGCGCTGACGCTCGCGGTGCCGCTCGATGAGCGAGGCAACCCGGTGAGCGCGCTTGCGCGCGTCGGTGCGGCGGTGGCGGGCGAGCAGTCACTCGCCGTCCGCGTCCGCGCGCTGGACGCGCTGGTCGCTTCGGGCGAACTGACGTTGGAGCAGCCGGTGCTCGCGAAGATCGATGTCGAAGGGCACGAGGGCGCCGTGCTCGCGGGGGCGCGCCGCCTGCTGGAAGCGGGGGCCGCGATCTACTTCGAGTCGCAGGAGGGCCACCTCGACCGTCCCGGGAGCACGTCGCCGTGGCCCGTGCTGCGGGAGGCGGGATACGAGGTCGTCGTCCGCGATGGTGATGGCTGGCGACGGTGCGACGGCCCGATTGCCGGGCGGCCGAACTACCTCGGACTTCCGGGTGGGACGCTGCCCGCGGGCGAGGTCTCTCATGCCGCGCTGGTTGCGACGCTCGCTAGGTGGGTGACCGCATGACCGCACCGGCGCGCCCTTCACGGCCGGCCGCAATCTCACGCACGCAGGTGCGCCTGCACCACTGGGCCGCCGTGATCCTGCTGCTCGCCTACGTCTCCGGCGACGGTGTCGCCACGGCCATTCAGGCCACCCGCGGATGGGCGAGCCCGTATCCACTGATGGTGCCGTTCCTGTTGCTGGCGATCCTCCTCATGGTGGTCGACCGGGGACGAGTCTCCGTGCGGCTCGTGATCTGGATCCTCTCCCTGCTCGCGTTCGCGACGGCGGTGCTGCTGGCACACCTGAACGTGTTCCGCAGCGTCAACCTCGCCGGCTACGGCCAACTGTGGGTGATCCTGCTGGCGATGTTTGCCGTGCAGGATCTGGTCGCCCATGCGTCGGATGGGATGATCGAGGCGTTCCGGCGCAGCGTGCGCATCTTTCATTTCGCTCTTGCTGCCTACCTCGCGATCAGCGCGGTGGTCTGGTACACCATCGGCCTTGACCTCGGAATCTCCAGCCTGATCCTGAGGACACCGACGGTCCTGAGCGAGTACTACGGCTTCCGACCGTCCGGCCTGAGCCGCGAGCCGGCGTGGGCCGGGTTCCTGTTGATCTCCACGTTCATCGCGGTCTACGTGAGCAACCCCAGGGACCGCCTCCCCGCGTTCGCCGCCCTCATCGTGGGGATCGCGTCGCTCCGGTCGGGCACGGCGTTTGCGTTCACGGTGATCGCGATGGCGGCCCTTGTCCTGCAGAGCCGGCGTCATCTGCCCTTCGGGCGGTCGCTGTTGATCAGCATCGGAGGGGCGTTCGTCCTGATCTTGCTCGTCGGGGAGCGCGCAAGCACGGTGCTCCAGGGCGCTGATCCGTCCGGTCTCATGCGGGTTGAGTCCGGGCGGGTTGCCTGGGACGTCATCAGGGAGTCGTTCCCGGGTGGTGTTGGATATGGGAACTTCCGCGACCACGCGGAGTATGGGCAACAGTTCGATCGCTGGATCAACCTGGACGGCACTGACACCTACAAATCGGACATCGCGATCCTCAACCTGATCGCGGAGTTCGGCGCGCCGGGCCTGGTGATCGTCGGCGTGCTGGTCGCGCTCTACTGGCGCGGCCACCACCTCCTGCTCTGGGCACACCTGGCTGCGATGCTCTTCCTCACGGGCGGCCTCCTCATCCCCTCGAACGTGCTCGTCGTCGCCGTCATCGGCTTCCGCGAGCGCGAGCGCCGGCTAGCGGCGGCGCAGACGCGGGTGGTGTCGGTGGTACCGCCGAGGCGGGTCGCGCCGCTGCGCCATCCGCATGTGACGACGTGACCATGCGCGTCCTCTGGCTCACCCGGGAGGCGCCGTATCCCCCTCGCTATGGGGGCGACTACCTCTACTCCTCCCGCCTGATCGAGGCGCTCGCGGCGGCGGGTGTGGACGTGCACGTGCTCTGCTCGCCGGGCGGCGGGCTGGGCCCGGACGTCCAGTGCCGCGAGCCGTCCGTGACCTGGAAGGTGGTCGCGCCGCCGCCGCTTCGGCCCGCGTGGCGCAGTCTGCTCACCCCGCTGCCGAACATCGCCGCGCGCCAGGTCGCGGAGGCGATGCGTCAGCGCGCGATGGCGCTGGTGGCGCAGGGCGGGTGGGACGCGGTCTGCCTGGACCACATCGGGATGGGGTGGCTGCTCCCGCACCTGGAACGCGCGCGCACCGGTCGGCGTCCGCTGCTCGTCTACATCGCCCACAACCACGAGAAGACCGTCCGCGCGCAACTTGCGCGCGAGGCGCCGGGCGGGCTGCCGCGCCGCCTCGCGCTGCGCCTGGACGCGTGGAAGGCAGGGCGGCTGGAGGACGCGCTGGTGCGCCGCTCCGACCTCGTGATCGCGAACACCGAGGTGGACGAGGCGCTCTACCGCCGCGAACACCCCGGCGTGGCGGCGGTGGTGGTGAAGCCCGCCTACGAGGGGCCCGTGCTCGACCCGCTGCCGCCCGAGGCGAAACCTCGCCGCGTGGTGCTGGTCGGGTCGTTCGGCTGGTTGGCGAAGCAACTGAACCTGGACGCGTTCCTCGATGAGGCGGCGCCGCGACTGGCCGCCGCCGGCGTGGAACTGGTGGTCGCGGGCGCGATGCCGCTCGACTACGAGCGTGCCGTCAGCGCGCGGTTCCCCTCGGTGCGTCTCACCGGCGCGGGCGAGGACCTGACCCCGCACCTGCGCGAGGCGCGTGCGGGGGTGGTGCCGGAGCACGTGGGTGGCGGCTTCAAGCACAAGGCGCTGCAGTACGTCTTCTGTCGCGTGCCGATCCTCGCGCTGTCCGGCTCCGTCGCCGGCACGCCGCTGGTGCCGGGCCGCAGCATCCTCGAGTATGCGGACATGCGCGCGCTCGTGGACGGCATCCTGGGCGTGGTCGACGATGCGCCGCGCCTCACCGCCGTGGAGGCCGCGGCCTTCGAGGCGTGCCGCGACGGCTTCCGCTGGGCGGACCGAGGCGTCACGCTCCGCGACGCCTTCGCCAGGCGGCTGCAAGAGGTCCCGGCATGAGCCTGCTCACGACGTTCCGGCGGATGCTGAACCCTCGATACGCGGGGCTGCCGGCCGCCTGGTTCCGGCGCCCGCTGCGTGTGCTGGATGCCGGCGCCGGCCCGGCGGACGGCCTGCTCGCGCGGGCGTTCCTGGCGCCGGGCTCACGCTTCGAGGGCGTGAACATCACCCCGCTGGCGGAGGGGTCGCCCGAACGTGCGCGACACTAGTGTCGGCGCTCGAACCGCAGATCTCCATACTCGCCGCCCGCTACGGCACCAGTCAGACGGAAGTCTGCCTGCGACATGAAGTCGATCAACTCGGATGCGGGGGGGATGGGCGGTGCCGCCGCGAAACTGCACTCCGCGACTACGGCGTCGATGAATGGCAACGTGAGCGACGCGCCTTTCAACACCTCAAGCTCAAATCCCTGTACGTCGAGTTTGAGAAGTGCGGGCCGGGCGAAGTCCAGGTCGACTGCGTCAAGGCGACGCACCTGGACTGTCAGCGGCACACCTCGGAGTTGTACAAGGAACGATGCGCCATCGTCGGCGGCAGGGACGGTGAGCACTCGCTCCTCCATCGCCGAGCCGAGGGCGAAGCGGTGAAGCTCGACCCCAGAGTCGCCCTCGAACACGGCGCTGAACGTGGCCGCAGCGCTCGGGACTGGCTCGAAGGAGATGATGCGCGCCTCGGGCCACGTCGCACGGGCGACGAGAGCGAACTGTCCGCGGTTCGCTCCGACGTCGATGACGGTTCGGAAGTTCCCTCCGAGAAGAGGCGCCAACTCAACTGTGGGCAGGACACGATGCCTCACGAAGGCGCGACGATAGGCGGGTCGGCGAAGGGCCGCCAATAGCTTCTGCGCCCGAATCGCGAGGAGCCTCACTTCCGGAGTATAGGTCCCGCCAGACTCCACTAGCCCCCGCGCGTCTGCCACGGGGCCCAAATGGCGGCCTTGTGGAGGACGCCATCGATCTGGTCGCCAGCGACATCTTCGGTCGCTCCAAGCGTGACGGTCCGCAGCGGCGGGAGACGGGGTCCTTCTACAACATCCTCCGTGGCATCTACTCGCAGCCGTCCGATTCCGCCATCCCAAGTGGCGATCAGGGCAATGAGCTGGCCCACGCTGTGCTCCTGTGGGATTGCGACCGCGGCCGTAGCAGCGCCCGATGAGATCGAAAGGTGCCACTCACCGGAGGTCTCTGCTGCGACGCGGATGTGCCGGCTCGGTGGCCCGGAGATCTCGGCGACGACGTGCCGGCGTCCGTCGCTGGCTGGCCAGAAAGGGGCGAAGGCAACCTCGATCCGACACGCGTTGATCGCTCCACCCGCGCGGAGAACGGCGGCGGATCGGAGGCTTGGACTGCCGTGGGCGGTCGCATCCCAAGCGTAGCCACCACCATGTGATCCGTCTGCGTAACCCGTCACGAGCCCAGACTCGTATTGGACACCATCCACATGAAAAGCGAACGCTGCCTGTGGGAACGCGCTCCGATCTAGCAGCCCCCAGCCCGTGTGGCCGGACTGGGCCCACGTTGCTGCGATCACCACGCGACTCCATGTCTCGGTGAGGACGTGGTCGGTGGCGAAGATCTCGTAGGTGCCTCCCGGCGCGTCCAGATACACCTGCACGGTCTTGCCGATGTCGGACGGCGAGGCGGCGCGCAGGTGCATGGAGGCGGCGTAGGGGGCGCCCTGCGCGGCGTTGCCGGAGCCGGTGACGCGGATGCCGTGACCGGTGCTCGTGACGTCGACGCGCGCGTAGGCATTGCCGAAGGCGCCGCCGCCCGAGGTCTGCCGCGAGATCGCCGCGCCCGCGACCGCGCTCCAGCCGGACAGGTCCACCTCGAACGAAGGGTTCGTGACGAAGTTCGTCGTGCCGCGCTCGATGCGGAGGCCGGGGCCGTGCGGCGTGACGATGGCCGGCGCGGCGCCTTCGATCTGCAGCGGGACCAGCCCGCGGGGCGTCAGCGCCGGGCCGCTGCCGCGCCATAGCCAGTCCGGTCGCGCGGCCTCGACGCGGCCCGGCGAGCCGG
>PHBR01000009.1 GCA_002840675.1 Chloroflexi bacterium HGW-Chloroflexi-9
GAGCGCTTCGGCTCCGGTGGTGGCTACGGCGGCGGTGGCGCTGCGCCCCGCTCCGACGCCCCGCGCCCGGACGCTGCTCCTCGTGACGGTGGTGGCGAGCGGCCCCCGCGCCCGCAGGGCGAGGGCAGCGGACGCCGCTGGTAGGCGATCGCGCCTCCTACAGGCTCAACCCAGTGACGGCCCGGCATTCGCCGGGCCGTCCTGTTGTCTGCACGATCTTCGATGCAGCCCGCGCGACGAGTATCCTGCTCATCCCGTGAACGAAGACCCGCTCTTCCCCTACCGCACCACCCCGCGCCGCATCGCCCTCGACGTGATCGAGGCGCTTGCGAGCTGCCCGGCCGTGTCCCGGGTCGCGATCTTCGGCTCGCTGTCGGCCGAGGACCACGACGGCTGGGCGGACGTGGACGCCTTCTGCGCGGTGGAAGGCCCGGACGGCGCCTGGCAGGCCGCCGCCGCGCTCCGTCGCGCGATGCCGATCCGCTGGCACGGCCTGTTCAGCGACCTGCCCGCGCCCTCCGGCCGCCACTGGCTCCTCGGCGAGTCCGTGTTCCACTCGCTCGACCTCTCCTTCGACACGCCCGAGGGCTTCGACCGGCGGCTCCGCGAGGGCATCCGCGGCATCCCCATCGCCACCACGCTCCACATCGAGCGGCCCGGGGTTGCGTCGACGGGGCGGCCCGTGGTGGACGCGGTCACGGAGGAGTACGACTTCACCCACGCGCTCTACGCGCTGACCAAGGGGATGAAGGACTACCTGCGCGGCGCGGAGGCGTGGGACGCGCTGCCGGAGCGGATGGCCGCGCTCGATGCGGCCTTCAAGGCGCTGCGGCACCGCCCGCCCGGCACCGAGGCGGATGATGTGATGAACGAGGCGCGTACGCTCTACTACTCGCTCTTCATGGAGCGGTCGCGGTACGGAGGCGAATGATGATCCGGGTAGCCGTCAGTGGCGCCGGCCAGATGGGCCGGCTGGTGCTGGACACCGTGGAGGCGCAGGCGGACATGCAGGCCGTGGGCGTGCTGGAGCCGATGGGCGCCGCCGACCCGGAGCACCGCCTGACCAGCGGCACCGTGCTCGGCGTCCACGCCGACCCCGGCACGCTGTTCGAGGTCGCCCGTCCGGACGTGGTCGTCGACTTCACGAACGCCGCCTTCACGCCCGCCCTCGTGGATGCCGCGCTCGAACACGGCGTGCGCCTGGTGATCGGCACCTCCGGTGTGGGTGCCGAGGTGATCGAGCGGCTGCGTCGCGGCTGCGCGGAGGCCGGCCGCGGCTCCGTCTACGCCGCGAACTTCGCCATCGGCTCCGTGCTGCAGATGTACATGGCGACGATCGCCGCGCGCTACTTCGACAGCGCGGAGATCATCGAACTCCACCATGACCGGAAGGTGGACTCGCCCTCCGGCACCTCGCTCGCCACCGCCCGGCTGATGCGCGACGCGCGCGGCTCCGACTTCGTCACGAACACCCCCAGCCTCGAACACCTCGAGGGCGCGCGCGGCGCCTCCTGGGGCGGTGTCCCGATCCACTCGGTCCGCCTCCCCGGCTTCGTCGCCTCGCAGGAGGTGATCTTCGGCGGGACGGGCCAGACGCTGACGCTCCGTCACGACTCCACCGGGCGTGACTCCTTCATGCCCGGTGTCGTCCTCGCGATCCGCGAGGTGATGCAGCGCGACCACCTGGTCGTTGGCCTGGAGGGGCTGGTCGGGCTGGGGTAGCGACAGGCGCACGAAACACGGCCGAAGGGTGAGTGCGGAGCCGCCCCCGGGGGTGACTTCGTCTGTTCCCCCTCCGGAGTACCCCCTGTAAGGACACGAGCGGGCACGCGGGCGTGTGCCGGGCCCGGCTAGCCGAGGCTGCTCACGGCACCGCGACAGACCGTGTTGCCGCGGCCTCCGCATTCATGTACTCATAGATGTGTTGACCGGGAAAAAGATCCGCTAAGGCGTATAACCCGGTCAGCCCGTTCTGGCGCGCAGCGGTGTCCCGTGTTACTCTCGCCGAGTACCACAAACGCCACCCTGCGGCGGCGTTTTGCGGCTAGGGGAAGAATCTCCCCCGTGCGAACTTACTTGGTGTGGTAACGAAAAGTATGTACGCACGGATTGAGAAAGTCAACCCCCGCCGCCGGGGGTATGTTTGTGCCTTTTTCTGGCGGAGGTTGCCGCCTGATCTGGATCGCTCCGCATGCGAATGCATGCATGGAGGAGAAGTGTTGCGCTGGCGGGCCGTGAGTTCTCGAGGCCCGTGGTCCCGCCAGCGCCCCAACCGTTAGGAGGAAGACCCCCATGCGGTACGCCGTCGCATGTACAACAATGTGATTGGCTGCTCACCGTTTGTCATTGTCACGCTGCGGCTGCGCTCGAATGTACGGGCGTGGCTGTCCAGACTCAAGGAGTCTTTCTTTGGCCAAGGTCGCACCTTTCCATTCCATCCACCCGGCTGCACGCGTCTACCACGACGAGGGCCGGTGTACGGAAGGCAACAACATCGAGGCCGATTACCGCCGATCGGGTACCGCGGGGCGCCCGAAGTGCCAGGGCTGCCGCGACATCAGCGGCTAGTCCAGTGGCTGTGGGATGACCAACCTGGCACAGTTCCCCCGTCTCCCCCTAAACCCGCCCCCGCCGTACACTCGATGGACGCCGCCCGACCGGGCGGCGTCGTCATCACCGGGGGGCGTCGAGGGTGGCGCCACCGCATCGAGGAGTCTGATCGTGGAGCCGACCGTAGCCGTCATCGGGGCGACGGGCGCCGTGGGGGACGTGTTCCTCCGGGTCGCCGCTGAGCGCGAGTTCCCGATGAAGAAGCTGAAGCTCCTCGCCTCCTCCCGCTCCGCCGGCACCGTCCTGCACTACCGCGGCCAGCCGATCACCGTCGAAGAGACCACCGAGGCCTCCCTGGAGGACGCCGACCTGGTCTTCTGCTCCGCCTCCTCCGAGGTCTCGAAGCGCTGGGGCCCGTGGTTGCGCGAGCGCGGCAAGGTCATGATCGACGACGGCTCCGCCTTCCGGATGGACCCCACGGTCCCCCTCGTGATTCCCGAGGTGAACGGCGACGACCTGGAATGGCACCAGGGGATCATCTCGATCCCGAACTGCACGACGACGCCGCTGGCGATGGCGCTGAACGCGATGCGCCAGGTGGCGCCGCTGTACCGCGTGACCGCGGCGACCTACCAGGCCGTCTCCGGCACCGGCGCCGCCGCCGTGCGCGAACTGAACGCGCAGGTCGCCGCCATCGGCCGCGGCGAGCCGGTCCCGCCGCCGACCGTGTACCCCGTCCAGATCGCGATGAACGTCCTCCCGCAGGTGGATGACTTCGACGAGGACGACTACACCAAGGAAGAGCTGAAGATGCGGAACGAGACCCGCAAGATCCTGCACGAGCAGGACCTGCGGTTCGCCGCGACCTGCGTCCGCGTGCCGGTGGCCATCACCCACGCGGAGGTGGTGCATGTGGAGTTCACCCGCGAGGCCCCCATGGCCCAGCTGCACCAGGCGCTGAAGAACCACCCGGGCATCGTCCTCATCGAAGACCCGAAGCAGTATGTGACCCCCCTTCAGGTGGAGGGCGACGA
Organism: Chloroflexi bacterium HGW-Chloroflexi-9; assembly: GCA_002840675.1. GTDB lineage: Bacteria > Chloroflexota > Dehalococcoidia > UBA2979 > UBA2979 > W-Chloroflexi-9. The sequence continues at coordinate 3,585 of PHBR01000009.1, forward strand.
CCGCACGTACGTGTGCCGGCTGCGCCCGGACCGCACGGTGGACCACGGCGTGACCTTCTGGTGCCTGACGGACAACCTGCGCAAGGGCGCGGCGACCAACGCGATCCAGATCGCGGAGGAGTTGCTCAAGCGCGGCAAGATCTAGGGGACGCGCCCGCCAGCGGGACGCGCCCCCTACACTGCCGTCGAGCACTCCCGGCCGCGCGACCCTGATCCGGGCGCGGCCTCGCCCCGAAGGATCGCTCCCATGCCCGCCGAGTTCGGCCGTCTCCTGACCGCGATGATCACGCCCATGTCCCCGGACGGGAGCGTGGACCTGGTCGCCGCGCAGTTGCTCGCGCGCGCCCTCGTCGCCTCCGGGACGGAGGGCATCGTCGCCACCGGCTCCACCGGCGAGGCTCCGACGCTCTCCGAGGAGGAGACGGTGGCGGTGTGGGCGGCGGTGAAGCGCGCGGTCGGCCCCTCGGTCCCCGTCATCGCCGGGGCCACGAACAACGACACGAGGAAGTCTGTGCGTATGACGGAAGCGGCGGAGGCGGCCGGGCTGGACGGCGTGCTCCTGACCACGCCCGCCTACAACAAGCCGCCGCAGGCCGGCCTGATCGCGCACTTCCAGACGATCGCCAACGCCACCTCGCTGCCGTGCCTGCTCTACAACATCCCGGGCCGCAGCGCCGTGAACATGACCGCCGCCACCATGCTGACGCTGGCGGAGGTGCCGAACATCGTCGGTGTGAAGGAATCGAGCGAGGACTTCGGCCAGATCGGCCAGGTGATCGCGCACGCGCCGGAGGGCTTCCGGGTCTGGTCCGGCAACGACACTGACACGCCGATGGTCATGGCGCTCGGCGGCTACGGCGTGGTGTCGGTCGCCTCGCACCTGGTCGGGACGCAGATCCGGCAGATGCTGGACGCGTTCCTCGAAGGGCGCGTCGCGGACGCCGCCGCGATCCACCACCGGCTCGCGCCGCTGGTGGGCGCGCTGTTCGTCGAGTCCAACCCGATCCCGGTGAAGTACGCCGTGAACCGCGCCGGCCTCGCCGTCGGCGCGTGCCGCCTCCCGCTCGTGCCGCCCTCGCCCGCCGCGCGCGAGCGCATCGATGCGGAGATGGCGCGCCAGCAGATCGACCTCCGCGCCGCCGTGGCGACGCTGTAGGGGCGCGACCGGGCTCGACTGTCCTCGTGAAAGAAACAGGCCCCCGGCGCGAGCCGGGGGCCTGTCCGTCTGTCGACGGTCGGACGCGTCGAGGGTTACTCGACGGTCAGCTGGCCGACCATGCCAAGCGCGAAGTGCGGCACGCCCTCCGCGTTCGCGAAGAAGCAGAGCAGCCCGTACGAGCCGGCCTCCAGGTCAACGACCCAGGACTGGGTCGCGCCCGGGACAATGCCCTGGACGCCGCCGACGAACACGCCCGGCGGCGGGCCGGTGGGCGTCTCCGCCGTGATGGCGCCGAGGTAGTCCTCCACCGTCGCGCCATCGTTCAGGCGGACGACGGCCATCTCGTGGGCCTCTTCACCGTCGTTCGTGAAGGCGACCACGGCCTCACCCGCGGGCACCGTCTCCGGCGCCTCGAACAGGTAGTCGCCGCCGGCGACCTGCACGGTCCCGGCCGGCAGGGCGACCGTGTTCACCGGCTCGGCCGCGACCTCGAAGGAGGTAACCATGCCCTTTGCGACGTGCGGGACGCCATCCGCGATGTCCGGGATGAAGCACAGCAGGACGTAGGCGCCGGCTTCGAGCTCGGCGGCGAGCGTCGTGCTCTGTCCGGGGTCGACGGCGCTCGGGCCGCCGGCGTACACGGCCCACTCCGGCAGCGTCTCTTCGCCGGCGGCGATCAGCGCGGCGAGGTCAGCGGCCGTCTTGCCCTCGGACAGCGCGATGAGCTGGCCGTGGTGCGTCTGCTGGCCGTTGTTGGTCAGGGTGATGAGGTTCGAGCCGGCAGCGAACGTGCCGTTGAGGGTGAACGCGAAGTCGGTGGCGGTCACGCCCACGGCGTTTGGCTCGGTCGGTGCAGCCGGGGTGGGCTCCGCCGTCGCCGCGGTGGCCGCGATCGTGGGGGCGGCTTCCGTGGGGGTGGGCTCGGGCTCGTCCTCAGACGAACAGGCGACGGTCAGGGCCATCGCCGTGGTGACTGCGGCAGCGCCCAGGAGGGCGCGACGCAGCCGGGATCGGCTGGACAACATGCGTGGGGTCCTTTCAACGCACCGGGCGCCCTCCGCGACGCCCGGAGGGCGGAGTTTGCCGTGCGGAGGAGATACACGGAAGAGCGAGGATGATGCGGATGCGGATGCGGCGCGGTCAGGCGGTGGGCGTCGCGTCGCGCGCGGCGACCCAGCGTTCCCACGTCGCGATCGTCTCGCGGCGCGCGCGCTCGAAGCCGATGCGGTCGCCGTAGTACCCGCCGAGGACGCCCGCGAGCACCCGCCCGCCGACGAGCAGGAGCAGGCCGTAGGCGATCGTCGCGTAGATCAGCCGGTCCTTGAAGAACGGCACGGCCAGCACCAGCGCGATCCCGCCGACCATCGCGATCAGCAGGCCCAGGTAGGCGAAGCCGTTCACCCACTTCGCCTCGATCTTGCGCTGCTTGATCAGCGCCTCGGCGATCTCGCGCGGCACGGCGTCCACGTTCTTGCGTCCGCTCCGCGCATCCTGGCCGCAGTGGGCGCAGATGGTCGTGTCGCGGGAGACGGGGGTGTAGCAGTTCCCACAGAACTGCCCGCGGTTGGGCGCCTGTCCCTTCTGCACCGCGACCAGATGCTCCTCCAGCCGCTCGCTGAACAGCGGACATCCATCGTCCGGGCGGAAGCGCTGGTCGGCCGGGTCGTCGAAACTCACGCAGCGCCTCGTCTCGCGTTGGTCCGGCCGAGGTCGGCGGCCAGCGCCGCCAGCACGGTGTCGATGTCGCGGTGGTAGGCGGCGGCGCGGCCGGACGGCGAGGGCATCACCCACACCTGCGCGCCCTCCAGCGGCGGCACGTCCTGCCGTCCCCATCCGCGCGCCCGCCAGGCACCCGGGTAGAGCGCGGCGAACGGGCGGACGGCGGTGAAGCAGACCGCGCGAGGCGTGGCCGGGGCGAGGCGTGCGCGGAACGCCGGGATCGCTTCGCGCAGTTCGTCGTCGGTCACCAGGCTGCTGTCCGTGATCACGCGCTTCACGAGGTCCGTGAAGCCGATGCCGTCCTGCGCGAGCGCGGCGTCGTCCTCGGGCGTCAGTTCGCGCGAGGCGAGCGGCGAGCGGGAAATGCAGCGCCAGAAGGCGTTGCCGGGGTGGCCGTAGTAGTGGCCTCGTTCCGCGGAACGCTCCCCGGGGTTGATGCCGACGAAGACGAGGTCGAGCCCGGGCGTCAGCAGGTCGGGCAGCGTGGGGAGTTCCCCCGCGCTATGCGACCGCGACATACGAGTACTCATGGTGGCCCAGCATGACACCCAGCCAGAGCACGCCCATCGAGACCATGATCAGGAGCACGGTGAACAGGAGCGACTTCATCCGCGTCCGCTCCAGTAGCCCCGCGTCGCCGGTGCCGGCCAGCACGGCGTCGGAGAGCGCTCGGATGCGGCGACTGAAGACGAAGGTGTGGGCGAGGATCAGCCCCAGCAGCAGCGTGAACAGCGTCATCTTGGTGATGAAGATCTGCCCGTATCGGTAGGCCGTCATGTCGTCCTGGATGTGCTGCGGCGTGACCGTGTAGAACTGGTTCAGCCCGGTCGCCAGCAACACCACGAGCGAGAGTCCCGCGAGCAGCCCGAAGCGGCGCGATACCACCTGGATGACGTCTCGCCGGAGCCGCTCGTCGCTGATCAGCCACGTGGACGGGATGACGGCGTAGAACATCAACACCTGCGGGCCGATCAGGATCGCGGCCGCGGTCAGGTGGATCATCAACGAGACCATGTCCAAGGGTGCTCCTCCCGAAGGCTACCCAGCCGCTACGACTGGATCGCGCCACCGAAAATGTCGCGGGTGACGATCGCCTGGTGACGCTCCGGGCCCACGGAGATCATGTCGACGGGCACGCCCATCAGGTCCTGGATGCGACGCACGTACTGGCGTGCCTCCGGCGGCAGGTCCGCGAGGTGGCGGACGTGGGTCACGTCCTGCTGCCAGCCGGGCAGCTCCTCGTAGATGGGCTTCGCCCGGGCGGCGTCCGTGAGCGTGGCCGGGAGCGTGGTCACGCGCTGGTCGCCGACCTCGTATGCGACGCAGATCTTGATGCTCTCGAACGCGGACAGCGAGTCGAGGCGGGTGAGCGCGACGGAGGTGACCCCGTTGCTGCGCGCCGTGTACTTCGCCAGCACGCTGTCGAACCACCCCACGCGACGCGCTCGGCCGGTGGTGGTGCCGTACTCGGCGGTGCCGGCGGCCCCACCGAGGCCCTCACGCAGCATCTCCATGTCCCCGCCGGAGGTGATCTCCGTGGGCATGGGGCCGTTGCCCACGCGCGTCTGGTAGGACTTGTAGACCCCGACCACGCGGGAGATGGACGTGGGCCCGAGGCCAATACCGATCGCGCCACCCGCCGCGACCGAGGCGGGGACCGACGAGGTCACGTACGGGTAGGTGCCGGTGTCCAGGTCCAGGAGCACGCCCTGGGCGCCCTCCAGCAGGATCATCTCGCCACGCGCGTCCGCCTCCTGGACAAAGGTCAGCGTGTCGGTGACGTACGGGCGCAGCTTCTCGCCGTAGGCCAGGTAGGTGTCCAGAATCGGCTGGTACTCCAGCGGCGGCAGGCCGTAGAGGGACGTGAGCACCTTGTTCTTGTACTCGAGCGTGTTCTTCAGCTTCCAGCGGAAGGAATCGCCATCGAGCAGGTCGGCCATGCGGATGCCGATGCGTGCGACCTTGTCGTGGAAGGCGGGGCCGGTGCCGGTGCCGGTGGTGCCGATCGCCAGGTCGCCCTTCAGGGTCTCCTCGGCGCGGTCAATGATCGGGTGCCAAGGCATGATCACGTGCGCGTGCTGGCTGATCAGCAGGTTGGAGATGCTGACCCCGCGCGAGGTGAGCATGTCGATCTCGTCCAGCAACTTCGCCGGGTCGATGACCACACCGTTGCCGATGACACAGGTCTTCTCGGAGCGGAAGATGCCCGCGGGGACCAGGTGGAGCGCGAACTTCCCGCGCTCGTTGATGATCGTGTGGCCGGCGTTGTTGCCGGCTGAGTAGCGCGCGATGACCGAGCAGTACTGGGAGTGGAAGTCCACCACCCGGCCCTTGCCCTCGTCACCCCACTGGCCACCGATCACGACAATTGCGGGCATGCGGAACTCCGGTGCGGATGCGGGCGTCTGAGAGACTGAGGGGAGGGCGAACCGCGCCGTCCCGATGGATGATACCCCGCTCCCTTCGCCGGGGGCCAACGAGGAGCCCGTCATGCCCAGACGCACCGCCCGAGGCGCCCTGTTGCTCGCGCTCCTACTGACGATGCTGCTGACCGTCGGCTGTGGCGCCTCCGATCCGCCGCCGACCAGTCCGCTCGACGACGGAGGCGACACCGCGACGGCCGTGGTCGGCGTTCCGTCGGTGCTCCCGACCTTCCCCGCGACCTCCACGGTGGTGCCGGGTGAGGGCGGCGGTACGGGGGATCCGGAGCGCCTCGCCGGACTCGCGATCGAGGCGATCGCGGAGTGGCTCGGCGAAGCCGAGACGCTGTTCCGGCTGGTCGGCGTGGAGGCGGTGGACTGGCCGAACGCGTGCCTGGGCGTGGAGCGGCCCGGCTATGCCTGCGCGGAGGTGGTGACGCCGGGTGCGCGGATCACCGTCCAGACCTTCGGCGGCGGCGCGACGTACTTCGTGCACGCGGACCTGGCCGGGCACCTCGCATGGGCGCCGTTGATGGACGCGGAGCGCGAGGTGGCGACGGTCGATGCCGCGACCGGGCGGATCCCGCTCGTCGCCGTGGACGGCTCGGATGAGATGGGGGCCGAACTGCTGGTGGTGCCTGGATCGCGGCTGGATGTCGCGCTCGACGATCTGGCCGAGGGTGACCGCATCCACGTCGCCGTCGCGCCCTCGCCGCAGCCGGACGCCGATGCGGCGCCGATTGTCTGGCTGGTGCGCGCGGCCGACTGACGCCAGCGCGATCGCTAGCCGGCGCGCTCCCGCGCCTCGATCGCGGCGATCTGTTCGAGCAGCGCGCGGGCGCGACGCACGGAGCGCCGGTCGACGGCGCGGTCGGTCGCGGGCGCCTCGATCACCTCGCCGGCGACGACGCCCGCCCATTTCCCGCGGGCGCGCACCGCCTCCCACTCCACGAGGATGGCGCGGGCGATCGCGACTTCGGTCGGGTCGGGCGTGAAGAGCGAGTTCATTCCTCGCGCCGTGCCCTCGTGGTGCACGGTGACGCCGGCTGCACCGAAGTCGTGCGCCCTCGCCGGCATCGCGGTGAGTTCCGGGCGGTGGTGTTCCACGTTCAGCGCCCACGGGAGGCGCACGGTGTGCGCGGCGATCGCCACGTCCGCCATCGCGTGCTCATAGACCGCACTCGCTCGCGCGCCCAGTCGCAGGTCCTCGCGTAGCCCGGTCAGGCTGAGCATGACCGCGCCGAAGCGGTCGACCGACCGCAGGATGCCGGGCAGCACGGCCAGCGCCTCCGCCGACTCGATCTCGGGGATGAGGCGAATGCCGCCCGGCGTCAGGCGTGAGCGCATCTCGCGCTTGCGGATCTGCACGTCCGCGTCGCGGGCGTCCTGCGGCTGCTCCGTGTCGGAGAGGATGACCGCGGTCAGCCACGCGCCGACCACCGCGTCCAGGTCCGCCTCCATCTCGCCGGTGACGGTGGAGGAGACGCGCGCGAACACGGGCCGCCCGGCCTTCGCGATCGCCTGCGCGGCGCGGCGGGCCTGCGAGCGGGCCTCGTCGCGCCGGCCCTGCACGCTCGGGAGTGCGAGGTCAATCAGGACGGCGTCGGCGGCGGTGGTGCGCGCCGCGGCGAGTGCGGGCGCGTCCAGCGCGTCGACGACCAGGGTGCTGCGCAGCGCGAGCATGGCGAATCCCGTCTGTTGAGGTGGGCGCAGCCTAGACGATCTCGTCCTCGCCGAGGGGTGCGCCCGCCTCGACGTCTCGAAGGAAGCGGAGCACCTGCTGGTTCCAGTCGCGCGGTCGCTGGCTGCTGGTGCCGTGATAGCACCCGTCCAGCCGCACCGTGCGCGAGCGAGGCAGCCCGTCCAGCCGGCGCAGACCGGGCAGGATCATCTCGTCCAGCGTGCCGACGATCACCAGCGTGGGGACCTGGAGGTCCTTGATCGCCTCGGTCAGGTCGGGGCGGGTCTGCATCGCGTGGCGGCAGCCCTCCAGCCCGGGGTCACCGGCCCAGTCCCACACCTCGCCGGTGCGCGGCGTGGGCGGCGGCTGGGCGCCGCGCGTGGTGCTGTCGCTCAGCACGAGCGCGTGCACGTCCGCGGCATGGTCCACGGTGTACTGCAGCGCGATCTGCCCGCCGAACGACATGCCGCCGATGATCGCGCCATCCGCCGCGTCCAGCGCTTCGAGCAGCCCGCGCAGGTCGGCCGCCAGCGCGGGCATGGTGTAGTCCTCCACGATGCCGGGCGCCGAGGAGCCGCCGTGGCCGCGCGCGTCCCAGGCGATGAAGCGGTAGTCCTGCGCCAGCACGTGCATCTGCGGGTACCACATCTCCAGGCCGACCCCGAAGCCGTGCGCCAGCACCAGCGGGCGGGCGTCGCGCGGACCGCGTTCGTCGTAGCGGATGCGGATGCCGGTGGGCAGTTCGACGTGAGGCATCAGGCGTCACTCCTGCGTGCCGCGGCGAGCGGCAGCGTATGTGCGAGGAAGTCCAGCGCGTATTGTCGCCGCACCGCATCGTCCGCGCGGGCCGACTTCTCCACCTTCTGCAGCGCGAGTGCGACCGCCAGCTGCTGCGCTTCCACCAGCCGGATCTCGCGCATGATCCGGTTGCTCGCGTAGCCCTCGATCAGCGCGTCCGTCAGCAGCCATCCCTGGAAGTACGCGAACGAGGCGATATCGAACGCGGGCGGCAGGATCGCGGCGTCGCCGAAGTCGATGAGGCCGGAGAGCCGCCCCTCACGCAGCAGGAAGTGGCTCGCGTTCAGGTCCGTGTGGCAGGCCGCGACGGCGCTCGGCGCCTCCGCGTACCGCAGCAGCGGCTCGCGCATCGCCGACAGCCCGGCGATCAGCGACGGCGCGAGGCGTGCGACCGGGTGGGAGAGCAGCGGGCGGCCATCGAACGGCCAGAAGCCGGCGGGCCAGCGCGCGAGCATCCCTGCGCCCCGGTCGGCGGCCACGCCGCGCACCAGGTCGATGCGGTCTTCCAGCAGCCCGTAGCCCTCCGCCGGGATTGCGTGCAGCGCCGCGAGTACCGCACCGAGGTCGCGCGCGGCCGCCTCTGGGACACCCTCGGGGCCGGGCCGCTCGCCTTCCAGGAGCGACGTGACCGCCCACGCCCAGCGGCCGGCGACCGGGTCGCTCTGCTCCGGGTCCACCGAGGTCGCGATGGGGCGAGGGACGAGCGGGGTCGCCTCGCACAGCGCGGTGAGCAGCGCGTGCCGCGCGCCGAACTGCGCGGGCTCGTCGCGTCCCTGCTGCGCCTGCACGTCACGAGGGATCGCGATGAGCACGCAGTACGGGCCACCTCGCGCGTCCACGCGCCAGCCGACGGCGGTCACGCCCTGGCCGAGGATGCGCAGGTCGTCCGGCGATTCGCCGGTGGCGACCGTGACGATGCGCGCGACGGTCGCCGCGTCCGGGAGCGTGGTGAGGCCGGCCATGCGCGTCGCCCCTCGACGTCCGCTAGCCGCCGTGGAGGATCGAGTCGAGGCGGTCGGTGGAGGCGGACGGGCCGACGACGGCGAGCGAGAAGCGCGCGCCATCGAACAGCCGCTTCGCGACGCGCTGGATGTCGTCCTGCGTCACCGCGCGGAGCCGGGCCACGGTCACGTCCGCCGGCTCGATCTCGCCCTCGTTCAGCAGTTGCCCGCCGTGGCGCTGCGCGAACGACATCGGCGTCTCCAGGGAGAGCCGGAAGGAGCCGCACGCGTAGTCCTTCGTGCGCTGCAGCTCCTCCTCCGGCATCGGCTCGTCGATCAGCCGGCGCAACTCTCCGATGATCACCAGCAGCGCCTCCTCCTGGTGCTCGCGCGTCACGCCCGCGCTCACCGACACGGAGCCGATGTCGGCGTAGCGCGTGGAGCCGGAGGAGACGGAATACGCCAGGCCTCGGCGCTCACGCACCTCCTTGAACAGCCGCGACGACATGCCCCGGCCGAGCGCGGTGTTCATGATGTCCGCCGCGTACCGGTCCGGGTCGCGCCGCCCGAAGCCGAGCACGGACAGCACGAGGTTGGTCTGCTCGATCGGGCGCTCCTCGAGCTGGATGTAGCCCTCCGGCCGCTGGTCGGTCGCGGCGGGCCGGGGCGGACGCACCCCGCGCGGCAGCGAGTCGAACTCGCGCGCAGCCATCTCCACGACGCGGTCGACCTCCAGGTTGCCGGCGATCGAGAGGACGGAGTTCTCCGCGGTGTAGAAGCGGCCCATGTGCGCCATGAAGTCGTCGCGGTGCATCTCGCCCACGGTCTCCAGCGTCCCGGCGATCGGCCAGCCGACCGGCTGGTCGCCGTACGTGGCGACTGAGGACAGTTCGCCGACGTAGGAGCCCGGCGCGTCGTGGGAGCGCCGGATCTCCTGCTGCACGACCGTCCGCTCCCGTTCGACCTCGACCGGCTCGATGAGCGAGCGCTGGATCATGTCCGCCAGCACCTCGAGCCCCGTCGCGGCGCGCTCGAACGGGAGGTTGTTCCAGTAGCAGGTGACTTCCTTCGTGGTGAAGGCGTTCAGGCTCCCGCCCGCGCCCTCGATCGCCTCGGAGATCTCCGGGGCGGTGGGTCGGCGGGTGGTGCCCTTGAAGAGCATGTGCTCGATGTAGTGGGAAAGGCCGTTCGTCGCCGGCGTCTCGTCGCGCGAGCCGACCCCGGTCCAGAACGACATTGCCGCCGCCTGTGCCGCCGGCACCGGGGTCACCACCACCCGCAGCCCGTTTGCCAGGGTCGTGATCGTCGGCTCGCCGCTCATCCTGGCCTCCATCAACTGCGGGTGTGGGGACGCCCAGCGTACCCGATCGACCGGGCGTAGAATCCCGCCGTCCCGCCCCCCATTCGTTCCCGGAGCCGTCCGATGTCCCTCGACGCCATCACCGATCCCCTGGCCGCCGCGCAGGCGGTGGTGCCGCGCATCCGCGCCGCCGGCGACGCGATCGAGGCGGGACGGCGGCTCCCACCGGACCTGGTGGAGGAGATGCGCGCCGCGGGCATGTTCCACCTCGTCGTGCCCCGCTCCTACGGGGGCGTGGAGGCCGACCCCGTCACCGCTTCCCGCGTGATCGAGGAGGCCTCGGCCGCGGACGGCTCGGCGGGGTGGTGCGTGATGCTCGCCGCGCAGGCGGGGATCTACGGCGGCTTCGTCGCGCCTGAGGTCGGGCGGACGCTGTTCCAGGACGGCGGCATCATGGCCGGCGTCGCACGGCCGATCGGGCGGGCCGTCCCCGCCTCGGACGGCAGCGGGTACACGGTGAGCGGGCGCTGGCCGTTCGCCTCCGGCTCCTCGCACGCCGACTGGTTCACCGGCGAGGCGCTGATCTACGAGGGCGGCGGCGACGTCCCGACGAAGAACGACGACGGCACCGACCGGGTCCTCGCCTTCTTCGTGCCGCGCGCGCAGGTCACCATCCACGATACCTGGGACACCACCCGCCTGCGTGGCACCGCCAGCAACGACTTCGAGATCCGCGAGGCGGCCGTCCCGGCGGCGCACACCTTCGATTTCACCTCGCATCAGCATGACTGGCCGCTGTTCCGCTGCGGCGGGCTGGTGTTCATGAACCACGGCGCGCAGGCGCTTGGCCTTGCGCGGGCGGCGCTGGCGACGGCGCGCGAGGTGTTCACGACCAAGCGCGGCTGGGGTGGCGTGCCGCTGCAGGAGGTGGGGCGCGTCCAGGAGACGTTCGCGATCGCGCAGGCCCGCTTCGATGCGGCGAAGACCTATTACTACGCCTCGGCCGAGGCGCTCTGGGCGGACGTTCAGGCCTCCGACGGGGAAGGCGACGTGACGCTCCGCGCGAAGGTGCGGCTGGCGGCGAGCCACGCAGCCACGGAGAGCCTGGGCGTGGTGGACCTGCTGCACCGCGCCTGCGCCACCAGCGCGATCCAGCGCACGAACCCGCTCGACCGGATCTTCCGCGACATCCACACCGCCGGCGCCCACGTCATGATCGGCCCGCTGGTCTACGAGGCGGCCGGCCGCGTCCTCCTCGGCCGGCCCGCCGACTTCCCGCTCTTCTAACTCGCTCGGCACGAGGGCCAGGGGTCGCTCGCCGCGACGGGCGGGGGCTGCCGCCGGTGAGCGAATGGACGCAGCGGGCGTTCCCAGCCATCCCCCCGGAGTCCGTTCGCACTGTGCGTGTCGAAGTGCGAGCGTCCGGGCACCTCTCGATGAGGCCTCGGGCATTCGCACTCGGACCCCCCACGCGGCTGGAGGCGCATCGGACCGGGGTTGGGCTCCGGTGGCGGTTCGACAGGCTCGCCGCGAACGGAGCCGGAACGCGAGGGGCGACGCCCAGTCGGGGCCCGTCGCGGCGAGCGACCGGGGTGAAGCCTCGATGGGGTGGAACCCCATCGAATCTCATCCCCCTCCCCGCGCAGGCAGGGGGTAGGGGGAGGGGCATCCCCCGCTGATCCCTCGACGTCACGTCCCTTAGCGGCCGGTGAACTCGGGCGGGCGCTTCTCGGCGAAGGCCCGAGGGCCCTCCTTCGCATCCTCCGTCTGGCCGATGGCCCATCGCATCGCGCCGCCCCAGCGGAGCGCCTGCGGCAGCGGCATCTCCAGCCCCTGCATCACCACCTCGCGCAGGCCGCGCACCGCGAGCGGGGCGTGCGAGGCGATCCGCGTGGCGATGCGTTGCGCCTCAGGCAGGAGTTCCTCCGGCTGGAGGACGCGGTTCACCAGGCCGTACTCGCGCGCCGTCTGCGCGTCGATGCGGTCGCCGGTCAGCAGGATCTCCATTGCCGCGCCGAGTGGGATCGCCCGCGGAAGGCGCAGCGGCGCCCCGCCGCCGGGGAAGAAGCCGAGCGTGATCTCCGGCATCCCGAATGTGGCAAGCGTGGAGGCGAGCCGGAAGTCGCAGGTCAGCGCCAGTTCCAGGCCCGCGCCCAGGCAGTGGCCGTTCACCGCCGCGATCATCGGCTTCTGCGCGTCGGACGAGTGGTAGAGCGGGGGCGGCGTGACCGGGAACGGCGTCGGGCCGCGGCCCTCGGACTGGTTCGCCGCCCGCCGGCGGAGGTCCGCACCCGCGCAGAACGCGCGGCCGGCGCCGGTGATGACAGCGCACCGGATCGCCTCGTCGTCCCGGACGCGCTCCAGCGCCGCCATCAGGCGCGCCGTCAGGTCCTCGTCCATCGCGTTCAGCGCGTCCGGACGGTTGAGGGTGATCGTCGCCACCCCGTCCAGCACCTCCACCAGCACGCTCGCGGTCGCATCCTCAGGGCTCGCATCAGGCATCGGGTGCCTCCTCGCCGCCCACGGTGGCGAAGGGGCACCCGCGCGTCAACGGCTGAGATCACCGTACGGGCACCCCCGGTTCGACACCCCTGCGGATGCGTCGGTAAGATGACGGAAACCGGCTCCCCCTGCCGCGAGTGCTCCCACCATGGCCAGCTACGTGTTCGTCACCGGCGGTGTCGTCTCTTCCGTGGGGAAGGGCATCGTCGCCGCCTCCCTCGGCCGCATCCTGAAGGCACGAGGGCTCCAGGTTTCAGTGCTCAAACTGGACCCGTACATCAACGTGGATCCCGGCACCATGTCCCCGTACCAGCACGGCGAGGTCTTCGTGACCGACGACGGCGCGGAGACGGACCTGGACCTGGGGCACTATGAGCGCTTCGTCGATATTGAACTCGGGAAGCTGAACTCTTCCTCTTCTGGCCAGATCTACGAAGAGGTGATCCGGAAGGAGCGCCGGGGCGACTACCTCGGCGGCACCATCCAGGCGATCCCGCACGTCACCAACGAGATCAAGCGCCGCATCCGCCTGGCGGGCACCTCCGCGAAGGCGGACGTGGTGATCGTGGAGGTCGGCGGCACCGTCGGCGACATCGAGGGCCAGGTGTTCCTGGAGGCGATCTCGCAGATGCGGTACGCCGCGCCGGGCGAGGCGATGTTCATCCACGTCACGCTGCTGCCGTACATCGGCTCCACGCACGAACTCAAGACCAAGCCGACCCAGCACTCCGTGCGCGAACTGCGCGCCTTCGGCATCCAGCCGGACGTCATCGTCGCGCGGTCCGACTTCCCGGTGCCGGAGGCGCTGCGCGAGAAGATCGCGCTGTTCTGCTCCGTGCAGCGCGAGGCCGTGATCCCGCTGCAGACGGCCGACTCCATCTACGAGGTGCCGCTGATCCTGGAAGGTTCCGGGCTCGGCCAGATCGTGATGAAGGGCCTGGGGCTGGGCGACGTCAAGCCGGACCTGGAGGACTGGGCGCGGTTCGTGGAGCGGCTGCACGCCCCGAAGCGCCGCGCCCGCATCGCCATCGTTGGCAAGTACGTCGAACTGCACGACGCGTACCTCTCGATCAAGGAGGCGCTGGTGCACGCCGGCGTCCACCACGACGGCGCGCTGGACTTCGACTGGGTCCACTCCGAGGACCTTGAGAGCGACTCCGCGGAGCGCGTGATCGGCGACGTGGACGGCATCCTGCTGTGCCCCGGCTTCGGTGACCGTGGCCTGGAGGGGAAGATCGCGGCCGTGCGCTACGCGCGCGAGCGCCAGATCCCGTACCTCGGGGACTGCCTCGGGCTGCAGATGCTGGTCGTCGAGTTCGCCCGCCACGTGGCCGGGATGCCCGGCGCGAATACGACCGAGGCGGACCCGAAGACGCCGTTCCCGGTCATCTCCCTGCTCTCCGAGCAGCAGGAGGTGCACGAGATGGGTGGCACCATGCGCCTGGGCGGGTACGACTGCCGGCTCGTCCCCGGGACGAAGGCGGCCGCTGCCTACGGTGAGTCCGTGGTGCGCGAGCGGCACCGCCACCGCTACGAGGTGAACAACAGCCTGTTGCCGCAACTGGTGCAGGCCGGGCTGATCGTCGCAGGGCGAGACACGGAGACGGGGCTGGTGGAGATCGTGGAGCTGCCAGACCATCCGTTCATGGTGGGTGCGCAGTTCCACCCGGAGTTCACCAGCCGTCCGAACCAGCCCAACGCACTGTTCCGCGACTTCGTGGGTGCGGCCTTCGTGCACGCCTCGCAGCGGGCTTCCGCCGCCGGGCAGGCCTCCGAGGCCCCCTCGGGCGTCGCGTGACGGCCTGGCGGTTCATCCACACGCTCTCGCTGTTCCTGATGATGGTCGGGATCGGCAGCGTGGTCGTCCCGGTCTGGAAGGCGTGGGCGACGCAGGTGGTCGAGGAGAAGGCGCTGCTCTTCACGGAGGCGCAGCGGAACGAGACCTACTTCCTGCTCCCCGGCTTCATCGCGACGCTGTTCTCCGGCTACGCCTGGGCGGCGGCGGCGGAACTGAACGTGATCACCACGGGCTGGCTGATGGCGCTGCAGACGCTGACGCTGGTGGACCTGTTCATCTTCGTGCCGCTGCTCGGGGTCGGGCTCCGGCGCGTGCGTATCCTCTCCCTCGCGGCGAAGAAGCACGGCGAGGTCACGGACGAGCTGCGTGACGCGCTGGCGGACAACGTCCCGCTGGTCTTCGGCACCGTGATCGTCCTGACCGTGCCGGTCATGGCCTGGCTGGCGATCTTCAAGCCGTTCTAGTCACGCCACCTGCGGCGTTTGCCGGCGGGTGGAGGTAGGAGCACCTCGTGCGCATCTTCCTGGACACCGCGAACATCGATGACATCCGTCGCGGTGCCGCGCTGGGCGTGGTGGACGGGGTCACGACCAACCCCACGCTGGTCGCGCGCGAGGGCGTGGACTACAAGACCCGCGTCCTGGAGATCTGCGACGTCGTGGACGGCCCCATCTCCGCGGAATGCATCTCGATGGAACTCGAGCAGCTGGTCGCGGAGGCGCGCCGCGTTGCCGCCTGGCATCCCAACGTGGTCGTCAAGATCCCGATGAGCGAGGTGGGCCTGCAGGCGACGAAGCGCCTGTCCGCCGAGGGCATCAAGATCAACACCACGCTGGTGTTCTCCGCGAACCAGGCGCTCCTGGCGGCGAAGGCCGGCACCACCTTCGTCTCGCCCTTTGTCGGCCGGCTGAACGACGCTGGCCACGACGGGACCGAGGTGATCCGCGAGATCGTCGCGACCTACGACGCCTTCAACCTGCCGGCGCAGGTGCTGGCCGCCAGCATCCGCAACCCTCGCGACGTCACGGAGGCGGCGCTGGCCGGTGCGCACATCGCCACCATCCCCGCGGCGGTTCTCTTCCAGATGATTCAGCACCCGCTCACAGACAGGGGAATCGAGATCTTCTTGAAGGATGCCCAGAAGTACGCGCCGGTCTAGGCGCGCAGATTGCACCCGGCGCGGGCGTCAGGATGTGCCCTCGCCCGTCACTTGTCGAATCGCGGTGCCGTCGTCTAGCATGAAGACGGCTCCACGTTCGTGGAAGCCCTCCCGTTAGTCCCCGTGCCACCCAATCGCGCACCGGACGCCCTCTCACAGAGCAGGCCCTATATATGACTTCATCTCCTCGTGGACGCGAGATCGCGTCTTCGGATGTTCCGAGGACACGCCGCCGATCCCGGCGCGGCAGCGGGACCGGTACTGGTACCGGTTCCGGCTCCGGCATGGGAATGGGCATGGGTAGCCGCTCCGGGCGCGCACCCCAGGCGGACCCCTCACTGGAGCCGATGCCGGATATCGATCCGGATATTCCGGCACTCAGCATCGCGGACCTCGAGACCCGCACCCGCGACGAACTGATCGCGCTGGCGGATGAGCTCGAGGTCGAGAACGCGGGCGGACTGCCCAAGAACGAGATGATCTTCCGCCTCCTGGAGGCGCAGGCCGAGCGGCGCGGGACGATCTTCTCCGGCGGCGTCCTCCAGCTGGTGGACGACGGCTTCGGCTTCCTCCGCGGCGACCGCCTGCTCCCCGGCATGAACGATGTCTACGTCTCCCAGTCGCAGGTGCGCCGCTTCGGCCTCCGCTCCGGCGACTACGTGACCGGCCAGGTCCGCCAGCCGAAGTCCTCCGAGAAGTACTACGGCCTGCTCCGCGTGGACGCGGTCAACGGCATCGACCCGGAAGAGGCGAAGCGCCGCCCGGACTTCGACGCCCTCACCCCGATCTTCCCGAACCGAATGATGCCGCTGGAGACCAACCAGCACGAGTTGTCCCAGCGGATGGTGGACCTCTTCGCCCCCATCGGCCGCGGACAGCGCGGCCTGATTGTTTCCCCGCCGAAGGCGGGCAAGACGATGCTGCTGAAGTCCATCGCCCACGGCATCGCGGCGAACCACCCGGACAGCCACCTCATGGTCCTGCTCATCGGTGAGCGGCCGGAGGAAGTCACGGACATGAAGCGGTCCGTGCGCGGGGAGGTCATCGCCAGCACCTTCGACGAGCCGGTGGAGGACCACACGCGCGTCGCGGAGATCGCCCTGGAGCGCGCGAAGCGCCTGGTGGAGGGCGGCACGGACGTGGTGATCCTGATGGACTCCATCACCCGCCTGGCCCGCGCCTACAACACCGCCATGCCCACCTCCGGCCGCACGCTCTCCGGCGGTATGGACCCAATCGCCCTCTACCCCCCGAAGCGCTTCTTTGGCGCCGCCCGTAACACGGAGGAAGGTGGGTCGCTCACGATCATCGCCACCTGCCTCGTGGAGACCGGCTCGCGCATGGACGACGTGATCTTCGAGGAGTTCAAGGGCACCGGTAACCTGGAGCTGCGCCTCACCCGCCGCCTGGCGGAGAAGCGCGTCTACCCGGCAATCGACGTCCTAGGCTCCTCCACCCGTCGCGAGGACCTGCTCTTCCCGGAGGAGGACCTCCGCTCGATCTGGCTGCTCCGACGCATGGCAGCGATGATCGAGGAAGACAGCAGCGACGCCGCCGAGCGCGTGCTGGAGCGCCTGGGCAAGACCAAGAACAACAAGGAGTTCCTGGGCACACTCAAGGGCGACAATATCTAGTCTTCGCCCGGACGCCTCGTCCCGGTCGACCGCGACGCCCGCCCTCACCGGCGGGCGTCGCTGCGTCGGAGGGGGCGGGAACGTCGCGGGGAGCCCCGGAACCCCTGCTGATTGGCGTCGCACGATCGTGCGATATTCATAGGCTCCGATGGCGGATTGGAGTTGTTTGTGCTCCCGGGCACTAGTTAACCTTTCCCTTGTCCAGTCGGGGTGGGGAACTCCTGCCGCCTTGCTCAGCGGGTTGACGGCGGGCTGGAGTGCTAGGATTCGCGCGCGGGCGACGGCTCGTGGCGTGTCCTGCGCCGGTGTCCGTGACGTCAATCGGCACGGAAACTCAGGGAGCCGTCCATCAACGGGACCATCCAACCGCCCCGGCCTCAGCGTCGCAGTCGAACGCTGCTCCGCGCCCGCGCGGCTCGCGTGACGGTGACGCGCTCCCGCCACGCCGTGCACTTCGGTGTCCTCACCTCTCTCTTTCTGCTCATCGTCGGCATCGGTGCCTTCCCGGTCCCGACAACCGAGGCGGCTAGCACCCCGGTGCTGCGCGCCGACCGCTTCACCCTCCCCGGCCTCGCCGCCTCCGTCCCCACCGCCGGCGCCACCTCGCTCTCGGCCGGCCCCGTGCCGCTGACCGTCGTGGTCCCGCCATCCGTGGCGGATGCGCTGCTCCAGGGTGACAACCGTGCGCTGAACGCCCGCGCGCAACTTGCCGCGCTACAGGAGAACTCGTCGCAGGCCTCGGGCGGCGTCGATAACGGCACCAGCAACGAGCGCATCCCGATCTTCTTTGAGTACGAGGTTCAGGCCGGCGACACGATCTCTGGCATCGCTTCCCGCTTCGGCGTGTCCCCGTCCTCCATCACCTGGAACAACGTGGACGTGCTGAGCGACACCGACCTCCTGCAGCTCGGGATGAAATTGCAGATCCCGAGCGTGGACGGCATCATCCACTCGGTCCGCGTCGGTGAGACGGTGACCGCAATCTCGGCGCGGTATGACGCCGACTGGCAGGACGTGGTCGCCTTCCGCGCGAACGGCCTGGACGGTGACCCGAACAACATCCGCGAGGGCTCGCTGATCCTGGTGCCGGGTGGCCGCAAGGTGCCGCTGGCGCCCGCGCCCTCACTCCCGGTGGTGGCGCCGGTCGGGAACGGTGGCAGCGGCTGGATCTGGCCCTCGGGTGGTCTGTTGACCTCCGCCTTTGGCCCGTCGCACCCGCTCGGGATCGACCTTGCGATGTCGTCCGGGAGCGCCATCGCCGCCGCCAAGTCCGGCCAGGTTACGTTCGCGGGTGGCAACCCCTGCTGTTCGTATGGCTTCCACATCATCGTCGACCACGGCGATGGCTATGAGACCGTCTACGCGCACCTCTCCGACTTCGCGGTTGGCAACGGCCAGTTCGTGAACGCCGGTGACATCATTGGCTTCAGCGGCAACTCCGGCCGCTCCACCGGCCCGCACCTGCACTTCGAGGTCAGGCGTAACGGCTCCTACTTGGATCCGCTCACCTTCTTGCCGTAGCCACGGCCGGTACCCACGACACGAAAGAGGCGCCCCGCAGGGCGCCTCTTCGCTTCGGTCATCTCGCGTCGAAAGGGTCGGCTAGGCGCGCGCCTCCAGCAGGACGATGCGGCGCGTCTCACCATCGAAGGAGCGGGAGTTGATGGTGAAGCGGCTGACCGGTTCCTCCGGGGTGCCGCCCAGCGCGCGGACGAAGGTCTTCAGCGCCGCCTCGTCGGACGGCTCGTAGCCGACCGGGATCACGATCGAGGGCTCCATCGCGCGGACCGCCTTCGCGGCGTCCTCCGGCGCGAGCGTGTCCGGCAGGGCGATCGGCACGATCACGATGTCGGCGCGGGTCAACAGGTCGAGTTGCGCCGTGGTGAGCGGCGTCCCCAGTCCGCCCAGGTGCGCGACGCGCATCTGCTCGGCCTCGAAGAGCCAGAGAGTGCTGGCCAGAGCGGCCGGGTCGCCCTCGCCGCGGAGCCAGCCGCGGACGGACTCGACCTGCACACCGCGGATCTCGTATTCGCCGGGGCCCACCAGGATCATCGGCTCGCCGTCCGCCGGCGCCACGCCGGCGGTGCCGTTCCGCATGGGGTCGTCGTGGCTGATGGTGATGATGTGGGCGTCCGGCCGGCCCATCGTCCCGCCGATGCTCTTGGTGTACGGGTCCATGACCACGGCGGCGGTGCGCGTGCGCATGCGCGTTGCGGCGTACCCGAGCCAGGTCAAATCCATGAAGCCTCCGGAGATGCAGGGGATTGAGGAATCGTACCGACGGCCCCGGACTCAGGCCACCGCGCGCCCTGAGCCGGAGCGGTCAGGCGCCCGCGGAGCGGGCGGCCGAGGCGGCGACGAGGCGACGAGAGCCAACGCCGGCCCACTCGATCACCATCGCGCCCCAGGAGAGGCCACCTCCGAACGAGGCGAAGAGCACGCGATCGCCGGGCTTCAGCCGGCCTTCCGCTTCCGCCTCGGCCAGTGCGATCGGGATCGTGGCGCTGGACGTATTCCCGTAGCGGTCTACGTTCACGTAGACCCGGTCCATCGGGAGCCCCAGGCGGTCGGACATGGCGGTGATGATGCGCATGTTGGCCTGGTGCGGCACGGCGAGGGCGATGTCGTCCACGGTGAGGCCCGCGCGGGCGATCACCTCGGTCGCGGAGTCGCACATCATGGTGACGGCCTGGCGGAAGACCGCGCGCCCGTCCATGATGATCTTCGCCTCCTGCTGCAGTCCGTCGACCAGTGGCGAGCACGGGCCGTGCGAGTACAGGAGCCCCGCCTGGCTGCCGTCCGAGCGCAGGAGGAGCGAGTCGATCGAGCCGGGCTCGCCGGGCACCGCACGCTCCAGGACCACTGCGCCGGCGCCGTCGCCGAAGAGCACGCAGGTGCCTCGGTCGGTCCAGTCCACGATCCGGGAGAGCGTCTCGGCGCCCACCACCAGCACGCGCTCCGCGCTGCCGGTGGCGATGAACTGCGCGCCGGTGGCGAGCCCGGACAGGAATCCGACGCAGGCAGCGTTCACGTCAAAGGCGCCCGCGTGGGTGGCGCCGATGGCGTTCTGGATTGCGGAGGCGGTCGCCGGGAACAGCCCGTCCGGGGTGCATGTGCCGGTAATCACGAGGTCGATCTCCGCGCCGGTGATCCCGGCGGAGGCCAGGGCGCGTCGCGCCGCCTCCGTGCCCATGCTGCTGGTGGTCTCGTGGGGGGCGGCGATGCGCCGCTCGCGGATGCCGGTGCGCTCCACGATCCACTCGCTGGAGGTCTCGACCGTGGCCTCGAGCTCTTCGTTCGTCATGACGCGTTCCGGCACATAGCGACCGACGCCAGAGATCCGTGCCGCCAGCGTCATTGACGAGTCCTCTCGCGGCTCCCCGATCCGGCGCTGTCCTCTGCCAGGTCGGCGAGCAGCGCATGCAGTTCGCGGAGCGTGCGGTGGTGCAGTGCCTTCACTGCGCCCTCCGTCCGGCCCATCATACGTCCGATCTCGGCGTTCGTTCTTCCATCCACGTACTTGAGCGCGATCAGTTCCTGGCGCTCCGGGGGGAGCGAGGAAATGGCGGCGCGTACCTGCGCGATCACTTCGTTCTGCTCCAGGGAGGACTCCGGCCCGGGCACAGTGGAGGCCACCTCCATCGCCGCGTCCAGCGCGGCGGTGGCCGGCCGCCGGCCGCGGTCCCGGTACCAGTTCACCAGCAGGTTGTGGGCGATGCTCATCAGCCAGGAGGAGAACCCCGCCCCGCGGCCCCGGTACTGCTCCAGGCTGGCGAGGGCGTTCAGGAATACGCGCGAGGTCAGCTCCTCCGCCTCTGCCGGGTCGGACGTGCGGGCGAGGAGGTAGCGGTAGACGCGGGTCGCGTGGGCCTCGTAGAGCGCCGAGAAGGCGGAGCGGTCCTCCAGGGCGCGCTCCGCCAGGCGCTCGTCCTGCTCGTCGCGGGCACGAGGTGGTCGTTCGGCGGCCGGGCGGCCGGTGCGGCGGGGGCGAGGGGCGGGCTGGGACGTCTTCGGCCTCCATCGTCGCGACCCTCCCACCGGGGAAGGTGGGGCCGCGCCCGCGCCCCCGAGTATAGGGAGTCGCCGGTCCAGGATTGACCCCCGGAGGGGAGCCTGAATACAATCGAAAGGCGATTTAGCACTCTCATGGCGAGAGTGCTAACGGAGGACAGAGGTGCTGACCGACCGTCAGTCCGCGATTCTGGGCATGGTGGTCGACGAGTACGTCGAGACCGCCGAACCGGTGTCGTCGCGCGCCCTCGTGGACCGGCATCGCTTGGAGATCTCCAGCGCGACGATCCGGAACGAGATGGCCCGGCTGGAGCGGGAGGGGTACATCACCCACCCATACACCTCCGCCGGCCGCATCCCCTCTGACCTGGGCTATCGTTTCTACGTCGAAGCCCTCATGTCCGAGGCCCCGGTTGCCCTGGATGAGCGGCGCACCGTGGAGCACCAGCTCCACCAGGTGGCCGGCGGCCTGGACGAATGGCTCAGCCTGACGGCGACGATCCTCTCCTCGCTGGTCGGCAACGTCGCCGTCGTCACCCGCCCTCGTACCTCCACCGCGCGACTCCGGCACGCGCAGCTCGTAGAGCTGTCGCGGGACACCGCGCTGCTGGTGTCCGTGATGGACGACGGCCGGGTCCGCCAGCGCATCCTGCAGCAGCGCCAGCCGGTGACGCAGGACCAGTTGAACGCCCGCGCCACGCGCCTGAACGGGCTGCTGGCCGGCGCGGACGCCGCCAACGTGCGCGACCGCCTCGTGGGCCTCGAAGACCCGGATGAGGTGGCGACGGCACGGGCGGTGGCGGAATCGATCGAAGAACTGCGGATCGCCGAAGAGACGTTCCTGGACGGCCTCAACATGGCGCTCCGGCAGCCGGAGTTCTCGGACGTAGACCGGATGCTGGAGGCGGTGACGCAGCTCCAGGCGTACCGGCTGCGCGGACTGCTGGAGTCCACCGTGGATGACCACATGGGCAGCACCCGCGTGATCATCGGCCAGGAGAACCCGGACACCGGACTGCAGGATTGGAGCGTGGTGGTGTCCCGGTACGGGGACACGGACGCCGCAGGCGTGGTGGCCGTGATTGGCCCCACGCGCATGGCGTACCAGCGCACCATCCCGCGCGTCCGATACATCGCGTCGCTGATGGGGCAGATCCTCCGCGACGTAGGCCAGTAAGAGACACCACCCGCACCGCGCGACTCCTTCGCCGGGCGGCGCGGGGGAGCCTGGTGAGGAACACGATGACCGACGAACACACGGCCCCGGCCGCACCAGAGGAGCCGCTTCCCGCGGAATCCTCCGAGGCCGCCGCTTCCGGGCCCGATGACCTGGGCCGCGAACTGGAGGCGGCCCGCGCGCGCGAAGCGCGGGCGCTGGCGGACTACCAGAACCTGCTCCGCCGCGCCCGCGAGGAGCGCGCGGAGGTGGGCCGGGTCGCCGTGGCAGATGCCGTTTCCGGCTTCCTCCCCGCGATCGATGACCTCGAGCGGGCGGTGGAGTCCGCGCCGGAGGACGTGCGCGACCACCCCTGGGCGGAAGGCGTGCGGCTGGTGCTGCAGGGCTTCCGCCGGGCGCTGGAGCAGCGCGGCGTGGAGGAGATCCACGCGCTGCACCAGCCGTTCGACCCGAACAAGCACGAGGCCGTGGGCCAGGCGCCCGGGCCCGAGAACGAGGTGGTGCACCTGGTCCGCCGCGGCTACGCGGTGCAGGACCGGGTGATCCGCCCGGCGATGGTGATGGTAGGGAACGGCGAGGGCGCGACTACATAACGCGCATCCCGCTCCCTACCAGGAAGACAACGAACCGCCGCAGCGCGGGGAAAAGAAGGACAGCATGGGTAAGGTGATTGGCATCGACCTCGGCACGACGAACTCGTGCGTGGCGGTGATGGAGGGCGGCGAGCCCCGCGTCATCGCGAACGCCGAGGGTGGCCGCACGACGCCGTCCATGGTGGCGATCGCCAAGAACGGCGAGCGCCTGGTCGGCACGGTCGCGAAGCGCCAGTCCGTGACCAACTCGGACAACACGGTCTATTCCGTGAAGCGCCTGATGGGCCGCCGTTTCGATGACGAAGAGGTCGTCCGCCTGAAGCGCGTGGCCGGCTTCGGCCTCATCCGCCGCGACAACGGCGATGCCGGCGTGGAGATGGGCGGCAAGCAGTACTCGCCCCCCGAGATCAGCGCCATGATCCTGCAGAAGCTGAAGGCGGACGCGGAAGCGTACCTGGGCGAAACCGTGACGGAGGCCGTGATCACGGTTCCCGCCTACTTCAACGACGCCCAGCGCCAGGCCACCCGTGACTCCGGCCGCATCGCCGGCCTCGAGGTGCTGCGCATCATCAACGAGCCGACCGCCGCGGCGCTCGCGTACGGCCTGGACAAGAAGAACGACGAGCTGATCGCGGTCTACGACCTTGGCGGCGGCACGTTCGACATCTCGATCCTCGAGATCGGGGACGGCACCTTCCAGGTGAAGGCGACGAATGGCGACACCTTCCTGGGTGGCGACGACTTCGACAACGTCGTCATCGACCACCTCGTGTCGGAGTTCAAGCGCGACCAGGGGATCGACCTGTCGCAGGACCGGATGGCGCTACAGCGCCTGAAGGAAGCGGCGGAGAAGGCGAAGATCGAGCTCTCCTCCGCGCAGGCCACGGAGATCAACCTCCCGTTCATCACCGCGGACGCCAGCGGCCCGAAGCACCTGGTGCTGACGCTGACCCGCTCCCAGTTCGAGCAGCTCGTCATGCCGCTCGTGGAGCGCACGCTCGCCCCGGTGAAGCAGGCGCTGGAGGACGCTGGCGTCGCCGCCTCCGCGGTGGACGAGGTGGTCCTGGTGGGCGGCATGACCCGCATGCCCCTCGTGCAGAAGCGCGTGGAGGAGTTCTTCGGCAAGGAGCCGCACCGCGGCGTGAACCCGGACGAGGTCGTCGCCATCGGCGCGGCGATCCAGGCCGGCGTGCTCAAGGGCGAGGTCAAGGACGTCCTGCTGCTGGACGTGACCCCGCTCACGCTTGGCATCGAGACGCTCGGCGGCGTGATGACGCCGATCATCGAGCGCAACACGACGATCCCGACCAGCGCGTCGCAGGTGTTCTCCACGGCGAGCGACAACCAGCCCTCGGTGGAGATCCACGTCCTCCAGGGCGAGCGCACCATGGCGGGCGACAACAAGTCGCTGGCCCGGTTCATCCTGGACGGCATCCTCCCCGCGCCGCGAGGCGTCCCGCAGGTGGAGGTGACGTTCGATATCGACGCGAACGGCATGGTGAAGGTGTCCGCGGCGGACAAGGCCACGGGCAAGCAGCAGCACATCACCATCCAGGCCTCCAGCGGCCTGTCCGACGACGAGGTGCAGCGCCTGAAGCGCGACGCCGAGCAGCACGCGGACGAGGACGCGAAGAAGCGCACCCTCGCGGAGTCACGCAACAGCGCGGACTCGCTGGCGTACGCCGCGGAGAAGATGCTGCGTGATAACGCGGAGATCGTGACCGCGGAGCAGAAGCAGCAGGTGGAGACCGCGATCGCGGAGGTCCGCACCGCCCTCGGCGGCGAGGACGCGGACGAGATGAACGCGAAGACGGAGGCGCTGTCGGCGGCCATGCAGGCCGTGGGCGCCGCCATCTACTCCAAGCAGCAGGCCCAGAACGCCCCCGGCGCCGGCGGCGACGCGGGTCCGGACGCGCCCGAGGAGGCCAGCACGATCGAGGGCGAGTTCCGGGAGGTCTAGCCTCCTGCCGGCAGTTGAACCCAACGGACGCCTCGCTGATGTATACCGTCGGCGGGGCGTCCGGCTGCCGGCCAGCGTGCCGAGGGCAACGGGGGGCGCGCCGAGGGGCAATGGGGGAACGGCGATGAGCCAGTACGAGCGGCACTTCGACTTCGAGCAGGTCTACAACTTCCGTGACCTGGGCGGCTACGACACTGCCGACGGCCGCACCGTGCGCTGGCGGCGGCTCTTCCGCTCCGCCGAGCACCAGCGCATGCAGCCGCACGAGGTCGAGCGGCTCCGCGCCGAGGTGCCGCTCCGCACCGTGATCGACTTTCGCAGCGAGGCGGAGGCCGGCGACCCGCGTGGCGTGGGCGCGCTCTGCACCGTGGAGGTCACCCGCCACCATTTCCCCATGGGTAACGCGGACGCGAAATTCGCCGCCCGGTCGGAGGGCGCGTGGGACCCGGGCTACGTGGACATGCTGGAGCGGCACGGGCAGGCGTGGGCGACGGCCTTCGCGCTCCTCGGGCGGGACGAGACCTACCCGGCGGTCTTCCACTGCGTGACCGGCAAGGACCGCACCGGGGTGTTCGCGGCGCTGCTGTTGGACGCCCTCGGCGTGGACGAGGCGACGATCCTGGAGGATTTCGCGCTGTCGCAGGTGGCCATGGACACGCTGGTCGCCCGGTTACGCGCCCGGGGCGTGATCAGGCCGGACGAGGCGCCGAACCCGGCGCTGGGCGTCCCACGGCCGGCGATGGCGGAGATGCTGGCGGCGCTGCGCGAGCGGCACGGGGGTGCTCGGGCGTTCCTGCGGGCGCAGGGCGTGAACGACGCCATATTCGACGCGGTCGCCGCCCAACTGCTGGAGGAGCGCCGCCGGTAACGAGGCGTGGCGGTACGATGGATGTTCGATGACGACCAACTCCACCGGCAACGCCGACCTGTACGGGGTCCTGGGTGTCCCGCGCGATGCGAGCGCGGACGACATTAAGAAGGCCTTCCGCCGCCTGGCGATGCAGTACCACCCGGACCGCAACAAAGAGGCCACCGCCGAGTCGAAGTTCAAGGAAGTCAACGCCGCCTACGAGGTGCTCTCCGACCCGGAGAAGCGCTCGCGGTACGACCGCTTCGGCGCCGCCGGCGTCGGTGGCGCTCAGGGCTTCCAGGGGCACGAGGGCTTCGGCGGCTTCGGCGATATCTTCGATGCGTTCTTCCGCGGCACGGGCACGCGCCGCGCCGGCCCGCAGCCGGGCTCCGATCTGCACGCGACGCTCACGATCACCCTCGAAGAGGCGGTCGCCGGCACGGAGCACGAGCTGTCGTTCGAGCGCGTCGAGCGGTGCCCGGACTGCCGCGCGACGGGGCAGGCGGGCGCGACCGAGAAGCCGCAGTGCACCGAATGCCAGGGCGCGGGCGAGATCCGGCGCGTGCAGCAGTCGCTCTTCGGGCAGTTCGTGAACGTGGCCACGTGCAACCGCTGCCGCGGCGAGGGCACGATCGTGAGCGACCCGTGCAAGACCTGCCGGGGCCAGGGCATGCGCCGCGTGCCGGTGACCCGCTCCGTGAAGGTGCCCGCCGGCGTCGACACCGGCTCCCAGATGCGCATCGCCGGCGAAGGCGACCACGGCCCGCGCGGTGGCCCGCCCGGCCACCTCTACATCGAACTCAACGTCGCGCAGCACGAGGTATTCAAGCGCGTCGACGACGACCTGATCTACGACCTGGCGCTGAACATCGCCCAGGCCTCGCTCGGCACGGACGTCCAGGTCCCGACGATCGAGGGCGACCCGGTCGAACTCAAACTGAAGCCGGGCGTCCAGCACGGCGAGGTGCATGTGATCCGCGGCCGCGGCGTCCCGCACCTGCGCGGCTCCACTCGCGGCGACCTGCTGGTGCGCACCTACGTGGTGACGCCGACGAAACTGTCCGGCGACCAGAAGGAACTCCTGCGCCGCCTCGCGGAGTCGCTTGGCACGCCGGACGTGCCCGAAGACCCGTCCGTCTTCGAGCGCATCAAGAGCGCGTTCACCTAGCGCGTGGCCACCCCCGACGATCGCTGGTTCGAGGTCGTCGCACGCTGCGATCCCGCCGACACGGAAGCCGCCGCCGATGTCCTGCGCGAGGCGGGCGCGGTCGGCGTCTCGATCGAGCCGGCGCTCCTGATCTCCGACTCCGCCGACTTCTCTTACGAGGAACTCACCGACCGCCCCTGGGTGGTGCGCGCCACCTTCCCGGCCGCGCTGTCCCAGCCCGCCCGCCGCGCGCTCCGTCGTCGCCTCGCGCAGGTCGCGGTCAGCGGGCCGCTCGCGCGTCTGCGGATGCGCGAGGTGGAGCCGGTGGACTGGGCGGAGGAGTGGAAGCAGTTCTACCGCATCCAGCACATCGGCCAGCGCCTCGTCGTCCGTCCCTCGTGGGAGCCGTACGAGGCACAGCCGCACGAGGTGATCATCGACCTCGATCCCGGCGCGGCGTTCGGCACCGGCGAGCACGAGACCACGCGTCTCTGCCTGCTCGCGATGGAGGGCGTGATCGCGCCGGGCATGGACGTGCTGGACGTGGGCGCGGGCTCCGGCATCCTCGCGATCGGCGCGGCGAAACTCGGCGCGCGCAGCGTGCGTGCCGTGGACATCGACGCGGCGACCGTGGCGGTGGCCGTGGAGAACGCGGAGCGCAACGGCGTGGACGGGATGGTCGAGTTCGGCGCGGGCAGCGTCGGCGACATCTGGCCGTGGCCGGCCGCCCCCGCGGAGGGCTCCGCGGACCTGGTGCTCGCGAACATCTCCTCGGTCGTGCTCGGGCGGCTCATGCCGCTGCTCGTCGCCGCGCTCCGCCCCGGCGGCACGCTGGTCGCGAGCGGCTTCCTGCGCCGCGACGCGCACGAGGTGCGCGCCGCCGCGGAACAGGCGGGCCTCGTGGTGCGACAGGACTTCGAGGAAGGCGACTGGGGCGCCCTCGTGGCTACTCGGGCCTGAACGGCCGCTCCGTCCACGTCACCGGGTCCACGTTCACGCCGTAGATCGTCATCTCCCAGTGGAGATGCGGCCCGGTCGACAGGCCGGTGGATCCCATCAGCGCGATCACCTCGCCCGCCTCCACCCGCGCGCCGGCCTCGGTCGTGATCTCCAGCAGGTGGTGGTAGCCGGTCACGACGCCGGCCCCGTGGTCCACGAGCACGGTGTTGCCACGGATCGGCATGGGCGCTGCCCAGATCACCCGGCCCGGCGCGGCGGAGACGACCGGCGTCCCCTCCGCGTTCGCGATGTCGAGGCCGCTGTGCGCGCTGCCGATCGGGCCGCCATTGATCGAGCGGGCCTGGCCGAACTCCGTCGTCACGATGCCCTCGGTCGGTCGGATGAACAGGCCGTCCCAGCTGGCGCGGCCATCGAAGGCGTTGAACTGCTCGAACGCGCGTATGCGCGCCTCGGTCGCCAGCGCCTCCGGCGTCAGCACCGAGCCTTCTTCCTCGGTCAGTTCGAGGTAGTCGACGGGTCGGTCGACCTCCACCACCGTAAACGGCACCTCGGTGGTCTCCAGCGTCGCGCCGGCGGTGTCGCGCGTTGTGACGACGGCGACCTGCGGCCCGAGGGGCGCGACGAGGCCGGCGCCGAGCGGTGCCCAGAGCGTGTCGCCGTCACGTTCGAGGGGGTAGTGGTGCCCCAGGAAGACCACGGATCCGCTGGCCGCCCCGGGACGCCGGACGGCCAGCAGCGATGTCTCGCCTCGTCCTACCTCCGGCGGGGCGAATGTGATCGTGATTGGCACCGGCGTGGAGGCAACCACTGCCGTCGCGACGGCGGACGCCTCGGCGGTTGGGATCGCGGTGGCGAGGCCTACCGTGGCGGCGCCGGGGTCGGGGGCGCCGTCACGGAGAAGCCCGGCGCCCCCCGCGATCAGGATCACGACGAGCACGGCACCGGCCGCCCGCGCAGGCAGGCGGCGGTACCACGGCCGGAGCGGTGGCGGTGGTTCGATCAGCGCTCCGCGCACGTCTACTCCGGTCGATCACAGACTTCACGCTTCGGTGGTGGGTTTGACGAGATCGTAACGTGAGGCGGCGGGAGAGGCCTTTCTCGCATCTGTATACTCAAACTGAATGCGGGTCGCGGCGTCCCGTTCCCCACCACACTGGCCAGCGATCGCAACCCTGAGGCCCGGTGCGCGCCCGACAGGCGTTCCGGGGGATCGTTCCACCCGGAGGTGTCATGGAAGATCCCAGGATCGTCGCGGATCGGGTGCTCGATAACGTCGAGCGCGTGATCATCGGCAAGTCGGCGGAAGCGCGTCTCGCGCTCGTGACCCTGCTCTGCCGTGGCCATCTCCTCATCGAGGATGTGCCCGGGGTGGGGAAGACCATGCTGGCGCGGGCGCTGGCCGTCTCTACGGGGTGCCGCTTCGCGCGCATCCAGTTCACGCCGGACCTGCTCCCGGCGGACGTCACCGGTGTCTCCATCTACCAGCAGGCCACCGGTGAGTTCAGCTTCCGCCCCGGCCCGATCATGGCGGAGATCGTCCTCGCGGACGAGGTCAACCGAGCCACGCCCAAGACCCAGTCCGCGCTCCTCGAGGCGATGGAGGAGCACCAGGTCACGGTGGACGGCGTCACCCACCTGCTCCCGGCGCCGCACATGGTGATGGCGACACAGAACCCGATTGAGTACGAAGGCACGTTCCCGCTGCCGGAGGCGCAGTTGGACCGCTTCCTCATGCGCATCCGCCTCGGCTACCCGTCCCCCACGGACGAAGTGCTGATCATGGACGCGCAGCAGTCCCACCACCCGATCGAGGCGCTGGCGCAGGTGGTGACCCCGCGCGAGGTGGTGGAGATGCAGGACGCGGTGGGCCGCATCTACGTCGACCCGCTGATCAAGCAGTACATCGTGACGCTGGTGAACGCGACGCGTGACCACCCCGCGGCCTACCTGGGCGCGTCGCCGCGCGGCTCGCTCGCGCTCATGCGGGCGACGCAGGCGCACGCCATGCTGGACGGTCGCGACTTCGTGACGCCGGACGACGTGAAGGCGCTGGCGCAGGCCACCCTCGGCCACCGCGTGATCGTCAGCCCGAGCGCCCGCGTGCGCGAGGTGGACAGCGCGCAGATCGTGGACGAGGCGCTGGAGCGCGTGGCAGTACCGGGCGTCCGCGCCCGAGGCGGCGTGTAGGCGCGCCCGTGCCCTCGCTCGGCGGACCGATGGAAACGGTGCGCCGCCGTCAGAACGTGACGGTGGTGGTGGCGGTCGCCGTGATCTGCGTGGTCGTCGGTTTTGCGACCGGCTTCTGGCTCCTCTTCCGCCTCGCCTACGTCGTCGCGGTCGCCGTGCCGCTCGCCTACTTCTGGACGAAGTCGATGGCCGAGGGCCTCGAGGTGGAGGTGCAGCGCACCTCGCAGCGAGTGACGCAGGGGCAGCCGCTGGAAGGGCGCATCGTCGTCCGCTCGCGCTCGCCGCTCCCGAAGATATGGCTGGAGATCGAAGACCCCTCCTCGATCCCGGGGCACGAGACGCGCCGCGTGCTCACGCTTGGCTGGAAGGGCATCGCCGCGTGGGGGTACCGCACGCGCACGCGCGTCCGCGGCGTCTACACGCTGGGGCCGGTGCGCGTGACCGCGGGCGACCCCTTCGGCTTCTTCCGCGTCACCCGCACCTTCGGCGAGCCGACGACGATCCTCGTGTACCCGAACGCCCCCGACCTGCCGAACTTCTACATCCCGCCGGCGAACCTGCCGGGCGAGGGCCGCCTTCGTCGCCGCACGCACAACATCACGCCGAACGTCTCCGGCCTGCGCGAGTACGCCCCGGGTGATTCCTACAACCGCATTCACTGGCCGACGACCGCCCGCCTCGGCAAGCCGATGGTGAAGCAGTTCGAGCTCGATCCGGCATCCGACATCTGGCTGGTGCTGGACCTGGACGCGCGCCACCATGTGGGCACCGGCGAGGACTCCACGGAGGAGTGGGCCGTCGCCGTCTGCGCCTCGATCGCACGCTACTTCATCAACCAGCACCGCAGCGTCGGCATGATCACGTTCGGCGACGACCTGCGCGTCGATGAGCCGGACCGTGGCCAGAACCACTACACCCGCCTGCTGGAGTCGCTCGCCCTCGCGCGGTCCTCCGGCGACGCGCCGCTCTCCAACCTGCTGCTGGAGGAGTCCCGCCGCTTCGGACGGCACACGACCGTCGTGGTGGTGACGCCGTCCACCGACCCGGCGTGGGCGTTCACCCTCGTGGCCCTTGGCGCACGAGGCGTGAAGGTCGCGGCCGTGCTGCTGGAGGCGGACACGTTCGGCCCGGCCCCCAGCCCGATCGAGGCGTACGGCACGCTCGCGGCGGGCGGCGTCTACACCTACACCGTGAAGTACCAGGACGACCTGAGCCGCGTGCTCTCGATCGGCGCCGACCCCGAGCGCGACGAGGCCGCGCGCGTCACGCGGGCGGAGGGCTAGCCGATGGCCTCCGCACCCACCTTCGACGATGTCTTCACCTCCCCGCACGCCACCCCTCGCCCATCGGAGACGCCGCAGCGCGGCTGGTGGTGGTCGTGGGAGGACTGGCTGACGCTCTGCCTGATCGCGCTGGCGCAGTTGCCGGTGGTGGGTTCGCTGCAGTCCTCTGACTGGGTGAACGAGATGCCCTCGCTGCTGGGCCCCGCCTCCGTCGGTCTCATGGCGGCGTGGCTGCTGGGCAAGTCGCGGCTGCCGGGCGCCATTGCGTGGGCCGTGGCCGGCGTCACCGGCGTCGCCAGCACGGTGCTGCTGGTGATGCAGACGATGGTGCTCGCAGACCCGCTCGCCGGGGACGGCCCGCGGGCCTACTGGTCGGAGTTCTGGCTGCGGCTCCGCGACTGGGGCGGCGCGCTCCTCGACGGCGGCATCTCCACCGACCCGCTGCCGTTCGTGGTGCTAATGGTGGGTCTGGTGTTCACCGTGGCGTTCGTCTCCACGTGGGCGGCGATCCGCTGGCTGAACCCGTGGGTCGCGCTGGTGCCGGGCGGATTCGTGCTGCTCACGAACATCTCCTACCTGCCGGGCCAGCCGTCGCTCTCGTTCATCATGTTCCTGCTCGCCGCGGTACTGCTCGTCTCTCGCGTGCAGTACCTGCGCGCGCGGGAGCGCTGGCACGAGAGCGGCTTCGAGCCCCCCGACTTCATGTCCGTGGAGGTGCTGACCGCGGGCGCCGTGGTCGCCGTGGTGCTGGTGATCGCGGCGTGGACGATCCCGACCGCCAACCACCTGGGCCCGCTCGCGGACGCCTGGGGCCGCCTCGTCGCGCCCGTCTCCAGCCGCATCGACCAGGTCGGCCAGCTGTTCATCGGCGTCGGGTCGAAGAAGGAGATCCCCGTCCACTCGCTGGGCGCGACGCTGCCGATCCAGGGCAAGATCACGCTCGACACCGTGCCGCTGCTGGAGGTCACTACGCCCCGCGCCACAAACCTGCGCGGCGCCGTGTATGACGAGTACACCGGCGCCGGCTGGAAGGTCTCCACCGCCGCGCCGGTCGGCCTCGCCGAGACCACGATCGAGGCGGCCGAACTCGGTTCGCCGGAGACGCGCGCGCTGGTGCGTGAGGCGGTGAAGGTCACCGTGGCCGTGACCGCGGAGGGCGTCCCAGACCAGCGCCTGCTGGCCGCCGGCGATCCGCTGGCGGCGGACGTTCCCGCGCAGGTGCTCATCGACACGAACGGCGGCGCGGTGGCACTGGTGCCGGCGGACCGCACCCCCCCCGGTGGCACCTACACCACCGTCGGCGCGATCTCGGTCGCGTCCGTCTCCACCTTGCAGGCGTCCGGGGTGGTCTACCCGGCGGCGCTCTTCGATCGCTACACGCAGTTGCCGCCCAACCTGCCTCCCGAAGTCTTCGAACTGGCCGCGACCGTGACCGCCAGCGCGCAGACCCCGTACGAGGCGGCACGAATGATCGAGGCGTACCTGCGCCAGAACTACCGCTACGCGCTGGACGTGAGCGCGCCGCCGCCACGCACGGACGCGGTCGCGGACTTCCTCTTCACGCAGCGCGCGGGGTACTTCGACCAGTTCTCGACCGCGATGACGGTCATGCTGCGCAGCATCGGCGTGCCCGCGCGCCTCGCCGCCGGCTTCACGCTCGACCCCGGGTCGTACGACGCAGCGAGCAAGACATACATCCTGACCGAGGCGGACTCGTGGTCCTGGCCGGAGGTCTACTTCCCCGGCCTCGGGTGGGTGGAGTTCAACCCGACCCCCAGCCGGGACCTGGTGTCGCGGCCGGGCGACGACAGCGCCGCGCTCGCGGAACGCGATGCCGCGCTCACGCCCGACTTCGGTGACCTCCCTATCGACGACCTGCTGCTTTCTGACGCAGAGATCCCCGGCTTCGGCCCGATCGGTGACTTCGATGCCGCGGCATTCGAGGGGGAGAGCGGCGCGGTTCATCTCGTTGCGCGCGTGCTCGGGTCGGTGATCGTCGCCGCGACCGGCGCGTTCATCCTGTTCCTGGCGCTGCGCTTCGCCTGGGAGCGGTCGTTCGGCGGACTCATCGGCGCAGAGCGGCGCTGGGCGAAGGTACAGCGGCTCGCCGGGTGGGCCGGTATCGCGCCGCCCGACGACCGCACGCCCTCCGAGGCGGCACGGTTCCTCGAGGACTACATCGCCGAGCCGGCCGCCCTCGGTGCGCTCGCCCGTGCGTTCACGGTGGCGCGGTACGGGCACGCGCCGGACGAGCCGGCGGAGGCCGCCCGGGCGCTGGACGAGGACTACCGGCGGGTGAGCCGCCCGCTCTGGCGGCTGACGGTGGGCCGCGTGTTCCG
>PHBR01000148.1 GCA_002840675.1 Chloroflexi bacterium HGW-Chloroflexi-9
CGAGGCGGCCAGTGCGGCGGCCTCCGCAGGGTGGCGCGCGGCGCGGCCATCGAGGGATGCGCGGTAGGCCGCGTACACGTCCGCCAGTGCGCGAAGGTCCAGGTCGGTGGCCGCGCGGGCGGCTGCCTCGAACGCGGCGGGGTCAACGGCGTCCGCCACGAGGTCGGTGACGGCGGCCCGGACCAGCGCATGGAGGCCGCCGGTGTGGACGATCGGGCGGAAGCGTGACGCTGCGCCATCGCCGGTGGCGCGCTCGTGGGTGACGCGCTGGAGGAGTTCGTCGGCTACGTCGCGCGAGAGCATGTGCCCGGCGGCCAGGCGTTGCGCGAACTGGTTGAGCGTCGCCACGTCCAGCCCGAAGACCGCGTGCGCGCGTTCCACCAGCCGGCGGCGGAACTGGTCCGCGTGGCGCGCCGTCGGCACCAGCACGAGCAGCGGGGCGAACCGGTCCACCTCGTAGTGCTCGGCGGCGAGCGCGACGAGGCGTGCGGTCTTGCCGCTGCCCGCGCCGCCCGTGACCAGGGTGAGGCCTGCCATCACACCGTCCATCCGCCTGCCGGTTGCCTGCGTGAGACTAGCCGATCGGCACGCCTCGAACGGCGGATGGTGGCGCTGCGCCTTGACGCGCGCACCCTCCCCGGCTGGTAGTGTGAACCGTTGAGGAGTCGACACCCATGGCCGACGTGATCGAGCGCGAGTGGCAGTTCGATGCGCCCGACCTTGCCGTCGTGGAGCGCTGGCTGCAGGACCAGCCCGTCCACGCGCCCTTCGCGTTCGCCTTCGGCGAGCCGAAGGAGCAGGTGGACGTCTACTTTGACACGCCCGACTGGCGCATCCACCGCGCCGGCTTCACCCTCCGCCGCCGCGCGAAGGGCGATGCCTTCGAGGCGACGTTGAAGTCGATCGACCGCGGGAGCGGCGACGTCTCCGCCCGCCGCGAGGTCACCGAACTGCTCCAGAGCGCGGAACTCCTCGGTGGCGACGGGGAGGTGGTGAGCCGCGTGCGCGTGATTGCGGCGCGGGAGCCGCTCCAGCCGCTGGTGGAGGTGCGCACTCGCCGCCGAGGCGTGGCGGTGCTGCGCAACGGGCACCCCGTGGCGAGCGTGGAC
This sequence comes from Chloroflexi bacterium HGW-Chloroflexi-9, assembly GCA_002840675.1. Classification (GTDB taxonomy): domain Bacteria; phylum Chloroflexota; class Dehalococcoidia; order UBA2979; family UBA2979; genus W-Chloroflexi-9. Next base: position 1,110 of record PHBR01000148.1, read on the forward strand.
CTGGACGAGACGGCACTGGTGCACCAGGGGGCCGTCGCCGGGACGCTTCGCCGGGTTGAGGTCGAGATCGCCGAGCCCGCGATCGAGCGTGAACTGACGGGCGTGGTGCGCTCGCTTGCGAAGGCGTGCGCCCTCACCCCCGCGAGCACCTCCAAGTTCGAGGCGGCGCTGGCGGCGGCCGGCCTCTCCCCTGGCGGGAACCTCGACTTCGGTTCGATCGTCCTCGACCCTGCCGCCGGGGCCGCCGAGTACGGCTTTGCCTGGTTGCGCCGGCAGTGGGCGGAGTTTCTGCACCACGAGCCGGGGACGCGGCTGGGCGAGGACATCGAGGCGCTGCACCAGATGCGCGTCGCCACGCGCCGGCTGCGCGCGACGATCGCGCTCTTCCGTGGCGTGCTACCCGCGCGCCTGGAGGTGCTCCGCGACGAATTGCAGTGGGCCGGGCACGAACTGGGCGCCGTGCGCGACCTGGACGTCCAGATCGAGCACATGCACGCGCTCCAGGCGGGCGTCCCGCCGGAGGAAGCCACCGCCCTCGCGCCGCTCATCGCGATCCTGGAGGAGCAGCGCGCGGCGGAGCGGCAGGTACTGACGGAGTTGCTGGACAGTGCACGCTTCGAGGCACTGGTGCAGGGGATGTCCGTCGCGCTGCGGGAGGGTCCCGTCGTCGCCGCCCGCCGAGTACCACGCGCTGCGGATCCGCGGGAAGCGCTTCCGGTACTCCCTGGAACTGTTCGGCGACCTGTACGGCCGCCCGGCGCAGCGCATGACGGAGGCGGTGAAGGGTCTCCAGGACCTGCTGGGCGAGCACCAGGACGCGGAGGTCATGATCGACTGGCTGCGCGCGACGGTCGCCGCGCACCCCGACCGGCTGCCCGTGGAGACGCTCGTCGCCGTGGGTGAGCAGATCGCCCGGCAGCGCGGGATCATGGCGGAGCGTCGTGCCGGGTTCCGGCGCGTGTTCCGGGAGGTCGTCGGCCCTCGGTGGGGGGCACTGGAGCGCGCGCTGAGCGAGCGTCCGCGGCCCCCGAAGCCGCCGGCGGCGGCGGAGCCCGGCGCGCCGGCCGAGGAAGCGCGGGACGTCCCCTCGGAGTCCTCCTCCGACGGCGCACACTCGTCGTCCCCATCGGGAGGGCCCGGCCCGCTGATGCGGATGCGCCACCTGTTCCACCTCTGACCGCAGGTGCGGGCCCTGTCGCGCCGGGCGAGCGTTATTGATCCAATAAATTCCCCGGTGCATCCCTCTCTCAGACGCGTGATCTAACACCGTCAGGAATCTGGCGCGTTCCGCGCACCACGGATGCGCGATGAGTGCGAACTTCCAGTTGCTGGATATACTCCACGCCGCACTGGAAGAGGGAACCAATGCCGCGGTTCAAGAAACTCGATCCGGACCAGGTGGTGGTCGGGCGCGGGCCGGCGCGTATCTCGCGCGAGCCGTACCTGAAGGCCATCCAGGCCAGCGAGGCCGGGGCCATCGAGCTCGACGAGGATGACCGTCCCGGCACTGTGAAGCGCCTGCTCCGAGAGGCCGCGAAGGACCTGGGGCTCAGCGTCCGGTCGTCCTGGCAGGATGAGACGCAGCGGGTGCTGCTCTGGAAGAAGTCCGCGGGTGGGACGCCGTCCGCGGGCGCGGGGACGCGTCGCCGGTAGCGCCGGGCGACTTCGTTCTGCTTCTCACAGACATGCTTGCAGAGAGGCATAACATACGCGTCGCACGGCTCGGTTCGGACCGATTTACGAGAAGAAGGAGCGGGACATGACTGAACAGACCTGCATGGTGTGCGGGAAGCCCTTCGAGAAAGAAGCGGGCATGAAGTGGATGCACGACGGCGCCTGGTACGTGTTCAACGACCTCGGCTGCCGTAACCGCTTCATCGGTAACCCGGCGAAGTACCTCGAGGCGAAGACCGCCTAGCTGGCGACCGCATCACACCCGCTTCCGGGCCGGCCTTCCGCCGGCCCGGCTGCGTTTCCGGCTCGATACACTCGGTCTGCCCCCTCGAAGCGTGCCGAAGCGAGGCGCCGGTGTTTCCGCTGCACGATGTGAACCCGACGCACCGGGCGCCCCTGGTCACGTTGCTCCTGATCGCCGCGAACATCGCCGCCTGGCTGCTCTGGCAGCCCCACGGCGACGCGGTGCGCGAGGTGGAGTTTCTCTACCAGCATGCAGCGGTCGCGTGCGAGGTGATCCGCAACGCGCCGATCACCGCAGACGACCTGCTGGTGGGGCGCTGCCTGGAGGGCGCCACCAGTCCCGAGGTGTTCCCGGAGAAACAGGTGCCGCTGTCCGTGCTGGCGTCCCTGTTCCTGCACGGGGGATTCCTGCACCTCGCAGGGAACATGTGGTTCCTGTGGGTGTTCGGGAACAACGTGGAGGATCGGTTCGGCCACCTGCTGTACGGGGCGCTCTACCTGAGCGCCGGCGTGGTCGCCACGCTCGGGTTCGTGGCGATGAGGCCGGAGGACGTGACGCCGCTGATCGGCGCGTCGGGAGCGGTCGCCGGGGTCCTCGGCGCGTACCTGCTCCTGTACCCGCGGCACGCGGTGGTCGCCTGGGCGGGGTGGTTCGTGATGCCGGTGCCGGCCGCGCTGTTCCTGGCCGTCTGGTTCATCGGCCAGTTCTTCGTCGGTGACGTGGGCGTGGCGTGGGAGGCGCACGTGGCGGGCTTCCTCGCGGGCATGCTCCTCACCCTCCCGGTCGTCGCCTTCGGACGGTCGCGCACGCCGGCGCGGCGACGCCGGTGAGCGCATGAGCGTGGTGGCGGCGTCCGCGGCGCGGCGCGGGGAGTGGTTCCTGTTCGCGCCGGTGATCTTCTTGAGCGCCTTTTTGTTGTTCCAGGTGCAGCCGATCATCGGACGCTTCATCCTGCCCTGGTTCGGCGGCGGCTCCTCGGTCTGGATCACGACACTGCTGTTCTTCCAGGTCGCGCTGCTCGCCGGCTACGGCTACGCACACCTCGTGACCCGGCGTCTGCCGCAACGCACTCAGGCCGTAGTGCATGTGGCGCTCCTGCTCGCTGCGGCGCTCGTGCTGCCGATCATCCCGGACGAGGCGCTGCGGCCGGACGACGAGCGCGCTCCGGCGCTTCGCATCCTCGTGCTGCTCGCGCTGACCGTGGGCGCGCCGTATGTGCTGCTCTCCACGACCGGGCCGCTGCTGCAGCGGTGGTTCACGCTCGCGCATTCCTCGCGGTCGCCGTACCGCCTCTACGCGGTCTCCAACGCGGGCTCGCTGCTGGCGCTGCTGACCTACCCGGTGCTGGTGGAACCGGCGCTGGGGCTGCGCGCACAGGCGTGGATCTGGTCGGCGGGCTACCTGTTGTTCGCAGCGGGGACCGCCCTGGTCGCGTGGCGCACCCTCCGGGGTGTGCCCGTAGAGGCGCAGGCGTCGACGCCGGCCCCGGCCGCCGAAGTGCCTCGACCGCCCCTGGCGACGATGGCGGCGTGGGTGACGCTGCCAGCGGGCGCGTCCGCGCTGCTGCTGGCGGCGACGAACCAGCTGACGCAGGACGTGTCCGGGGTGCCGCTGCTGTGGGTCGTCATGCTGGCGATCTACCTGGTGACGTTCATCCTGTGCTTCAGCAGCGACACGGCGTACGACGCCCCCGTCTTTGGCGTCACGCTGGTGGGTGCCAGCCTGTATGCCGCGCACCTGCTGTTCAACCCGCTGCATGCGCTCCTGTGGCAGGTCATCAGCCTGGGCGGGGTGCTGTTCTTGCTGTGCATGTCGCTGCACGGGGAAACGGCTCGACTGCGCCCCGCGCCGCGATACCTGACGCTCTTCTATCTGCTGGTCGCCGCCGGTGGCGCCCTCGGTGGTCTGTTCGTCGGGCTGCTCGCGCCGCTGATCTTCGATGGGACGTGGGAGTACCACGTGGCGGTGTGGACGGCGCCCGCGTTCGTCGCGCTGGTGCGCTGGCGCTGGCTCGTCGCCTCGAAGGTGCGCACGGGCGGCGCGGTCCTCGGGCTGGTGGTGCTCGGCGTCACGCTCCTGCTGCATGTGCGGGACCACGATGGCACGGTGGTCTTCCACGACCGCAACTTCTATGGCGTGAAGTACGTCTCTGAGCGACCGTCCGAGGCCTCCGGCCTGCTGCTGCGCAGCGTCAGCCACGGCCAGATCATCCACGGCGCGCAGCGGATGGCCCCCGAGCATCGGCGCGATGCCGTCGCGTACTACGGGGAGCGCTCAGGCATCGGCGTGACGTTGCGTGCCTACGTGGACGAAGGGGACCGGCGGGTCGCGGTCCTCGGCCTGGGTGCTGGCGGCCTCGCCGCGTACGCGGAGGCAGGTGAGACGTGGACGTTCTACGAGATCGACCCGCTGATGACCGAGGTAGCGGAGACAGCCTTCACCTACCTGGCGGACGCCCGCGCGCGCGGTGCGAGCGTGACGGTGCGGCACGGTGACGCTCGTCGGGTCCTGGAGCAGGAGCGCGACTCTGGTCGCCTCGGCGGGTTCGACGTGATCGTGATGGACGCCTTCAGCGGCGACTCCGTGCCGCAGCACCTCCTGACGCGAGAGGCGTTTGAGGTGTACGCGGCGCACCTCCGTCCGGGTGGCGTGGTCGCCGTGCATGTGACGAACCGCTATGTAGACCTGACGCCGGTGGTGCGCGGCGCCGCGGCCGAGCGCGGCCTGTCCGCGGTTCTCGTGGTGGACGACGGGCTGGAGCCCGATCACTTCGGCAGCGCCTGGGTGCTGGTGACCGCGGACGAGGCGTTCCTGGAGGCCATCGCCAGCTCGATCACCCCGTGGGCAGCGGACGCGCGCGCGCCGCGCGTGTGGACGGACGACCGCGCTGATCTGTACGGGGTGATCGAGTTCCGCTGACGCGACGTGCCGCGGTCGGTTCGTGGTACATGAGAGGCGCGGCGCGAGGAGGCGTGTGATGACGGTCGAGGGTGTGCGTGTCCTGGGCTCGGCGGACGGCCGCCGCGCCGAGATCCTGACCGACGAGGCGCTGGCGTTCCTTGCCGCGCTGCATCGCACGTTCGAGGCGGAGCGGCGGCGGCGGCTGGCCGCGCGCGGGGAGCGTTGGCTGCGTCTGCAGGCGGGCGAGCGCCCCGGGTTTCTCGAGGCGACGCGGTCGGTGCGAGAGTCGGACTGGCGCGTGGTGCCGCCGCCCGCGGCGCT
>PHBR01000010.1:0-4307 GCA_002840675.1 Chloroflexi bacterium HGW-Chloroflexi-9
CCCGCCGCGACGCCCACTGGCCCGCAGGGCGGCCGGAACGGCGCGCCGCCCTCCTTCTTCGAGCCGGACATCAAGCTGCAGGATGGCGAGGTGGTGGAGTTTGATGGCTGGGCGCTGCGCGCCGTGTGGACGCCGGGCCACACGCCCGGGCATATGTGCATGTACGAGCCGAACCACAAGCTGATGTTTACGGGCGACCACGTCCTGCCGTACATCAGCCCGAACGTCTCGCTGCACGCCGACCAGGAAGGGAGCAGCCCGCTCTCCGACTTCCGCAACAGCCTGAAGAAGGTCGCGGACTTCGACACCTGGCGCGCACTGCCGGCGCACGAGTTCACGATTGCGGACCTGCGGGCGCGCTGCAACATCCTGCTCCACCACCACGACGACCGCCTCGAAGAGGTGCGGGACGCGGTGGGTGACGGCCTGGCCTCCGGGCGCGACGTGTCGCAGCGCGTGAAATGGAACACCGGACCGTTCGACGACTTCAACATCTTCATGAAGCGCAGCGCGCTCGGCGAGACGCTGGCCCACCTGCGCTACCTGGAGGACGAGCAGCGCGTCCGCCGCATCGACGAGGGCGAGCGCATCTACTGGGAGATCGTCCGCTAGCCAGCCCCGCCGTGCGGCTCAGGCCCGTCCGGCGCACGTGTGCGATCATCCAAGGGTGACGCGCACATCCGACTCACGTGGCCCTTCACCCCGCGAGCGCGCCGCGCTTCTGGCTGGCCGTGTGGCCGGTGAGGCGACGCGACGCCTCGGTCGGGGCGGCGGCACGGCGCTGCCGGGGCTGGTCGCGCGGACGCTGGCGCCGGGGCTCGTGGAGTCGCTCGCGGCGCAGCCCGGTCAGGGTGTGGTCACCGTCACCGGGACGAACGGGAAGACCACGACCACGCACCTGGTCGCCGCGATCGCGACCGCCGCCGGCATGACGCCGCTCACCAACCGCACCGGCTCCAACCTCGAACGCGGCCTGGTGACCACGCTGGTGGACGCCGCCGGCGCGGACGGGCGGATTGCGGACGCCGCGCGGACGCTCGGGCTGTTCGAGGTGGACGAGGCAGCGCTGCCGGCGCTGTTCCCACGGCTGCGTCCGCGCGTGGCCGTGTTCCTCAACCTGTTCCGCGACCAACTCGACCGGTACGGCGAGATCGACTCCGTCGCCGCCGGCTGGGCGCGCATGCTGGATGCCGGCGCGGGCACGCCGACGCTGGTGCTGAACGCGGACGACCCCTCCGTCGCCGCGCTCGCCGACCACGCGCGCGGCCCTGTTGTCCTGTTCGGGGTGGAGGACCGTTCCGTGGCGCTCACCCTCGCGGAGCACGCCACGGATGCGCGCTTCTGCGCGTGTGGTGCGCGCGTGAAGCACGAGGCGGTGACCATGGGCCATGTGGGCTGGTGGCGCTGCGATGCGTGTGGACGCGCGCGGCAGGCGCCGCAGGTGTTTGCGCGCCGGGTCACGCTCAGCGCCGAGTCGAGCGAGGTCGAGGTGGTCTCCGGCGAGGAACAGGCGACGCTCGTGCTGCCCGCCGCCGGCCTCTACTCCGTCTACAACGCGCTCGCGGCGGTTGCCGCTGGTCGCGCGCTCGGCATCCCGCTCGCGGCCTCGGTGGATGCGATTGCAGCGGCCGGCCCAGCCTTCGGGCGCCAGGAGCGGTTCGAGGTCGGTGGGCGCGCCGTGCGGATCTGGCTCGCGAAGAATCCGGCCGGCCTGAACGAGATCGTGCGTGCGCTCCTCGCCGCGGGGCGGCCGCTGCACGTGCTCGCCTTCCTGAACGACGGCATCCAGGACGGGCAGGATGTCTCCTGGATCTACGACGCGGACCTGGAGCGGCTGACGGCACGCCTCGAACGCCTGACCTGCGCGGGCGCGCGGGCGGACGACCTGGCGCTGCGCTTCCACATCGCGGGGCGCACGCCGGAGGCCACGATCGGCGAGACCGGCCCGGCGCTGGAGGCCGCGCTCGCGGCGACGCCGGAGGGCGGCACGCTCGACATCGTCGCCACGTATACGGCGATGATCGAGGTGCGCGAGGTCGTGGCGGCGCGCGCCGGCGAGCGCTCGTACTGGGAGACCGCGTGATGACCTCGGAACGCCCGTCGCTCGGCACGATCCGCGTGGTCTCGCTCTACGACGACGTGATGAGCGTGTACGCGGACCGCGGCAACCTGCTCGCTCTCCAGCACCGAGCGGCGGTGCTGGGGGTCGGGGTGGAGGTGACGCGCGTCAGCCTGGGCGACGCGCTGCCGGTGGAGGCGGACTTGCTGCTGATCGGTGGCGGGCAGGATCGCGAGCAGCGCCGGATCGCGCAGGAACTCGCGACCCGCGGCCCGAAACTGCGTGCGTGGGCGGCGGATGACGTTGCGATGCTGGCGGTGTGCGGCGGCTTCCAGCTGTTCGGCCACTGGTACCGCGACGGCCAGGGTGAGTTGCTGCCGGGCATTGGCCTCTTCGACGTGACGACCGTGGCGCCCGGCCCGGGCTGGGCCCGGTGCATCGGCGACGTGCTCGCAATCTCCACGCTGGACGACGTCGGTGAGGTGGTCGGGTTCGAGAACCACGGCGGGCGCACCTACCTGGGGCCGGCGGCGCGGCCGTTCGCGCGCGTGGAGCACGGCTTCGGGAATAACGGCGCGGACGGCACCGAGGGCTGCGTGTACCGCGAGGCGATCGGGACGTACCTCCACGGCTCCGTCCTGCCGAAGAACCTCGCGCTGCTCGATCACTTGATCGAGGCGGCGCTGCGGCACCGCTACGGCCGGGACGTGCGGATCGCGTGGGAGCAGGATCTGTACGCGGCGCGCGCGCATCATGCTGCCGCCGAAGTCGCCCGGCGGCGGGCGCCTCGCTTCGAGGGTGTCGCCCGGCCGTAGTCGCCGCGCCTCGACCGTCGCGAGCGCAGCGGTATGCTGGAATCCGGCGGGGTGGAGACGGACACAACATGCGCGCGCCGCGCCGCGACTTTCTTCGACTGCTCGGGGTGACGCCCCTGGCGCTCCTGCTCAATGGCTGCCTCGGTGGCGGCGACTCGGACATCACGGTGCTTGCGGACGGCAGCCCGGTTGCGAGCACGCCGACCGCAGCGATCGCCACGGCGACGGCGACGGCGATGCCGTTCACGCCCACGCCGCCGCCCTCTACGTTCGACCCGAACGCCCTGGTGGGGCTGACGATGCCGGTCGAGGGCGCCTGCCTGCCGACGAGCGACCGGCTGATGCCAAACGCGCCCCGGGCCTACCGGAACGGCTTCCACGAGGGCGTGGACTTCTACTTCGGGGACTCGTGTGCGGTGATCGACCGCGGGACGCCGGTGATTGCGGCCGCGGCCGGCGTGGTGAAGCGCGCCGATCACGACTATGTGGAGCTGACGGTCGAGCAGGTGGTGGAATTGGACGCGCGCACCTCCGCGCAGGGGTTCAGCGACCCGGGAACGTTGGATACCTACCGCGGGCGGCAGGTGTGGATCGACCACGGCAACGGGTTGGTGACGCGGTACTGCCACCTGGACTCGATCGATGAGGGCATCGCCGTCGGCATTCAGGTCACGGCCGGGCAGTTGGTCGGTGGCATCGGCGAGTCCGGCACGCCGGAGTCCGTGACGTCTCCGAACACGGAACTGCACCTTCACTTCGAGGTTCGCATCGGGGAGTCGTTCCTCGGCGATGGGTTGGATCCGGCGACCGTGCGGGCGTTATACGAGCAGGCGTTCTCGCCGGGGCCGAGCACCGGCGCGTGAGCGCCATCCAGCCGCTATCGTTGATAGATAGCGCCACTCCCACGGTGCGCTGGAGGCCCGCGTGATTCCGACTGCCGTGCGACTTGCGATCGATATCCCGTTCGATCCGGACTTCGGGAAGCTCGGGCCGTTCCTGCTGACCTGGCACGGCCTGTTCACCGCTCTGGGCATCCTGGGCGGCGTCTGGCTCTCGCTGCGGGTGGCGGAGCGCGTCCACTTCGACGTGGACAACGCCTACACGCTGGCGCTGATCGGCGTGCCCTCCGGCATCATCGGCGCGCGGCTGCTGTTCGTGGCGGAACACTGGGACTTCTACGGCGCGAACCCCGCGCAGATCATCCAGCTGACCGAGGGCGGCATCTCCATCTGGGGCGCGGTCCTCGGTGGCGTCGCGGGGCCGCTCGCGTACGCGCTGTGGAAGGGCTGGGACGTCGCGAACGGGCTGGACGTCGCCGCGCCCGGGCTGATCCTGGGCATGGGGATCGGGCGCATCGGCGACCTGATTAACGGCGAACACCTGGCGCGTGCCACGGACCTGCCGTGGGGCGTGATCTACACCCACCCGAACTC
>PHBR01000010.1:4339-36575 GCA_002840675.1 Chloroflexi bacterium HGW-Chloroflexi-9
CCATTCGGTCACCGTCGGCGCGCACCCCCCCGCCAGCACGTACGAAATGCTGGCCGACTTCCTGATCCTGGGGATGGTGCTCTGGCTGATCAGCGGGCCGTTCAAGCGGCGGCCGGGGATGGCCTTCTTCGCCTTCCTCAACGTGTACGCGGTGATGCGGTTCCTGGTGTCGTACCTGCGCGTGGACTCGGCCGGTACCGTGCTGACCGATGTCACCGTCCCGCAGCTCGTCTCCCTGATCGTCGTCGCGCTCTCGATCCCCGTGGCCGCCCTGTTCTGGCGCCGCGGACCCAGCGACCGGGGCCCGGCCGAGGCGGCGAGCCCCGCGGGCCGCGTGCAGGTGCGGCGGACCTAGTGGTGGCGCCGGCGTCCCCGCGCCCGGAGGTCGTCCTTTACTGGCGCCCCGGCTGCCACCTCTGCGCCGTCGCGAAGCAGATGCTCTACGCGCTGGGCCGCACGATTCCCTTCGATCTGCGCGAGGTGAACATCGAGGCCGACCCGAACCTCGAGAAGCGGTTTCTGCTGGAGATCCCGGTCGTGGAGGTGGCGGGCGAGGTCGTCAGCACCGCCCCAATTGACCTCGACCGGGTGCGGCAGGCCGTGAACGAGGCGCGGATGCGCGCGGTCCGGGGCGGTGCGCCGCCCCTGGGCGGGTAGGTCCGGGCACTGATTGACAGAACGGATGGCCCGTCCGTAGTCTCGAACCGATACGCGTCGTGCGGGCCGGTGGCCCCTCGGCGGTTCATCCAGAGCGGTGGAGGGTTCCGGCCCTGAGAAACCGCGGCAACCGGTCGCCCTTCGCCGGGGCGGACACGGTGCTCCCTCCGGCCCGGCCCTCGGAACCTCCGAGGCGGGAAAGATGAACGGAAGGCGCGAACCGCACATGCCCGTCTCCACCTCCTCCGCCGGCACGCTTCCGCCCTCGATGGGCCGCATGGCGATGCGCTAGCCCGATCGCGCGCCCCCACGGCGCTGCGGATCGGGCGTCACCGACGACACCCCTCAGTCACCAGTTCTGCCCAAGGAACATCGCCATGTCTTCGTTCAATCGTGCCCTGAAGTGTCGGGAGTGCGGCCGCGAGTACGCGATCGCCCCGATCTTCTCCTGTGAGTTCTGCTTCGGCCCGCTGGAAGTCGCCTACGACTACGACGCGATCCGGGAGGCCGCCACCCGCGACGCCATCGAGGCGGGCCCGAACACCCTCTGGCGTTACGCGCCGTTCCTGCCCTGTGACCCGGCGTTCAAGGTGGACCTGGGCACCGGCTTCACGCCGCTGCTCCGCGCCGACCGGCTGGCGAAGGCGATCGGCCTCGACACGCTGTGGATCAAGAACGACACCGTGAACCCCACCTGGTCCTTCAAGGACCGCGTGGTCTCCGTGGCGATCGCGAAGGCGCGCGAGTTCGGCTTCGACGCCATCGCCTGCGCCTCCACGGGGAACCTCGCGAACTCCGTGGCGGCACACGCGGCGGGCGCTGGGATGGACTGCTTCGTCTTCATCCCGGACGACCTGGAGCGCGGCAAAGTGGTCGGCAGCGCGATCTACGACCCGCACCTGGTGACCGTGCGCGGCTCCTACGACGACGTGAACCGGCTCTGCACCGAGCTCTCGATGCAGTTCAACTGGGCGTTCGTGAACATCAACGTCCGCCCGTACTACGCGGAGGGCTCGCGGTCGCTCGGGTACGAGATCGCAGAGCAGCTGGGCTGGCGCGCTCCCGACCACATCGTGGCGCCGATGGCGTCCGGCTCCATGTTCACGAAGATCTGGAAGGGGCTGAAGGAGTTCCACCAGGTCGGCCTGATCGAGAAGCCGCACACGAAGATGTCCGGCGCGCAGGCGACCGGCTGTTCGCCGATCGCCACCGCGTTCGCGAATGACACGCTGAACTTCGTGCCGCAGAAGCCGAACACGATCGCGAAGTCGCTTGCGATCGGGAACCCGGCGGACGGCTACTACGCGCTGAAGCAGATGGAAGAGACCGGCGGCGGCGCGGAGATGGCGACCGACCCGGAGATCGTGGACGGCATCAAGTTGCTCGCCGAGACCGAGGGCATCTTCGCCGAGACGGCCGGCGGCGTGACGATCGCCTGCCTCAAGAAGCTGGTGGCCTCCGGGTTCATCAAGCGGGACGAAGAAACGGTCGCGATCATCAGCGGCGGTGGCCTCAAGACGATCGAGGCCGTGATGGACGAGGTCGTCGAGCCGCTCCACATCCAGCCGAGCGTGAACGCATTCATCGAGGCCCGCGCCGCGCGTGAAGCGCAGCGCGGCCAGCCCGTGACGGCGTAAGGGGGACCGTATGCCCGAGAAGCACGTCCGCCTGACCTTCGGCGCGGAGCAGGTCCGCGAGCCGGTGGTGTACCAGATGGGCCACCTGTTCAAGGTCATCACCAGCATCCGCATGGCGGCGATCGACCAGAGCATCGGCTGGGTCATCCTCGGCCTCGAGGGTGACGACGACGAGATCCAGCGCGCGCTCGACTGGGCGCGCTCGAAGGGCGTCCGCGTGGACGACGCCACCCTCGGCGACGTCGTCGAGGGGTAACCGCGCGCGTTCCGACTGCGAGACCAGACAGCATTGAGAAGGACTGACCTGATGGCCGTGACCGTGAAGATCCCCACCCCGCTCCGCGGGCTCACCCAGAACCAGGACACCGCGAAGATCGACGCGGCCGACCTCCAGACGGTGGTCGGCGCGCTCGAGACGCAGTTCCCCGGCATGCGCGAGCGCCTGTTGGACGAGGGCGGCGAGATCCGCCGCTTCGTGAACATCTACGTGAACGGCGAGGACGTGCGCTTCCTCCAGGGCCTGAGCACCGCCCTCAAGAGCGGCGATGAGGTCTCGATCGTCCCGGCGGTGGCGGGCGGGGCGTAGGCCCGGCCCACCGTGAAGCGCGGACGCATCTCAGCAGCAGGGTTCGCGGCGGCGGCGCTTTCGGGTGCCGTCGCCGTGCTGTATCTGTCGCTGATCGCGCAGGGTGCGGTCGACACCGACGGGGCAAGGTTCCGGGTCGCCGTGTTCGCGGCGCTCTTTGCCCTGATCCCGATCCTCGCGGCGCTCGGCTCGCTGCAGCCGGACTCGAAGGGCGGCACCCGCCTCCTCGCAGTGGCCGCTACCGGGATGACGGTGCTGGGGCTGCTGGCGATCGCCTCGATCGGTCTCCCGCTGTTGCTGGGGGCCGTGGCCGGCTGGGGGGCAGTCATCCGGTCGGTCCGAGGCGGCTCGCCGCAGTAGACACCCATTCATAACCTGCGCGTCCGGGATCTTCTGGTACAATGTCGACTGAATTAGTCGTGAATACCCACCGGGGTCTCGATGCTGCTCAGTACCAAGGGTGACTACGGCGTCCGCGCCATGATCGACCTCGCGAAGCACGAGGGCGAAGGCCCGGTGCAGCGCGCCGAGATCGCGAAGCGCCGCCAGATCCCGGAGTCCTACCTCGATCATCTGCTTGCGCAATTGCGGCGGGCAGGGTTCGTGCGGAGCGTCCGAGGGCCGGGTGGCGGGCACCTGCTGGCGAAGCCGGCGGAGGAGATCTGTCTCCTCCACCTGCTGGAGGCGCTGGAGGGGTCGCTTGCCCCGCTCCAGTGTCTGGACAACCATGAACCTGGCTCGGAAGCGATCTGTGGCCAGGAGTGGGTCTGGCAAGAGATTTACGATGACATGCGGCGCAAACTGGCTGCTGTCTCGCTGGCGGCGCTGGCCGAGCACGAGCGGGAGCACGAGCGCACAGCAGTGGTGAACTACAGCATCTAATCGACTGCACTGAGCATCTTCGCCCGGCCTGGACTGGCCCGGCGATGGCAGGAGCGCGCCACGGTGGTAGCCCCGGATCACCTGACGACCCGTCAGCCGGCGATCGCGGACTCCGTGCTGGACCTGATCGGCAACACGCCGCTGGTCCGGCTGAGCCGCATCGCGGGTCCGGACGCCGCCGAGATCCTCGGCAAGTTCGAGGTGTTCAACCCGGCGGGCTCTGTGAAGGACCGCATCGCGCTGGCGATGGTGGAGGCCGCGGAGCGCGAGGGGAAGATCAAGCCCGGCGACACGCTGGTGGAGCCAACCTCCGGGAACACCGGGATCGGCCTGGCGATGGTGTGCGCGACGAAGGGCTACCGGCTGGTGCTGACCATGCCGGAGGATATGTCCCTGGAGCGCCGCCGCCTGCTGGAGCGCTTCGGCGTTGACCTGGTCCTCACCCCCGCCATCGAGGGCATGACCGGGGCGGTCTACGCCGCGCAGGAGATGGTGGACGAGAAGCACTACGTGATGCTCGGGCAGTTCGAGAACCCGGCGAACCCGCAGGCGCACCGCGACACGACGGCGGTGGAAATCATCGAGGCGACGGGGGGCCGGCTGGACGCGTTCGTCGCGGGCGTCGGCACCGGCGGCACGATCACCGGGGTCGGCGAGGCGCTGTGGGATGCAGGGATCCAGGCGCGCATCGTGGCCGTGGAGCCCGCCCGTGCGCCGGTCCTGCAGGGCGGGCGCGCGGGCGTCCACGGCATCCAGGGCATTGGCGCCTCGTTCATCCCGGGTGTGCTGAACCGGGACGTGTACGCCTCCGTGATTGGCGTGCGCGACGAGGATGCGTACGAGATGACGAAGCGTCTCACGCGCGAAGAGGGACTCCTGGTGGGCGTCTCCTCGGGCGCGAATGTGTGGGCGGCGTTGAAGGTGGCACGTGAGCTGGGGCCCGGCAAACGGGTGGTGACCATGCTCTGCGACACCGGAGAGCGATACCTGACGGTTGCGCTGTAGCGCCCACCTGAAACCTGAAGTCAATCTGTTGGAGCAACAATCGGCATGCCGGTGAGTGTCTACATCCCGTCCCCCTTCCGCCGCATCACGGCCATGCACGAGCGCGTGCAGGTTGAGGGCGCGACCGTGGGCGAGGTGCTGGACGCGGTGGAGGCGTTGTACCCGGGGTTCGCGGACCTGGTCTACGACAGTGACCGGCATGTGCCGACCCACATCAACGTGTACCTGAATAACCAGGAGATTCATGAGCTGGCTGGCGTGGACACCCCGGTGTCCGAGGGTGACCAGGTGGCAGTGATCCCCGCGCTGGCGGGTGGAGCAGGGGGACGATCATGACGAACGCACCACAGGGAGCGCCGGTTTCGGTGGCGCTGACCCCGGATGAGGTGATGCGGTACTCGCGGCACATCATCATGCCGCAGGTCGGGCCGCAGGGTCAGCGGAAACTGCGCAACGCGAAGGTGCTGGTGATCGGCGCGGGCGGCCTCGGCGGCCCCGTGGCGCTCTACCTGGCGCTCGCCGGCGTGGGCACGATCGGGCTGGTGGAGTTCGACACGGTCGACCTTTCCAACCTCCAGCGGCAGGTGCTGCACCAGACCGCGGATGTGGGTCGGCCGAAGATCATCTCCGCGCAGGAGACGCTCCGGGCGTACAACCCGCACGTGAACGTGGTGCTGCACCACATGCCGATCACCAGCGACAACGCCATGGAGATCATCCCGCAGTACGACATCATCGTGAACGGCGCGGACAACTTCGCCACGCGCTACCTGGTGAACGACGCCTCGTACCTCGCCGGCAAGACGCTGGTGGACGGCGCGATCCTGCTGTTCGATGGCCAGGCGACGGTCTACCAGCCGGGTAAGGGCTGCTACCGCTGCCTGTACCCGGATCCGCCCCCGCCGGGCCTGGTGCCCTCCTGCGCCGAGGCGGGCGTGCTGGGCGCCATTACCGGCATCGTCGGTTCCATCCAGGCGACCGAGGTGTTCAAGCAGATCCTGGGCGTGGGCGAGTCGCTCGTGAACCGCCTGCTGCTCATCGATGCGCTGACCATGGAGTTCCGCACGATGAAGACGCGGCAGGACCCGAACTGCCCGCTGTGTGGCCTGAACCCGACGGTGACGGAGCTCATCGACTACGACCAGTTCTGCGGCTCCGCGCCGCTGGAGATGCCGGTCGCGGGCGCACACGCCTAGCGCCTCGTGACCACGATTGCCGGGGATCGCGGCCGACGCCGCGCCGGCCCCGCGAGGGGCTCCCGGACGCCACCGAGATTCGGGGCGCACGTACAGGGAAGGGACTGACCGATGCCGGTGACCGTACACGTCACCTCCGTCATCCAGCAGGCCGTGAATGGCCAGCGGGAGTTCGCGGCCGACGGCAAGACCGTTGGCGAGTTGATCGACAACATCGAGCGGGACTACCCCGGCTTCGCCACGCGCATCATGGATGAGCAGGGTGACCTGCGACGGTTCGTGAACATCTACCTGAACGACGAGGACGTGCGTTACCTGGGCGGCAAGGACACCCCGCTCAGCGACGGCGACTCCGTCTCCTTCCTCCCCGCCCTCGCGGGCGGGATCTAACGACAGGAGCGCTCCGATGAAGTACCGGAGCGTGGTGGACATGATCGGCAACACGCCGCTCGTCGACGTCTCTGTGATGTCGCCGAACCCGCGCGTGGAGATCTGGGCGAAGCTGGAGGGCGAGAACCCCACCGGCTCCGTGAAGGACCGCATCGCCAAGTACATGATCGAGGAGGCCGAGCGGAGCGGCCGGCTGACGCCGGGCGCCACGATCGTGGAGCCTTCTTCCGGCAACACTGGCATCGCCCTGGCGATGATCGGCGGGCTGCGCGGGTACCGCGTGAAGATCGTGATGCCGGACGCGGTGTCGCGGGAGCGCACCCAGCTGCTGGAAGCGTTCGGCGCGGAGATCATCCTGTCGCCGGGCGACCTGGGTTCTAACGGCGCCGTGCGGATGGCGACGGAGATCCGGGACGCCAACCCGGACTGGGTGATGCTGTTCCAATACGAGAACGAGATGAACCCTCGCGCGCACTACGAGACGACGGCCCCCGAGATCATCGCCGACCTGCCGGACCTAGACGTGTTTGTGGCGGGCCTCGGCACCGGCGGGACGCTCACCGGCAACGGCCGGCGGCTGAAGGAGCACAACCCGGCGATCCGGGTGGTGGCGGCGGCACCGCACCCGGGCGACCTGGTGCAGGGGCTCCGCGCGCTGGAGGACGGCTACATCCCGCCGGTGTTCGACGACACGGTGCTGGACGGCAGGATCGTGGTCGACTCCAAGACCTCGTTCGCGATGACGAAGGAACTGACGCAGAAGACCGGCGTCTTCGCCGGCGTGTCCTCCGGCTCCGTGGTGCGCGCCGCGCAGCGCACCGCCGAGAAGATGGAGTCCGGGAAGATCGTCTGTCTGCTGGCCGATGGAGGATGGAAGTACCTCTCCACCGGCCTCTGGAATACCGACTACGAAGAGATCCGCGAACAGGTCGCAGAAAAGCTCTGGTGGTAGACGAGCCCTCACGGCCGTCTCGCCTCGTGAAGATCAGCAGGAGTAGATGATGACTGACAAGCTCGTTTCCGTGGACTGGGTCCAGGAGCACAAGAACGACCCCGGCGTCCGCCTGGTTGAGGTGGACGTGGACACGGAGGCCTACCGAGAGGGCCACATCGAGGGCGCGGTGGCGTGGAACTGGACCAGCCAGCTCCAGGACAACGTGCGCCGGGACATCCTGACGAAGGCCGACTTCGAGGCGCTGATGGCGAAGTCCGGCATCTCGAACGACACGCACATCGTGCTGTACGGGGACAACAACAACTGGTTCGCGGCGTACGCGCTGTGGCTGACCGAACTGTACGGGCACGAGAAGGTCTCGCTGATGAACGGCGGCCGCGTGAAGTGGCTGGCCGACAACCGTCCGACGACCACGGCGGAGCCGAGCGTTCCCGCCGCCTCCTACACCGCGAAGGAGCCGAACCCGGCGCTGCGCGCGGTGCGTGACGAGGTGCTGCAGGCGCTGAAGCAGCCCGTGCAGCTGGTGGATGTGCGCAGCCCCGCCGAGTATTCCGGCGAGGTGATCGCGCCTCCCGGCATGTCGGAGACGGCGCAGCGCGGCGGGCACATCCCCGGCGCGAAGAACATCCCGTGGGCACGCGCGGTGAACGAAGACGGCACGTTCCGCTCCGTGGACGAGCTTGAGACGCTCTACGGCACGCAGGGTCTGAAGTCGGACACGCCCACGATCGCCTACTGCCGCATCGGTGAGCGCTCCAGCCACACCTGGTTCGTCCTGAAGCACATCCTGGGCTACCCGGACGTCCGCAACTACGACGGCTCATGGACCGAGTACGGCTCCATGGTCGGCGTGCCGATCGAGCGATAGCGATGACCTCCGCGAAGCCAGTCGCGGCGCTGGAGCAGTCCCTGCTGCGCCGCGTGCTGTCGTCCGGCGACGGCCGCCGCCTCCACCTCCGGTTCCGGCCGGAGGTGGTGGAGCGGTACCGGGGCATGCCGGGCGCGCAGATCATCCGGACGCGCACCGTGGGCCGCATCGCCTTCGCGAACCGCTGGTCGATTGACCTCGGCATCGCGGAGACCGATGCGGGCGAGACGGTGCTGCATGCCACGCTCGGCGACCTGCTCGACCGGGTGCCGGACGAGGAGCGTGACCACTGGATCGCGCACCTGTGGATCGAGCCGGCGAGCACGAACTTCCTGCAGATGAAGATGGTGGCCGGCGCGTGCATCGACGACGGCGAGCCAGAAGCCTGGACCTGACGCGGTCCTGGAGCGGATGACCCCATGCCTCGCATCCCGCAGTCGATCCTCGACGAGATGGTGGCGCACGCTCGGGAGGACCTGCCGGACGAGTGCTGTGGCATGGTGCACGCCGCCGACGGCGTCCCGACGGCCGTCCATCGTGTGAAGAATGACGCCGCCAGCCCCTACCGCTACGAGATGAACCCGCTGCAGATGATGCGGCTGGAACGCGCTCGTGACGCCTCCGGTGAGACGCTCTTCGCGATCTACCACTCGCATGTCGGGTCGCCGGCGCGCCCGTCACCGACCGATGTGCGGATGGCGTTCTTTCCGCCCGGCGAGGTGGAGCAGGAACCGATGTTCCCGGGGACGTTCTACATCCTCGTGTCACTCGCTCAGGACCCGCCGGATGTCCGCGCCTACCACATCCGCCGTGGCGGGGTGATCGAAGAAGAGACGATCGAGGTGGTCTGATGGTGTCCCCGACGAACCCCGCCCCGCTCACGATCGGCTCCCGGACGTTTGAGTGGGGCCAGCGGACCTACGTCGTCGGGATCATCAACGCGACGCCCGACTCCTTTTCCGGTGACGGCATCGTCGACCCGCAGGCCGCCGTTCACCTCGCGGAGCGGATGGTGGAGGCGGGCGCGGACATCCTCGACCTCGGCGCGGAGTCCACGCGCCCGGAGTTCGCCGCGATCGACGCCGAAACGGAGTGGGGACGGCTGATGCTGGTGCTGGGCGCCGTGCGTCGGGCTGTCTCCCTTCCCATCACCGTCGACACCAGCAAGGCAGAGGTCGCACGGCGCGCCCTGGACTACGGTGCGGACGCCATCAACGACGTGACGGGGTTCCTCGGCGACGCCGGCATGGCACGCGTCGTCGCGCAGGCGGGCGCGCCCGCGATCCTGATGCACAACCAGCGCGGCCGTGAGTTCGGTGGCGACGTGATCCGCGACACGCGCGCGGGCTTCGAGCGTTGCATCGCGGCGGCCGTCGCCGGCGGGGTGTCGCGCGAGCGGCTGATCCTCGATCCGGGCTTTGGGTTCGGGTGGGGGCCGGTCCAGAACTTCGAATTGCTCCGGCGCCTGGGCGAACTGCGGGACCTGGGACGGCCGCTCATGATCGGCACCTCCCGGAAGTCCTCGATCGGCTACATCATCGACCGACCCGCGCAGGAGCGTGAGTGGGGGACCGCCGCCACGGTGGCCCTGGCGATCCAGCAGGGGGTCGACCTGGTGCGGGTGCACGACGTGGACGAGATGGTGCAGGTCGCGCGCGTGGCGGACGCCGTCGTGCGCCAGGCCGTGCCGTGACCTCGGACGGGCGAGGCCGCCGGCGCCGCCGCATCTGGCTGGCGCTGGGCTCCAACCTCGACGACCGCGAGGCGCACCTGCGGGCCGCTGTTGCCGGGCTCCGCGCCGACGGCATCGAGGTGGACCGCGTGTCGTCCCTGTACGAGACGCCGCCGTGGGGCGTGGTGCGCCAGCCGGCGTTCCTGAACGCGGCGGTCTCCGGCCTCACCGACCTCGACGCCCGCGACCTGCTGATCCTGGCGAAGCGCCTCGAGGCGGCCGAAGGCCGCGATTTCCGTGCGCCGCGCTGGACGGCGCGCCCGCTCGACATCGACATCGCGCTGATCGAGGGCGAGACGGTCGACCGGACCGACCTGCAGGTGCCGCACGTGCTGCTGGGCCAACGGTCGTTCGTGCTCGTGCCGCTCGCGGAGGTAGGTGGCGACGTCATCCACCCGCAGACGGGTCTTCGTATCGCCTCGATGCGCGACCTGCGTCCCGCCCTCGAACGGGCCGAAGTCGTGCGGGTGCGCGGCCCGGAGTGGGCGGAGGGTTAGGAGCGGCAGGCGTTACCCGAGGGCGTCGGGGGGCGGGGAGCCCTCGGCGGCGGCGGTGTCGGGGGGCCAGTCGGCGGGGTTGTCCCAGTTCGTCGTCGCCATCGTGTAGCCCACCCACAGCCCGACCCCGGCGGCGATGCCGGAGATGATGCCGACGGGGATCGCGACCACCAGGTAGGAGCGGCGGACGGCGCCCAGCAGGAAGCAGGCCAGCTGGAAGACGGAGAGCGCCATCAGCGCCCGCCCGATCTGGCGCGACCGCTCCTGGGTCATGCCTTCCATCTAGTGGCCCCCGCTGCGGGATGCCTCCTGCTCCATCGCGCGACGGAGGTCGGGCGGGAGCAGGTTTGGGATGCCTTCGGTGATGGGGAACGCCTCGCCGCAGGCGGTGCAGGTGAGGGTGCCGGAGAGCACCTCGACCGCGTCTTCCGCCGTCACGGCGAGGGTGAGCGGCGCCTTGCAGAGCGGGCAGGCGAGGATCTCGACGAGTTGGCGTTGCATGCGGTCTCCTGCCGGAATCGTAGGCGGGCGCGCTCAGGAGCAGCAACCGGGACGCCGTCCTAGACTCGAAGTCAGACAGCGATGCGGGGCGGGGTGACGATGAGCGACGGGGCGACGGGCGCGCGCGGCTCGGAACGGATCGCGCTGAACCGCGCCTACGCGGTGATCTCGCCCGACCAGATCACGATCAAGCCGGCGCGCATGGGCCTCGTGGGCCCCGCCATCCAGGCGCTGCTGACGCTGGCTGCCGTGTGGGCGATGGCGACGTACATCAACTCGCTGCCACTCTGGCTGCTGATGGTGCTGCTCACGTTCGTGATCGTTTCCGGGCCGATCGCCGTGCTGGGGCTGGTCTACAACATCCTGGGCTCGGCGTTCCTGATGGAACGCAAGAAGGGGACCTGCCGCTGGCAGCAGGGCTTCCTGGGACTGGGGCTGGGGACGCGCGAACTGGTGCCGTTCCCGCGCATCGGGTCGATCGAAGTGACGGGCAACTTCGAGGAGGAGCTCGGCTCCGGTGACCTGCAGGACGTGGTGCACTGGCAGGTGTGGCTGGTGAAGGACAACGGCCGGACGCTGCCGATCGCCTCGATCAGCGCCGCGCGCCCGCTGGCCGAGGTCGGGCTGGAGCGCGCGAACACGCTCGCCGAGGCACTCGCGGAGATGAGCGGCAGCCGGGCCGTCCCGGGCGTCATCCCGGAGTGGGCGCTGCTCCTCGATGAAGACGACGACGACGAAGACGATCCGGAGGGCGAAGGAGACCGCTGATGGACCGAGCGATGGAACTGATCCGGGACGCGAAGACAATTGCCGTGGTTGGCGTCTCTGCCCGCCCGGGCCGCCCGTCCCACGATGTCGCGCGTTACCTGATCGACCACGGCTACGAGGTCTACCTGGTGAACCCGACCGAGACCGAGATCTTCGGGATGCCGGTCTACGCCTCGGTGCGCGACCTGCCGAAACCGGTGGACATCGTGGACATTTTCCGCCGGCCGGGGGATGTGCCGCCGATCGTGGACGACGCGATCGCCGCCGGTGCGAAGGTCGTGTGGATGCAACTGGAGATCGTGAACGAGGAGGCGGCGGCGACGGCCCGCGCCGCCGGGCTGGAGGTCGTGATGGATCGCTGCACGGAGATCGAACACCAGCGCCTGGGCTAACGCCCGTCCCGGGGACGCGTGCTACAGTGGGTATTCAAGAGGCCTCCCGGCCGTCTGGGGGTAGTCGGTTGCTCGACAACCTCGGTGAGAAATGCGGCATCTTCGGGGTGTTTGCCCCCGGGGACGACGTTGCGCGGCTCACCTTCTTCGGCCTTCACGCGCTGCAACATCGCGGACAGGAGTCCGCAGGCATCGCGACAACGGATGGCCGCCGCCTCCACCTCTTCGCCGACATGGGCCTGGTCTCCCAGGTGTTCGACGAGGAGGCGCTGGCAGCCCTCACCGGGTACGCGGCCATCGGCCACACCCGTTACTCCACCACCGGATCCAGCACCATCGGCAATGCGCAGCCCTTCCACCTGAAGGGGCAGCATGGCGAGTTGGCGATCGCGCACAACGGCAACGTGGTGAACGCGGACGTGATGCGCGAGGAGTTGCTCGACCGTGGGCTCACGTTCGAGACCTCCAGCGACACCGAGGTGCTGGGCCGCATCCTGATCGACGGCGACGGCGAGGACTGGAACGCCCGCTTCGCGCAGTTGATGCGCCGGGCGAACGGCGCGTACTCGCTGACGATCCTCACGCACGACGCGGTCTACGCCGTGCGTGACCCCCTGGGCATCCGCCCCCTGAGCATTGGCCGCCTGAACGGCCACGGGTACATCATCGCCTCCGAGACGTGCGCGCTGGACCACCTGGGCGCCGAGTTCCTCCGCGACGTACGCCCCGGCGAGGTTGTGCGCATCGACCGGGACGGCATGACCTCCTCCTTCCCGCTCGGCGAGCCGCTGACGATGACGTCGGGCAAGGAGTCGCAGGCGCTCTGTCTGTTCGAGTTCACCTACTTCGCCCGCCCGGACTCTCGGGTCTCGGGACAGTTGCTCCACCCGGTACGCGGGCGCATGGGCGCGCGGCTGTCGGAGGAACACCCGGTGGAGGCGGACCTGGTGATCGGCGTCCCGGACTCGGCGACCGCCGCTGCCATTGGCTACGCGCGGGCCTCCGGCATCCCCTACGCGGAGGGCCTGGTCAAGAACCGCTACGTGGGCCGCACGTTCATCCAGCCCGACCAGCGCATCCGCGAGCGCGGCGTCCAGATGAAGTTCAACCCGCTCCGCGAGGTGCTGGAGGGGAAGCGGGTGGTGGTGGTGGACGATTCGATCGTCCGCGGCACCACGACGCCGCACGTGGTGAAGATGCTTCGCGATGCCGGGGCGCTGGAAGTCCATATGCGCATCACGGCGCCGCCGATCACGCATCCGTGCTTCTACGGCGTGGACATGGCCACACGCGGCGAGTTGATCGCGGCGAACATGAGCCTGGAAGAGATCCGCGAGTACATCAACGCCGACTCGCTGGGCTACCTCTCCCTCGAAGGTACGATCTGGGCGACCAACCTGGGCCCGGGCCAGCACTGCACGGCCTGCTTCTCCGGCCAGTACCCCTCCGAGGTGCCGCTCCAGTTCGACAAGTTCGCGCTGGAGGACGAGGCGCAGCGCCCGGACCACGAGATCCCGCGATCCGTGCCGGAGCCGGTCATGCACCCGCTCTCCATGCTCCAGACGCCCGCCGGCTCCGGGCGCACGTAGCCCCGTCCGGCGTTACCGTGAGCCTGCCGGAACCGCCGACCCCGGCACCATCCCGACCTCCCCGTCCGAGCGAGCCCTCCCGATGAGCGACGAGGCCCGCCCCTCGATCACCTACGCCGCTTCCGGCGTCGATCTCGACGCGCGCGAGGCGATCGCGAAGCGCTTCGGCGCCATCGCGCGCACGACCCACGGCCCGCAGGTCATGGGCCGCTCCGGCGGCTTCGCCGGGCTCTTTCACCTGGGGGCGCGCTTCCGCGACCCGGTGCTGGTGGCGACAACCGACGGCGTGGGGACGAAGGTGCTCCTGCACGCCACGCTGGGGACGATCCGCCTCGCCGGCCACGACATCGTGAATAACAACGTGAACGACCTGATCACGGTGGGCGCGGAGCCGCTGTTCTTCCTGGACTACATCGCCACGAATGGCCTGCCCGCCGCGCAGCGCGTTGAACTGGTGGAGGGCATCGCGGAGGCGTGCCGCCAGAACGGGGTGGCGTTGATCGGCGGCGAGACCGCGGACATGCCGGATATCTACAAGCCCGGCGACTTCGACCTGGCCGGGTTCGTGGTCGGCGCCGTGGAGCGCGACGGCGCAATCGACGGCTCCACCATCACCGCCGGGGACGCGCTGGTCGCGCTGCCCTCGAACGGGCCGATGACAAACGGATATTCGCTCGTGCGGGAGGTGTGGGCGCTGGGCAAGGGCCTGGGCGACGAGCACGACCGCAAGGTGCTGAACGAGCGATACGAAGAACTGGGCGGGACGCTGGGCGAGGCGCTGACCGCGCCCCACCCCGCCTTCTGGCCGCTCCTGCGGCCCGCCCTGCCCTATGTGAAGGGTGTGGCGCATATCACCGGCGGAGGCATCCCCGGGAACCTCCCACGGGTGCTCCCGGAGGGCGTAGCGGGGCAGGTGGACCGCGCCTCCTGGCAGGTTCCGCCGCTGTTCGACCTGATCCGGCAGACAGGGAACGTCGACGAGGCGGAAATGTTCCGCACGTTCAATATGGGCGTGGGGATGATCCTGGCCGTGGCGGAGGCCGACGCGCAGGCGGTGCTGGACGCGATCCCCGGGTCGTGGCGCATCGGCTCGGTCGTGCCGCGTGAAGATGGCGAGGCGATCCGCGGGCTGCCCCGGCGGGGCTAGCGGGCACGCACAGGCGAGAGGGCGGGCGAAGATGACGCGACGGGCGATCCTCGCGGTCTACGACAAGACCGGCATCGTGGAGTTCGCGCGCGGGCTCCACGACATGGGCTGGGAGCTCGTGGGGACCGGCGGCACGGCGAAGACGATCGCCGACGCGGGCTTACCGATCACGCAGGTGGCGGACCTCACCGGCAGCCCGGAGATGCTCGGCGGGCGCGTGAAGACGCTGCACCCGAAGGTGCACGGCGGCCTCCTCTACCGGCGCGGGCTGGCGGAGGACGAGGCGGACGTCCAGCGCTACGACATCCCGAACATCGACCTGATGGCGGGGAACCTCTACCCGTTCGTCGAGACCGTCACGAAGGGCTCGCCGACGCTGGCGCAGGCGCTCGAAGAGATCGATATCGGCGGGCCGACAATGATCCGGGCCTCCGCGAAGAACCACCCGTGGGTGATCCCGCTGATCGACCCGAGCGATTACACCTCGATCCTGGTGGCGCTGCGCGCGGCGAACGGCGACCCCGTGGGGGTGGACGCGAACACGCGCCGTCGGCTGGCGGCGAAGGCCTTCCAGCACGTCGCCCACTACGACACGGCCATCGCCGAGTACCTGCGGGACGAGGCGGATCTGTTCCCCGAGCAGTTGACCTTCGGCATGACCCGGCGCGAGGTGCTCCGCTACGGCGAGAACCCGCACCAGCAGGGCGCCTTCTACACCTGGGACTCCGTCCGCACGCCCGTGGAGGGCATCGGCGGACTGACGCAGCACCACGGCAAGGCGCTGTCGTACGTGAACATCCTGGACGCGGACGCCGCCTTCAACTCCGTCGCCGAGTTTGACCTGCCGGCGATCTCGATCATCAAGCACACCAACCCGGCCTGCTTCGCGGCGGGGGACGCCTCGGTCGCCTCGCTCTACGAGCGCGCGCTGACGGAGGGCGACTTCGTGTCTGCCTACGGCGGGATCGTGGCGGTGAACCGGGTGGTGGACATGGCGCTGGCGGAGGCGCTACGCGAGGTGCGCAGCCCGTCTGACGGCGACACGCGCATGTTCTACGAGATCGTGATCGCGCCGGGCTACGAGCCGGACGCGCTGGAGCACCTCAAGAAGAAGTCGAAGGACCTCCGCATCCTGGAGGCGCCGATCGGCGACGCCCGGCGCGAGCGCGTCGAGTTCAAGAGCGTGCGCGGGGGCGTCCTGGTGCAGAACGCCGATGTCTCCTTCGAGAGCGAGGCCACCTTCCAGGTGGTGAGCGAGCGGCAGCCGACGGCGTCTGAGATCGCGGACCTACGGGTCGCCTGGAACATCTGCAAGCACGTGAAGTCCAACGGCGTGGTGTTCGTGAAGGACGGCGTGCTGGTGGGCATGGGCGCCGGCCAGCCGAACCGCGTGGGCAGCGCCCGCCTCTGCAAGGAGCAGGCGGGCGAGCGTGCTCGCGGCGCCGTCTGCGCCACGGACGCCTTCCTGCCGTTCCCGGACACGCTGGAGGTGGCCGCCAGCGCCGGCTGTACGCTGGTGGCGCACACCGGCGGCTCTATCCGGGACCAGGATTCCGTGGAGGCCGCCAACCGCGAGGGCGTTTCCCTGGTGGTCACCGGCGTCCGGCACTTCCGTCACTAGCCGGCGCCCGGTGCGCGAAGAGGGGTAACGCAGATGGCGACCGTGGACCTGGTGATCCCCTGCTACAACGAAGAGCACGTGCTGGCGGGCAGCGTGGAGCGCGTGCTGGCGTTCGCGGATGCCCACCCGGAGCACCAGTGGCGGGTCGTGGTGGCGAATAACGCCTCCACGGACGGCACGCTGGAGGTCGCCCGGGGGCTGGAGGGCCGCTTCCCGGGCCGGGTGGCGGCGCTCGACATCCCGGTGAAGGGCCGCGGCATCGCTCTGCGCACCGCCTGGCTCACGACCGAGGCGGACGTGATGGCCTACATGGACGTGGACCTGTCCACGGACCTGGCCCACCTCCCGGCGATGGTCGACCCGATCGCGGCCGGGGAGGTGGACCTGGCCTACGGGACACGGCTCCACCGTGACTCCCAGACCACCCGCTCCGCCAAGCGGGAGTTCATCAGCCGCTCCTACGTGTTCATCCTCAACCGTATCGCCGGTCTGCGGGTCACGGACGCCCAGTGCGGGTTCAAGGCGATCAGCCGGGAGGCAGCCCGGGCGCTGGTGCCCCTGGTGCGGGACACGCAGTGGTTCTTCGACACGGAGCTGCTGTGGATCGCCCAGGTCAACGGCTACCGCCTGCGCGAGGTGCCGGTGCACTGGGTGGAAGACCCGGATACGCGCGTGAAGATCATCAAGACGGCGCGCGAGGACCTCTCGGGTATCTGGCGGCTGAAGCGGGGCGGCGTGCCCCGGGTGGCGGGTCGATAAGGCCGGTCGACGTCACCGGATGGGCTTCCGCAGGTTCAGTCCCGCCACCCTCCGATTTCGGGCGTGATACCCGCAGGCTCGAACTTGGTGTTCCCCGGGGGCGGGGAACGTTGACCGTATCCTTGCCCGCTCGTTACATTCGCCCCGGCCCCGCAGCCCCGCTGCGGTGGCGGCTGTGTGTCGGCCGAAGAGGCGTGTACCGCGAGGAGGCAGCAATGCTGGGAATGGGCGAGGGCCTGGAACTGCTCGCTGTCTTCTTCACCTTCGTTGGTGGGCTGGCCGTGATGACCGTGCTCGGCAAGTGGTGGGAAGCCTAGTCAGGCGTGATCGCGCTGCTGGCGGGGGTGCCGGACGTGAGTCCGGCGTAGTGACGAGGAAGTGCTGATGGCCGCGACGGAACGACCGCAGGGCCGCTCGATGGGTGACCGGCTCTACGACGCGATCTTCGGAAACCGTCTGTGGCGCTCGATCTTCCGTTCCGGGTACCCGAACACCCCGCGGAACCAGATGCTGGCAGTGGCGACCAACGTCTTCCTGCACCTGCACCCGACCCGTATCCACCGCACCCACGTCAAGATCACCCACACGTTCTGCCTGGGTGGCCTCTCGTTCTTCCTCTTTCTGGGCCTGACCATCAGCGGCGTGCTGCTGATGTTCTATTACGTCCCCTCCGTGGACCGCGCGTACACGGACATCCTGGCGCTGGAGACGGACGTCCGCTTCGGCCAGTTGATGCGCAACATGCACCGCTGGATGGCGCACGGCATGGTGCTGACCGTCCTGATGCACATGATGCGGGTGTTCTACACCGGCGCGTACAAGCCCCCCCGGGAGTTCAACTGGGTGGTCGGCGTCGTTCTGCTCGTCCTGACCCTGCTGCTCTCGTTCACCGGCTACCTGTTGCCGTGGGACCAGCTGGCCCTGTGGGCCATCACGGTCGGCACCAACATGGTGGGTTCCGCCCCGCTGCTGGGTGAGCCGAACCGGTTCATCCTGGTCGGTGGCTTCCAGGTGGGTCAGGCCGCGCTGACGCGGTTCTACGCCCTCCACGTCATCGGGCTGCCGCTGCTGGCGGCGGTCTTCATGATGGTCCACTTCTGGCGCATCCGCCGCGACGGCGGCCTCGCCCGCCCGCTGTAGGTAGAGCCGGAAGGAAGCGACGATGGCAGCCGCACCACAGACCCAGGCTCAACCCGCCTCCGCAGCGGTCAAGGCGCGTCAGCGCCGTGCCCGTGAAGAAGAGTTGCTGGTCTGGCCGGATCTCGTATTCATCGAGTTCATCTGCGCCGTCCTGTTCACGATCCTGATCGTGGGCCTGGCGGTGATGGTGGACTCCATCCTGCTGGACCGGGCGAACCCGGCGGTGACGCCGAACCCGTCCAAGGCCCCGTGGTACTTCCTGAACCTGCAGGAGTTGCTGCTCCACATGCACCCGGCACTTGCCGGTGTGGTGGTGCCCACGGTCGCCCTCATCGCGCTCGGCGCCATCCCGTACTGGGACAACACGCCCGAGGGCCAGGGCGAGTGGCTGTCGACGCCTCGCGCGTGGCTGAACCTGAGGGTCGGCGCGGCGGTCGGCGCCATCGGCACGACCCTGCTGATTTTCTACGATGAGTCGAAGCACATTCAGCTCTTCGAGATGATCGCCGGCAAGGACTCCTGGCCGGAGCAGCTCAACTTCATGCGCGGCCTCCGCGGCATCCAGAACGAGATCAACTGGCCGGCATGGACGCTGGACGTGCCGCTGGGCAACGTGCTGCGCCTCGATCTCCTGGGGCTGCCCAAGATCGAGCTGGACTGGAATATCCCCGGCTTCATCGTGGAGCAGTTCATCCCAGTCAACACGATGGTCGGCCTGCCGATCCTCCTGTCGCTGGTGGCGCACAAGTTGAAGATCGCCCAGACGAAGCGGGATCACATGGTCCTGCAGTTCTCTGGCTTCATCGCTGTGTACGTGACGCTGACGATTGTCGGCACCTACTTCCGAGGCGAAGGCCTGGCCCTGGTGCCGTACACCATTTTCGCTGACCCCTCGCACTAAGCGACGGTCGGACGCGGAGGGACGCGAACGTGTCGAACGAACCCAGCAGCCAGTCGCCGACCGACGCATGGAAGGCGGCACTGGCCAGCCGCAAGACGGAAGTCGCCGATGCGGAGACGCTGCCGCTGACGGCTGTCTCGCCGATCGACCGCGACCTGTCGCGACGGAACTTCATTCGCGCCTCCTTCTGGGGCGGCCTGGGCATCACGCTCCTCGGGAGCGTCGGCCTGCTGCTCGACTTCCTCTACCCGCGGAACGTGAAGGGCTTTGGTGGCCCGGTCCCCGCGGGGAACGTGAAGGACTTCCCGAAGGGTGGCGAGCCGAAGGCGAACTCCGAGGGTCAGTTCTGGATGGCGAACCTGTCGCCGGACGAGACCCGGCCCGGTGGTTCTGGCGGGGCGGACGGCCTGCTGGCGCTCTGGCGCAAGTGCCCGCACCTGGGCTGCACGGTGCCGTGGCGCGAGAGTTTCTCCTACGAGGGCGACGCGGGTTGGTACCGCTGCCCCTGCCACGGTTCGACCTACACGAAGGCCGGTATCCGGGTGTTCGGCCCGGCGCCGCGGTCCATGGACACCATGGCGATCGAGATCGACGCCGCGGGGAACATCACGGTTCAGACGGGCTCGGTCACCCCGGGTGGCGCTAACAACCCCGAGCGGGCGGTCCAGCATCCGTTGCTGCCGGCCTAGTCTCGATCACGGCAGAATCAAGAACACCGCGGCGCGGAGAGTGGTGAGCGGATGAACACGAGCAAACAGGTCAACGTGATGATCGGGCTCCTGTTCCTGGCCTTCGCGACGTTCGGCGGGTACATCCTCTACGAGGTGCCGCGCGCCGAGAGTGCGACCGAGCGCCAGGACGAGTTGCTCGCCCACCGCGGCGCGGCCCTGTTCGTCGCGAACTGCCGCAGCTGCCACGGGCTCATGGGCCTGGGCGGGGAGGAAGGCGGCATTGCGCCGGCCCTCAACCGCACCTCGTTCCTGATCCTGGGCGAGACGAACTCGTATGGTGCGCCGGCCACGCCGGAGGGCGAAGCGCGCGCGGTCCACGACTTCCTGTTCAACACGATTTCCTGCGGGCGCACCAACACCGCCATGCCGGTCTGGTCGGAGCACTACGGCGGGCCACTGTCGGACACGCAGATCGATTACCTCGTGACCATGATCACCGCCGGCCGCTGGGACCTCGTGGAGGAACTCGGGCACGAGCACGACATCGCGACCGATCCTCCGACGACGGCGGCGGACATCCTGATCTCCGATCCGGCCGCGCTGTCCCTGACCACGAAGAACTGTGGCCAGTTCAACGCGCTGACTGCCAAGGAGTTCTACGAGCGTGACCCGTTGGCGGCTGCTCCCGTGGACGGCGAGCCGACGCCGGTCCCGGGTGACGGGACGCCCGCCCCCGCCGGCCCGACCGTCCAGGGTCTGCCGGTGGCGGACTTCTTCCTGGCGACCTGCGCTACCTGCCACGGCCAGAAGCGCGAGGGCCTGATCGGTCCGGCGCTGACGCCATCGGTACTGACGCAGTCGGCGGACTTCTACTTCACGACGGTCGTGGAGGGCCGTGCCGGCACGGCGATGCCGTCCTGGCGGGCGGCCGGCCTGACGGACGACGAGATCCACGCGCTGGTCGAATACATCATGACGGTTGAGCCCTAGCGGGCGGGGCGTCCGGGCGATCGGATGCCGCCCCACGGGAATGCTCGCTGAGGGACAAGAGGGGGAGACGAATGGCTGCGACGACCGGTAAGCGGTACCGGTGCCCAGACTGCGGCGCCGAGTTCATTGTTACTAAGGGCGCTGAAGACGCCGAACTTCGCTGCGGCGAGACGCCGCTCGAGCAGCTGTAGGAGGCGCCAGATGGCTGTTGCACTGGGTAAGCGCTACAAGGACGACGTTTCCGGCGTTGAGGTGCTCTGCATCAAGCCAGGTGACTGCAACCTGAACGTGAACGGTCGCGGGATGGAAGAGCTCCAGCCGAAGGTGCTCCCCTCCGCCGACTAGCCTGACACTCAGGCACCGCACGACGCGGCCCTCCGGCCGCGTCGCTGTGTCTGTGGGGGGTGAGGGGCGTCGCCGCGATTGACCTCCGGCGCAGAGGCTCCATACGATGTCTGATGCGCGCCTGTGATGGGCGCCTGACCAGAGCAAGTGACCGGCGGGCGAGGCCCGCTGGCGGGGGTGGTACGAGTGAGCGAAGTCTACGTCGGCGACTCTGAGTCCCTGGAGTCCGCGCTGCGGCGCTTCAACAAGCGGGTGCAGGCCGACGGGATCCTGACCGACGCGCGCCGGCACGAGTTCTACGAGAAGCCGTCCGAGCGTCGCAAGAAGAAGGAAGCGGCCCGCCGCCGCAAGATGCGCAAGGCGATCATCCGCCAGGCGCGTCGCACTGCGGCGTAGTCGCCCATCGACCCGCCCCGGCCGACGCGCCGGGGCGAGGTGTCTCTGGCGCATCGCCCCGATCCGGGAGGCCGCATGTCGATCCAGGAGACCATTCGCACCGAGATGACCACTGCGTGGAAGGCGGGTGACACCGTCCGCCGCGACGCGCTGCGCCTACTCATCGCCGCGCTCGAGAACGCACGCATCGAGGCGGGCCGCCTCCTTGAGGACGCCGACACGATCCGTGTCCTCCAGAAGGAGGCGAAGCAGCGCCGCGACTCGATCACCGAGTACGACAAGGCCGGCCGCTCCGACCTCTCCGCGAAAGAGCAGCAGGAGCTGGAGGTCATCACCACCTTCCTCCCGACGCAGTTGAGCGACGACGAGATCCGCGACCTGGCGCGCGGCGTGATCACGGAGACCGGCGCTTCCGGCGCGGGCGACGTCGGCAAGATCATGCGGCCGCTGATCGCGAAGGTCGCTGGACGCGCGGACGGCGGGCGGGTGAACCAGATCGCGCGCGAACTGCTGGGCGGCTGACCGCCCGGCCCGACGCCGGCATCACCCCGATGGCTACCCGCTCCCTGCCCTTCACCCCAGAGAACACCGGCGACCCGCGTGGCCGGGCGGCGCTCACCGTGGCCGTCTTCGCCAGCGTGGCGCTCTTTGCGGTGCTCTTCCCCTGGTACCCCGGCGGGCAGCGCCTGGAGGTGGGCGTCACGCTCGACCAGCCGATCGCGGCGCCTCGGGACCTGTCGTACGAGTCGGTGGTGCGGACGGCACAGGTGCGGGAGCAGGCGGCCTCCGTGATCCGGGAGGTCCTGATCCTGGATCCGGAGATCCGCGACCGGCAGCTGGCCGAACTCGATCGGATCATGCAGGCGATCAGCCAACAGCGGAACGACACAGGGCTCTCCGCTTCGGCTCGCGAGACGCAGATCCGCGCGATCCCGGGCGCGAGCCTGTCGGAGGCGTCCGCCTCCGTACTGGCCGCGGCTGAGCCGCAGCGCTGGGTCGCGCTGCAGACCGAGGCGCAGAACGCGCTCTCGCGCACGCTGACTGGCGCCGTGGGGCCGGAGGAGACCGCCGCCGCCCGCACCCGCGCCTCCGGCTTCATCTCTCCCCTGCTGAGCGTGGACGAAGCACTGGCGCTGACCGAACTCATGGATCCGCTGGTCGTGCCGACGCTCATCGTCTCGGAAGAGCGCACCGAGGCGCTGCGCCGCGAGGCGCGCGCGAATACGCCGCCCGTGGTGGCGGCCTACACCGCCGGACAGGTCGTGATCCCGGCCGGCACGCCGATTGATGAGGCCGGTGTGGAGGCGATTGAGCGGTTGGGGCTGAAGCAGGACACGGCGACGCGGTCGGCGATCACGAGTGCGGCGATCGCGGCCCTGCTCGCCGGCGCGGCGCTGGGCGCGCACGTGCTGACCGTGCGTCCGCCCTCGATCCGCGGCGGGGCGGGGCGGCGCGTGTTGTTCGTCATGTTGCTGGTGGCCCCGGTCGCGATCGCGAAGTTCTCGCTGACGTTGACCGTGCCGGACTCAGACCGGCTGTTCCTGGCGCACGCGCTGCCGCTGGCCGCAGCGCCGATCGCGGCGGCAGTCCTGCTCGATATCGGCTCCGCGGTCCTGATCGCCGGGCTGCTGGCGGCGCTGGTGGGGTTCATCTCCACGTCCGTCCCCGTGTTCGGCTGGTCCGGCGTCGCCTCGCAACTTGAGACGGTCAGACTGCTGCTCGCGACCGGTGCGGGGGGGCTGGCGGGAGCGTACTCAGTGGCGCGCATCGAGCGGCTGCAGGGCTACCTGGGCGCTGGGCTGGCTGCCGCTGCCGCTGCCGCGCTGGGCGCCGCGGCGGTCCTGTTCCTGGATCCGGACCGGGAGTGGCTGGATGCCGTGTGGATCGCCGGCACGACGGCGATCGGCGGGATCTTCGCGGCGCTGCTGGCGGTCGGAGTGGTGGTGCTGCTCAGCCGCCCGTTCGGGATCATCACGCGCGTCGAACTGATGGAACTGGTTCAGCTCAACCACCCGCTACTCCGCCGTCTCCAGGACGAAGCCCCCGGCACCTTTCAGCACTCGATGCTGGTCGGCAACCTGGCCGAGCGCGCGGCAGACCGCATCGGCGCGGACGCGCTCCTCGTGCGTGTCGGCGCCTACTACCATGACATCGGGAAGCTCCACGCGCCGTCCCTGTTCGTGGAGAACTTCGGCGATAGCGCCAACCCGCACGAGGCGCTGGACCCTCTCCAGTCGTCGCGCGTGATCATGCTGCACGTGACTGCCGGCGTGGAGCTGGCGCGGAAGCACCGCCTGCCGGAGGCGGTCGTGCAGTTCATCCCTCAGCACCACGGCACGCGCCTCGTTGCGTTCTTCTACCGCCGCGCGGCGGAGGTGGATCCTGAGGTGAACCCGGACCTGTTCCGCTACCCCGGCCCGAAACCACAGAGCCGGGAGACGGCGCTGGTGATGCTGGCCGACTCGTGCGAGGCGACCGTGCGCGCCGCGCCGGACCGATCGGGCGACCGCATCCGCGAGATCGTGGAGGCGGTGGTCCGCGAGCGCCTGGAGGAGGGCCAGTTCGACGAGTGCGACCTGTCGCTGCGCGACCTCCGGGTCGTCGTCGAGTCGTTCACGCTCGCGCTCGGTGCCGTGTACCACCCGCGCGTGGAGTACCCGCAGCCGACGAAACGGGAGATCGAGGCGCGCCGCACTCCGGCCGCGCCCCCCGCGATCGAGGCTGCGACGGCGGCACCCGCGCCGGCCCCGCCGTCACAGCCGGCCCTCCCGCGTCCGACGTCCCGCCAGCCCGACCGTCCCGTGCGTGGCGAGGACGACATCTAGCCGTCGACCGGGTGAGCGCAGGCGGGGCCCCGTCTATACTCGTGGTCTCGCCTCCCCCCTCGACCATGGAGCCGCCGATGCGTGCCGCAGTCCTCGTGTTTCCCGGCACCTGGAGCGATGGCGACTGTGTCTGGGCGCTCCAGCAAGTCGGCATCGAGTCGCGTCGGGTCTGGCACCGCGAGACGGAGATCGCCCCGGACGAACTGGTCGTCCTGCCCGGCGGCTTCTCGTACGGCGACTACCTGCGCTGCGGGGCCATCGCGCGCTTCTCCCCGATCATGGAGGCGGTCCGGCGCCACGCGGAGGCGGGCGGGCTGGTCATCGGCATCTGCAACGGCTTCCAGATCCTCTGCGAGGCCAGCTTGCTGCCCGGCGTACTGATGCGGAACGAGTCGCTCCAGTTCCGCTGTCAGGACGCCTACATCGTGCCGGTCAATCAGACCTCGCCCTTCACGAGCGGGCTGGACGCCGACCGCGGCTACATGACCCCGGTCTCACACGGCGAGGGTCGCTACACGGCGGACGAGGCGACCGTGCGGATGCTGGAGGACAGCGACCGCATCGCGTTCCGCTACGGGACGCTGGACGGCCGGGTGACGCCCGAGGCGAATCCGAACGGCTCCGTGCACGGCATCGCCGGGATCCTCAACGAGCGCGGCAACGTGCTGGGACTGATGCCGCACCCGGAGCGGTCCTGCGAGGCGCTGCTGGGGAACGAGGACGGCAACGCGATCTGGCGCTCCGCGCTGGCGGCCGTCGGGGCTCGCGTCTAGGCGCGGAACCCGCGCACCTGACTCCCGCCTGCGTCCGCCCGCTGCTACGCTCGACGTATCTCCTCCCCGACCTGCCTCCGAGGGTGCGTGCATGCCCGTCGACGACCACGTCTTGCAGCAGGTCGCGATGTCCCGCGACGAATACGCGAGGCTGCTCGACCTCCTCGACCGTGAGCCGACCGATGTCGAACTGGGCATGGCCGGGGCGCTCTGGTCGGAGCACTGCGGGTACAAGCACTCACGGCCGCTGTTCCACCACTTCCCCTCGACCGGCCCATACGTCCTGACCAAGGCGGGCGAGGAGAACGCCGGGGCGATCGACCTCGGTGATGGGTGGGTGGCCGTCTTCAAGATGGAGTCACATAACCACCCGAGCGCGCTCGAACCGTACGAGGGCGCGGCGACCGGTGTCGGCGGCATCCTCCGCGACATCTTCGCGATGGGCATGCGCCCGGTGGCGCTGCTCGACTCGCTTCGCTTCGGGCCGCTGACCGAGCGCGCCAACCGCCGGCTGTTCCGCGGGGTGGTGGCGGGCATCGGCGGCTACGGAAACTGCATCGGCGTGCCCACGGTGGGCGGCGAGGTGCAAATGCACCCGGCCTACTCCGGCAACCCGCTCGTGAACGCGATGTGCGTGGGCATTGGGCGGCGCGAGCATCTGCTCTCCGCGTCTGCTGCCGGCGTCGGCAACCCGCTCGTCCTCGTGGGCGCGGACACCGGCCGCGACGGCATCCACGGCGCGACGTTCGCGTCTGTCGAACTGGCCGCGGACTCGAGTGAGCGCCGGCCCGCCGTGCAGGTGGGTAACCCGTTCATGGAGAAGTTGCTGATGGAGGCGTGCTGCGAACTGGCCGAGCAGCACAAGGACTGGATCGAGGGCCTCCAGGACCTCGGCGCGGCCGGGCTCACCTCCTCCGCGGTGGAGGCGGCGAACCGCGCCGGCACCGGGATCGAGATCGATGTCGCGCGTGTGCCGCGCCGCGCCCAGGGCATGACGCCGTATGAGGTGATGCTGTCTGAGTCGCAGGAGCGGATGCTGGTGATCCCGAAGCGGGAGCACCTGGACGATGTGCTCGCCCACTTCCGCCGCTGGGAACTGCACGCCGACGTCATTGGTGTGGTCACGAACGACCGGATGGCGACGATCAAGGACGGCGATCAGGTGGTCGCGCGCATCCCGATCGGCATCCTGGTGGACCCGCCGCAGTACCCGCCGATCGGCGTGCGCCCCGCCGACCTCGACCGCATCCAGAATGAGGACCTCGCCGCGCAGCCGGACGTCACGGACGCCTCCGGCGCGTTGCTCCGGCTGCTGGGCTCCGAGAACCTCGCGAGCCGCCGCTGGATCTACCGGCAGTACGACCACCAGGTGCAGAACAACACTGTGGTCCGCCCCGGCGGCGACGCGGCGGTGCTGCGGCTGAAGCAGTCCCGCCGAGGCATCGCCGTCTCCACCGACTGCAACGGCCGCATGGTCGTGCTCGACCCGCGCGCCGGCGGCGCGATCGCGGTCGCAGAGGCGGCCCGCAACGTGGTGGCGACCGGCGCCCGGCCGGCGGCGTTGACCGACTGCCTGAACTTCGGCAACCCGGAGAAGCCGGAGATCGCCTACCAGCTGGAGGAGGCGATCATCGGCCTGTCGGAGGCAGCGCGCGTGCTGAACGCGCCGGTGATCTCCGGCAACGCCTCGCTCTACAACGAGGCGCCCGGCGGCTCGGTGCTGCCGACGCCCTCGATCGGCATGGTTGGCATCCTGCAGGACGTGACGACGCGGCTGACGATCCGCCCGAACGTCGGCGACAGCATCGTCCTGCTCGGGGCGGACGTGCCCCAGGGAGCCGCCACGTTGGCCGGGTCGGAGTACCAGTGGCTGGCGCTTGCTCGGCTTGCCGGACGGCCGAGGATCGACCTCGCGCACGAGGCACGGGTGCAGGACGCGGTCCTGACGCTGCATGGCACCGGCCGCCTGACGGCGGCGCATGACCTGGCAGACGGTGGCCTGGCCGTGGCGCTGGCGGAGATGTGCATCGCCGCGGGCGCGGGGATCGACGCCGCGGGCATCGAGGTTGGCGACCGGCTGGATGGGGCGCTGTTCGGCGAGGCGCAGTCGCGCTTCCTCGTCGCGACGGCGGAGCCGGGGGCAGTGGCGGCGCTCGCGGAGGCCGCGGGCGTGCCGGCGACGGTGCTGGGGGTGGTCGGTGGCGACCGCCTGCGCCTCGGGCCGATCGATGTCGCCATGGCGGACGCCACGCACGCCTGGGAGACCGGGCTGGACGAGATCATCGCCCAGATCTAGCGCGGCACGGCCTACGGGACGATCAGCACCTGCCCGATGTGGAGGGCGTTCGGGTTCGTGAGCCCGTTCGCCTCCTGCAGTCGCGCGGTGCTGACGCCGAGGCGCTCCGCGATGTGTCCCAGCGTGTCGCCGGACTGCACCGTGTACGTCCCGCCCGAGGTCGCGGCGGGGGGTGTCGAGGTTGTGCCGGACGGGGCCCCCGCACTACCGGTGCTCGGGACGCGCAACTCCATTCCGACGTGGATCAGGTTCGGGTTCGTGATCTCGTTTTCGGCGGCGACTTCCTCGACGGTGGTGCCGTAGCGCGCTGCGATCCGCCCGAGCGAGTCGCCCGGCTGGACGACGTAGATCTCGAAGCCGGCGCGCGGCGGGTTGTCGCGCAGGAACTCCCAGATTGCTGGCTCGACGACGCCGTAGCGCCAGACGGAGACGGCATCGGCGCGGGCGCCGTAGGACTGCTCCAGGAACTCCGGCCACGCCGGGTCGCGCAGCACTGTGCCGTCGCCGATCGGGTGGACCGGGAGCGCGAACGCCTCCAGCTTCCGCATCGCGGAGGCGAGCACGAACGCGGGGGTGACGCCGGACTCATCCGGGATGTCGCCGGCGAGCGCGTACTTCACGAGGTTCGCCTTCGAGCCGAACATGCCCCAGTACACCTGTGGCGAGATCTCGTCCGTGAACGCGGCGAACTCCGCCAGCGGGATGCGGTCGATCTCCCACGGACGCGGGTCGATCGATGTGGACAGACGCGCGGACGGCTGGAGCGCGCGCAGGCGCTCGCCGTACTCGGTGGCGTCATCGGTGGTGCCCACCCAGAAGCCCGCGTGCGCCTCCAGGTCCAGGAACAGGCTGCGGGCGCCGGCGTCCAGCACGGCGGACGCCAGTTCCGCCTCGCGCTCCACGTTCGAGCCTTTCACTACGGCCCAGGCGTGGAAGGGGACGCCGCCGTCTTCGAAGAACCGTGCGAACTGCTCCACGCTCTTCGGTCCCTTGATGGCGTTGTCCGTGGGGTCGTAGCGCGACATCCACTGCGCGCCATCGTGCGTCTTGAGGACGACGCCGAGGCCGTGCGCGGCGAGGGTGTCGCGGATCGCCACGGGGTCCCCGTCGTGGCGGAACTGCCACACCCACGCCAGGTGACGTGGACGGGTGCCGGCAAGCCGCGGGATGCGCGTGGTCGCCGGGCTGGTGGCCTCGCGGGCGAAGAGTGACCCGGGCAATGCCGAAGCGGCGGCGAGGCCCACAGCGGCCCCCAGCAGCCGACGGCGGGTGAGGCGAAATCGGGATTCGGTCACGGTCACGCTCCGGGATCGGCAACGCTCAGGGGCGCTGCGCAGGCAGACTGGGGTCGACAACCGCCGGTGTGGAAGCGTGATCAGCGGTTAATGCATCTTAGCGGATGATCAAAATCGCTCTCGACCGTCTCTCAGACGCTGAGGGGCGCCCCGGGGTTCCCAGCGGGCGTGGATCGGCCCCGCTCACGCCAAGGCGCCGTGGAGCCCTAGTTGAACACCCAGCGCGCCGCGGTCTTCAGGAAGTCGCTCTCCAGCCAGGTGAGCGCGACGGAGGGCGCGAAGCGGTACCACGCGGCACCCTCCGCCTCCTGGTCGTCCGGCTGCGCGTACTTGCGGTTGTAGGCCAGCACCAGTTCGGGCGTGGGGGCGATCACCTGCACGCGGCCCTCGAGGATGACGGTGTCGTCGCCGCTCTCGAGATGGACCGCGATACGCGGGTCGCGCGCCAGGTTGCGGCCGGTGACGGAATTCGCCGCGCAGCCGAACCAGAGCGCGCCGTCCCGCCAGAGTCCCCAGACCGGCTTCGCATGCGGCGCGCCGTCCCGCCGGGTGGTGGCGACCCAGTAGTTCCTCGACGCGGCCAGCTTCGCCTCCGTAGCCGGCCAGGAGGCGCCCTCCGGCTCGCCGGTGATGCCGTATGAGGGGTCGAAGTGCGGTCGTTCGAGTCGCGGCATGGCGGGGGTCCCTTCCACGGAACGGGGGCTGGCGAGCGGATGATAGTAGAACTAGCGTTCTTGACAGGCAAGAACGCTAGTTCTACGGTGTTCAGGTCGCCTTCGATGTTCGGGGAGCGACGTCGGGTCATGGATTGCCCGAGACGTAACGGCACGAGTACCCTGTGATGGCGGCGCTTACGGAATGTCGGGCGTGATGCTCGACGGTTCGTCCACGTCACAGGGGGTCAGTCTGGACAACCCGTTGTCCAACTTGGCCAAACTTCTCACTACGTCTTGAAAAGTCCCGGGCCGGGCGTCGCCGTCTGAACGAAGATGGCGTCAGTCCCGGCTCCGGCACGCCGAGAGGGTCATCCGACGTGAAGGTCGTGTTTCTGGAGACCGTTGAAGGTTCGGGCGCCATGGGCGAGGTCAAAGACGTCGCCCCGGGTTACGCCCGTAACTATCTGTTGCCCCGCGGCCTGGCCGCGCCGGCAACAGCGCAAGTCCTTGCCCGCGCCGAACGGCTGCGGGAGATCGAGGAGGAGCGGCAGCGGTCCGAGGACGAGCGGGCTCGAGGGCTTGTCGGCAAGCTCGAGAGCACCCCGCTCGTAATCGCCGTTCGCGTCGGAGAGCAGGGACGACTGTACGGCTCTGTCACAAATGCTGACGTCGCCCAGAAGGCTGGGGAGATTCTGGGCGAAGAGCTGGACCGTCGTCGCATCCTGCTGCCCGAGGCGATTCGTCGCGTGGGGGTCTACACCGTGGGAATCAGGCTGAGCCGAAACGTTCAGCCGGAGATCGCGGTGGTGGTCGTGGACGTGGATGCGCCGGAAGGCGCAGAAGCGGCCGCGGCAGCCCTGCTTGCTTCCCTCGAGGAAGAAAAGCAGGCGCAGGCCGCCGCCGCCGCAGGGCAACTTGCGGCACGGATCGTTGTTGGCGAGTCGGAGCCGGGCACCGAAGACAGCACGGAGGAGCAGGAATAACGCTCCTCTGAATCGTGAGAGAACGGGTAGGCCGCCGTGGTGCTCGATGGCCGGCCCGCTCCACTCCGCCAGGAGGCGCGGCCGCGTCCCGCCTCCGGCCTTCCACCGCATGACGTCTCCGCCGAAGAGGCGGTGATCGCAGCCCTCCTCCTCGACGACGACTCCTACGCCCGCGTCCTGCCGATTGTGCGCCAGGAAGACTTCTTCCGGGAGCAGAACGGCTGGGTCTACGAGGCCTGTCTGGCCGTCGCCGAGCGTGGCGAAGTCCTCACCATCCCGACCGTTGCACACGAACTCGACCGCATGGGCCGCCTGGACGCGGCCGGCGGTGAGCCGTACCTCGTGGAACTCGCGGGCAAGTACTTCACCGCCGTGGGCGTGGAGGCGCACGCGCGCATCGTGGCGCGCGATTCCCTCTACCGGCAGTTGATCTCTGCGGCCGGCCAGATCGCGCAACTCGCCTACCAGGGCGGGCCGGACGTGAAGCACGTCCTGAGCCAGGCGGAGACGCTGCTCCTGGGCCTGCGCACCGCGGAAGCAGCGGGCGACTTCAAGCGCCTGCGCGACCTGCTGGACGAATTCCTCGAAGCCCCCGCGGAGGACGAGGACGGCGAACTGGTGCAGTCCGTCCGCACCGGGTTCATGGACCTGGACCAGATGCTGGGCGGCGGCTACAAGCGCGGCGACCTGGTGATCCTCGCGGCCCGCACCGGTGTTGGTAAGACCAGCCTGATGCTGAACTTCGCGCGCAACGCCGCCGTCGGGCAGCACGGCACCGTCGCGCTCTTCTCGCTGGAGATGGGTGGTGAGCAACTGGCGATGCGCATGCTCTCCGCCGAGTCCGGCGTGGAGATGGCGCGCCTGCGCCTGGGCCGCCACACCGAGGCCGAGGAGGCGCGCGTGATGCGCTCGCACGGTCTGCTCGCGGGCGCGTCGCTGTTCATCGACGACTCCGCCGTGCTGACGGTGCCGGAGATCCGCGCGAAGTGTCGTCGTCTGCAGACCGACCACGGCCTGGACCTCGTGATCATCGACTACTTGCAGTTGTTGCACGGCGCCGGCCGGGCGGACACGCGTGCGAACGAGATCAGCCACATCTCTCGCGCGCTGAAGGAGATGGCGCGCGAACTGAACGTGCCGGTGATCGCCGCTGCGCAGCTGTCCCGTGCCGTGGAGAACCGCACGCCGCACATCCCGATGCTGTCCGACCTGCGCGAGTCTGGCTCGATCGAGCAGGACGCGGACATCGTGATGTTCATCTACCGCGAGGACATCTACCTGAAGCCGCAGGAGTGGCAGGACCAGCACCCGGATCAGCCGGGCGGCGCGCACCCGACCGGCCTGGCGCAGATCATCCTGGCGAAGCACCGCAACGGCCCCACCGGCACCGTGACCGTCCGCTTCGTGGACAAGACCGCCTCGTTCCAGGACCTGCTCCTGCGTCCCGAGCCCGGGTGGGACGGGGCAGGCGGCTACTGATGCCGCCCGCCTCCGGCGCGCCGTTCGAGGGCTTCCTGGCGGGCCAGCGGGCCGCCTCCGTCCCCGCGCAGTTCTTCACCGAGGTGCTGCCGCAGATCGAGGACGCGGACGAACTGCGCGTGACGATGTACGCGCTGTACGCGATCCCTCGGCCCGGCCACGTCGCTGCGCGGCGCGCCTCCGAACTGCTGGCGGAGGAACCGCTCGCACGGTGGTTCGCGCCCCGCGGGGGCATGGAGGCGGGGCGGTGTGCGGTGGACGCGGCGGTGACGCGCGGCGTGCTGCTGGCGCTGCCGCTGACGGA